>JAFSGW010000047.1 GCA_017440585.1 Clostridia bacterium | reverse complement strand
GACGCTGACGCAGACGCTGACGCTGACGCAGACGCTGACGCAGATGCTGACGCTGACGCAGACGCTGACGCTGACGCAGACGCTGACGCAGATGCTGACGCAGACGCAGACGCTGACGCTGACGCAGACGCTGACGCTGACGCAGACGCTGACGCAGACGTTGATGTTGACCTTCCTCTTGTAGCAGTAAAGAAGGACGTTGCAGGTAAGATCGCTGTAGATTTCGAACTTGATGCTGACTATGCAGGCGATGTTGAACTTGAAGTTGGTGACAGCGTAGTAGTTGTTGTATCCTTCCTTAAGGACGGCAGACCCTACCAGGCAATCGCTGTATCAGGCGTTGTAAATGCTGACGGTGTTGTAGAATTTGCATCTGATATTCCTGAAGGTCTTGAAGTTGCAGGTGTATCCGTACTTGTTGGTGTGAACGCTCTTGAAGCTATCACAGCAGGCAACCTTGGTACACCCGTAGGCGTTTGGAAGTAATCAATAGCCTTCCGGCTAATTAAATAAAAAGACTCCGAGAAATCGGAGTCTTTTTATTGTGTAAATGAATACCATGCCATAGTGGCGTGGTTCTAATAGAGTTTTACCGATGAACGGACAGCAAAGGTGAAGAGAGATGAAACCAATGTAGTTCAACTCCCCTCACCTTAATACTTACCCTTGGGCGGAAGCTGTCGGGTAAAGCGAGACTAATGAGATTTTTGTTTTACAGTCTTTTTGTCTCTACATTACCACCTCATCCGAGTGTTGCTCTGTAAAAACACCTTTCCTTCAATAGAAAGGCTTTCCGACAAATTGTTTGTGCTATACTACACATCGATTCGTGTTTTTTTGGTTGGTCTGCAGACTATTGTTAAAGTATACAAAAAGTATATCATTTTGAAATATTGTATCCGATAGCATTGGGACCACACCCGAAACGAAAAACCACCCGCAAATTTGCGGGTGGTCAGAGCGTGTCGAAAAAGCAGATACACTGAGCTCCCTTTACACAAGGGAGCTTGTTTTTTGCACCAGAATAAAAATTATTTCATATATTTCTGAACATCATCATAGAGCTCATAATAGTGATAATAGCCTGCAACAAAGTGGTCAACATCATCTATACGTATTCTGTAACCGTCATGACGAACGCAGAAGGTACCTACAATTGCCCGGGGATTTTTCAGATACATTGCATACTCGGGATAGAGAAATCCGTTTAACATATGCTCTGCTCTGTGCTGAATTGTTCTGGCGAAGTAATCGGCATCAAATTCATCAAAGCCTTCGCAACGAATACCTTCTTCAACCATTCTGTCATACATTTCAAAGCCAGCCATTAAAAGCTCCATATATGTGTGGTAAGTGGTTTTTTGATTGTGAATTTTTTCTATGTTAACACTGAGATTTCTAAGACCAAACTCGTAATAACGTTCGTCGCTCACATGCTTTGTAATCTCATTCAATGCATAGGCAACCCAATGGTCACGATGCTTCGTATAATCATTTGCTATGAAATATTCAACAGAACGCTTTGCGGCGTTAAGCCATTTTTCTTCACCTGTGAGCTTATAAAGAATGCAAAACGCATATGTTGCTTCGCCATCATAATAAACAGTTCGGTATTCTTCTTTTCGTGTGAAATCTGTATTGAGAACGTGGTAATAAGAGCCGTCAGGGTTTTGAAGCTCCAGCATACCTTCACCTAAATCTTTGCATATTTCAATCATTTTTTCATCTCGTCCGAATGCATCCATATAGGTGTCCATTCCAATAATAGCAAGTCCATTTCCTCCGAGCTTGATTTCATTGTTTGTAACATCAAGAACAAAAGAAACACCATCAGATTTTTCGACCACCTGGTCAAGCAGATATGTCATAGTTACATCAGCAGAGTCCTTCAAGCCTTCATCTTTGGTAATTTCATAGCTCCAGATAAGGGGAAGAATGCCGGTTGTATGCCTTAATACATTATACGCGGTGAAAGCTTTGTCATAGGTGGGATAATAGCCATATACGAATCTGCCGTCGTTCTTTATTTCACCCTGGAGCCAATATGATGCACTGAGAACAACGTCCTTTAATGCTTCACGGTCTACAGGGTACTGTCTTCTTCCGTAGTCGAGCCCGATGTCTTCATAATCGTTAAGTTCGAAGACATTATTGTTTTCGTCACACATAAAACCAAGGCAGGTAAAGGTTATTAAATCTTTGGGGACACGAGGGAGAGTTCCTCTTTCGTAGGTAGTGAGATATTTGTTGAGCACCTCAAGGTCGATTGTGTCGGTTGTATCGTAGTCAATAAGCTTGTTGCCGTTGATTTCTGCTTCCAGAAGTGCAGTTGTAAATGCTTCATCAAAGGCTATGCCACGACGATAGAATTCGTCAAAATGTGTAGAAATGGTTTGATTTAAGGTCTTAAGGGAGACCTCCTTCATCTCGTCAACAATATCTGCCTTGACCCAGACGGGATTGTATTTCTTTTCTTTAATGTACTGCTTTGCAGTAGTCTCTGCCTTTTCCCATGCCTCTGCTATAGTGGGGGCAGCCTCATGTATTACAACAGCACGGCTTTTAGTATCACAAAGTGATATGAAAACCACATAAGCATTGTCTTGATCGAATGCTTCCGATGAGGGGTAAAGATTTTGCACGCCTTCGGAAGCAAAGGCTTTTTCGTGAAGAAGAGCTATTTTTTCGGAAAAAAGCTTACTGTATTTAAAGGAAGGATTGAATACTAAAAAAAAGACAATACACACCAAGGCAAAAATAAGAACTGATAACAGAACCTTTTTATTAAGCTTTGGTGATTTTTTGTAACGCTTTGGGGAATAATTCTTTTTAGACATTTGCTTTGCTCCTTTTCAAAAGAGAATTCGTTTAAATAATTATATTATAAATAAGGCATTTATGCAAGCATTTTATAGAGTATACCCGTATTTAGCTTAGTGAAAGGGCGGATACTGCTTCAACATGCATTGAGTGGGGGAACTGATCGAAAGGAAAGGATTCATTAAGCTCATAGCCATATTTTTCGTGAAGGATTTTTGCATCACGGGCTAAGGTTGCCACATTGCAGGAGACGTATACTATTTTTTCGGGTTTCATTTTGCCTATAGCCTGTAGGAGGACTTCGTCGCAGCCTTTACGGGGTGGGTCGACCACTACGATATCTGCCTTTTCGCCCGTTTTTATGAGGGCAGGGCACACGGTTTCGGCTGCACCACAGTAAAATTCAGCATTGGAGATAGAGTTAAGCTTTGCATTTTCCTTTGCATCCTCTATTGCTTCGGGAACTATTTCAACGCCTATAACCTTTTTTGCATTTTGTGCAAGAAAGAGGCTTATGGTGCCTATGCCACAGTAAAGGTCGAAAACAGTTTCACTGCCCGTTAAATTACAAAGCTCCAATGCTTTTTTATACAACAGATTTGTTGTGTAGGGGTTTACCTGGAAGAAGGATTTATAGTTAACCTTATAAGTAATATTATCAATTTTTGCATAGATAAACTTTTCGCCATAGATGGTATAGTCATACTTACCTAAAATTGTGTTTGTTTTCTGTGAATTGATATTAACCACAATACCGCCGATGGGCTTTGAGGTGTTAAGTGAAAGGAGCATTTCCTTCAACTCGTCAAGATGCTCAATTTCACGGGTGCGGGAAACAATAACTATCATTATGCTTTCACCCGCACGGGAATATATATGGCGGATTGTGCCGATGTGCTTTTCTTCATTATAAGGTGCAATTTTATACTTTGCCATCCATTCACGGAAGGCGTTGAGAATAATTCTTGCATCGGGGTTTTCAATGGCACAAAACTCGGAATTGACAACGTTGTGACTGCGGGGGGCATAGAAGCCTATTTTTATATCACGGGCTGTGCCTCCTACGGGGTACTGGCTTTTGTTACGGTAATTAAGGTTAGGGACCGAGGGAGTTGTTTCGTGAACAACAATATTTTCAAAGCCACCTATACGGGTGAGGGCATTATATACGGTTTCACGCTTTATTTTAAGCTGTGTTTCATAATCGGTATGAAGAAGGGTGCAGCCTCCGCATTCCTTAAACTGCGGACAAATGGGCTCAACACGGCTTGGGGAGGGCTTTACAACTTCCAGTATTCTGCCGAAGCCATAGGTTTTGTTACGCTTTGTAATTTCAATTTTACATTCGTCACCTATTACGGCACCCTTTACA
This sequence comes from Clostridia bacterium, assembly GCA_017440585.1. Classification (GTDB taxonomy): domain Bacteria; phylum Bacillota; class Clostridia; order UMGS1883; family UMGS1883; genus RGIG1927. Next base: position 5,846 of record JAFSGW010000047.1, on the reverse strand, counting down.
AAGACTGTGTAGCCGTCGCACCTTGCGATACCGCTGCCATCATCGGAAACGGAATATATGGGGGATGTGAAGATATCGGACATGGGAAGACCTCCTTTAAGGTGAATTGCAAGCAAAGCTTGCATGAATTGGCTGGTATAGCCGTGAATTTCCTGCGGAATGAATAGCTCTTTGAGCATTGCGGAAAAAACCAAGAATGAGACATTCTTGGTTTCTGTGATTATTTAGAGTTCTGTTTTGCAGTATTTATGGATGAAATTAATATTCTACGGATTTGGCAACACTTGTCATATTGATTTTTAAAACACTCATCATCCAATATTTTGCTGTCATGTAAAATGGTAAGCCAATAATCTGTTTCATAGCACTCTTTAAGGGCTATTTGGAGTTTGTTGATGAAATCTGCTCTGCTTGAACCATAATTTGCTTCATGGATATTTGCACCTATGCTTGTTCCGCAACGCAATAATTGGTTGCTTAATGCAAATCTGTTTCCATCCTTTATTAAATTATCGCATAAATTAATGATATTAACCGCAAACTCTTTTGATAGGTTTATCAGTTTGTTCTCGTTCAACGTTCTTCCTGCTTTCTGAATTAAATTCCATAATGCACATTAGTGCAGTTCACGATGCGAAGCATCAATCCATACGAAGTAATTCATGCCGTAAGGCAATTCATTCATCAGATGTATTCTGTGTCGTAGCATTCAGCGGTACATTTTTCGAGAATGTACACCTTTGCGGAAAGGGGAGGAACAACTATATCGAGAGCATGGTTTTCGTAGGGGATTTCCTCGCCGGTTTCGTAATCAACAGCGGTGTCGAAATTGAACCTGCCCATTTCAAGGTGGAGCTTTTCTGCATTTGTCTGTGAGGCATTGATGCAGGTGAGCACCTTGAACTTTGTTTTATCGCTGCCGAAAACGTTATTATAGCGAAGGTAGCAAACGGTGGAATTGATTGTGTAAACCATATTTACTTCGCCCGTTCTTAAAACCTGATATTTTTTGTGAAGCTCTGCACACTTTGTTACTAACTCACGCAACTCACAGTCGGTTTTGCTCCAGTCATAGCAACGGCGGTTGAAGGGGTCGGAATAGCCGTCCATGCCGATTTCGTCGCCATAATACACGCAGGGAGCACCGGGAAGGGTGAACTGCATAAGTGTGGCAAGCTTAAGGCGCTTCATGCCAAGTGCCTTCTTTTCGTCAGATATAACAACTGCCTTCTGTGCATTGCGGTCCAGACCCGTTACAGAGGGGGCATCGGAAAGGATTGTAAGTGCACGGGGCACGTCATGTGTTGAAATAAGGTTAAGGGAAGCGTAAAGTGAATGAGAGGGATAATTCTCAATCATTGAAAGAATACGCTGTGCAAAAAGGAAGGCATCGCCACCTGTGAGATAGTCAAGGACGGCACCACGGAAAACGTAGTTCATTACGCCGTCAAGAGAATGACCTAAAAGGAAACGCCTTTTTTCGCCATAGCTGATTTTGTTGGAGGCATCCTCCCATACTTCGCCTATAACAAGGGCATCGGGGTCCTTTTCCTTAACGGCTTTACGAAGGTCCATAATGAACTTGTCGGGAAGCTCATCGGCAACGTCAAGCCGCCAGCCCGAGGCACCGTTTTCAATCCAGCGTTTTATAATGCTGTCGGGGTTTGTGAGAATGTATTTTTCATACTCGGGGTCCAGTTCTTCCGTGTTGGGAAGAGTGTCAAAGCCCCACCAGGAGTCGTAATGGTCATGGTCACCATGGAAGTGATACCAGCTGTAGAAGGGCGAGGATTCACTCTGGTAAGCACCTAAAGAGTCATAATGACCGTACTTATTGAAATAGCGGCTGTCGGAGCCTGTGTGGCTGAAAACGCCGTCTAATATAAAGCGGATGCCATATTCCTTCGCCTTTTTTGCAAGACGGATAAAGTCTTCGTTAGTACCCAATGTTTCGTCAACATTTTCATAGTCGCCCGTATCGTAGCGGTGGTTTGAAAATGCCTTGAATATGGGGTTCAAATAAATGGCGGTTACGCCCATTTCCTTAAGGTAGGGGAGCTTTTGCTCAATGCCTGAAAGAGTGCCGCCGAAAAAGTCATTAGAAAGATAAGTACCGCCAAACTGCTCGGGGGTATAGAAGGGTTCTTCGCCCCAGTTACGCTTAATACCATGGATGGGTGTTTCCTCGCCACGGTAAAAGCGGTCAGGAAAAATCTGATACACAACCGCGTCCTTTATCCAGTCGGGTGTTTTATAATCCTTATCGTAAACCGTTATCTGATATGCAATGGCAGGCTTATCGTCATAGCTCTGACCTATGCCGCCAAGGAAACGGTCATTGTTTGAGTACCATTTTGTTTCGCCGTCGGCATCCACCTTAAAGGAATACCACAAAAGGCCGCCCTCGGAGGGCACTTTGATTGTGCACTCGTAAACACGGGAGCCTGCAAGGGAGAATATATAATGCATCTGATATTCAACAGTGTTCACATACAAAGAAACCCTTTCGGGGATAAACATTGATGCAACACTGATACGTAATCTTACTGTGGAGTCGGTTTTAACTGCTCCTTTAGGGAAGCGGTAAAAGGATTTTCGTGAATTGTGTTCTATATTCATATATTCCTCCGAATAAATAGAAAAATAATCCATTTAAGTATACCAAAATATGCAGAAAAAGTCAACGTTACAAGTTATATTTTGCCCCGTTTTTCCATAGTATAACTTTGGAGTGAGAAAGATGCTTGATTTAATTAAAAATTTCTTGTGGAATTTTATGTTTGTGCCCCTTTTTCTTGTTACGGGGGCGGTGTGCTTTTATTGGATTATAAAGAGAAAAGGAGCAGAAAGGGTAACGGATGTAGGTGCTAAGGGTGAGGTTTCGCCTTTGCAGACACTTTTTGTTACTCTTGCATCCACCATAGGCACGGGAAACATTGTGGGTGTGAGCCTTGCAATAAGCGTGGGCGGTCCCGGTGCTGTTTTCTGGATGTGGGTTGCGGCACTTTTCGGGATGTGTGTGTCCTACTGCGAAAACGCTTTGGGGAAAATATATGTTACGGATAAAAGACCCGTGGGGTACATGCCCCACAGGATATCGAAGGCTTTTATGTTTTTTTGCATAATAACTGCGGTGGGCATTGGCAACATGATACAGTCAAACTCTGCCGCAGGGGCGTTATATGTGGGCTTCGGTGTTGAAAAATGGGTAACGGGTGTCATATTTATGGTGCTTGTTTATATAATAATACGAGGCGGAATAAAGGGTATTACAAAATTTACAGATTTTTTTGTGCCCGTAATGAGTGCATTTTTTGTAATATCGGCACTTTTGGTTATTATAATTAACCGCGAAAATATTCCCACGGCTTTTAAAAGCATATTTACAGAGGCTATATCGCTACGGGCAATAGGTGGCGGTGCGTTGGCAAACGGTATTGCACGAGGGGTAATGAGCGGTGAGGCAGGGGTGGGAAGCACGGTGATACTTTCCTCCAAATCCAGCACGAAAAGCCCTCACAAGCAGGGCATGATAGGTGCAACTGCAATTTTTATTGACACCATTGTTATGTGCACCCTTACGGCACTTGCCATACTTTCCGCAGGAGAGGTAAGCACACAGACTGCCTTTTATAAAACCCTTGGCAACATGGGCGGAAAAATACTTGATGTTGCCATAACCTTTTTCGCTTTTACAACGGTTGTGGGGTGGTCGTATTTCGGACTTGAATGCACGGGGCATCTTTTCGGTGAAAAAAGAAAAAGCCTTTATAAAATAATATATGCCATAGCGGTGTTTACGGGTGCTGTGATACAGCTTGAAATTGCCTGGGCAATAGGTGACATTTCCTGTGCACTGATGGCGTTGCCCAATTTGATTTGTGTAATGTTTTTAGCAAATAAAATAAAAACAGTGTAGCAGTGCTACACTGTTTTTTGACGGGCGGATATGGAATCCGCCCCTACATTTACATGAATGTGTTGTTTCTTCGATGGAAGGATACCGACAATACAATGCCGATGGCTATCATGCTGGTTATCATATTACTGCCACCATAGCTGAAAAAGGGAAGGGGAATGCCCGTGATGGGGAGAAGGTTTATGCACATGCCTATGTTTTCAAGTGTGTGGAAAAGAAGCATTGCACCTGCACCCGTGCAGAGCATTTCACCGAAGGTGTCCCTGGCACGGCGGGCATTTATGAAAATGCGGAAAATAATGAAAAACAGCAGTATTATAACGGCAATTGCACCGATAAAGCCCATTTCCTCACAGATGACGGAAAAGATAAAGTCCGTCTGTTTTTCGGGAAGGTAGCCCATTTGTGTCTGTACGCCGTTTTTATAGCCCGTGCCGAAAAGCTGACCGCTTCCTACGGCAATTTTTGACTGAATGATGTGATAGCCTGCACCCAATGGGTCAGATTCGGGATTTAAGAAGGTGAGAAGCCTGTCCTTCTGATAGTCCTTAAGAAAGAGAAACCATGCACTAAGAGCTCCTGCCACACCAACGCCTGCGGCTGTAAGAATGTACTTATAGCTGATGCCTGCAAAAAACATCATTACAATGAACATGAACACGAAAACCATTGCAGTACCCATGTCGGGCTGAAGAAGAATGAGTGCCACGGGCACGGCAAGGTGCAACAGAAGAAGGAGCACATTGGGGATGGAGTTTATGTCCTCCTTAAGCTTTGAAACATGGGCGGAAAAGGAAACAAGGAAGCATACCTTTGCTATTTCTGCCGGCTGAATGTTTACAAAGCCAAGGTTAATCCAGCCCTGAGTACCTGTGTCCTCACGACCAAAGCCTAAAATTAAAACAAGCACAAGAAGGGCAAGCCCTGCACCCATTGCAAGGAAGCGGAGCTGCTTTAAGATGGCATAGTCCATAAAGGCGATGATAAGTGCTACGGAAAGACCTATTAAAAATGCCAGCGACTGAACAAGCACATATTTTGTACTGCCCATGCTTGCTGTGGCGGAATTTATCATGACAATGCCGAATATTACAGATATTATGACCGCGAAAAGCAGCTTTACGTCGCAGCCTTCACGGGGAAAAAACCTTTTAAGCATGAAATCACCTCTGTATTACTTATATTATACCAAAAATGGGATTAAATCAATAGGAATGGTGAAAAAAGGGTTGCAATGAGGGGATAGTTTAGTGTATAATATATCAATAATGCGAATGATAAGAAAGGCAGTTGAAATATAATGTACACAAACGTATTTGACGAGCTTCGTGAGCGTGGTCTTATTGCACAGACTACTCATGAAGAAGAAATCAGAGAGCTTTTAGGAAAAGAAAAGGTAACCTTCTACATTGGCTTTGACCCCACAGCTGACAGTTTACATGTTGGTCACTTTTTGCAGATGGTTGTTATGCGCCATATGCAGAATTACGGCCACCGTCCCATCGCTCTTGTTGGCGGCGGTACAGGTATGGTAGGTGACCCTTCTGGCAGAACAGATATGCGTAAGATGATGACAGTTGACATTATTGAGCATAACTGCGAATGCTTCAAGAAGCAGCTTTCCTCTGTTATTGATTTTAGTGACGGTAAGGCACTTATGGTTAACAATGCTGACTGGCTTTTAAAGCTTAACTATGTTGACTTCCTCCGTGATATCGGTACTTGCTTCTCCGTTAACAAGATGCTTACAGCTGAATGCTTCAAGCAGAGACTTGAAAAGGGTCTCTCCTTCCTTGAATTCAACTACATGCTTATGCAGAGCTATGACTTTTTAATGCTTAGCCGTGAATACGACTGTAAGATGGAGCTTGGCGGCGACGACCAGTGGAGCAACATTTTAGGCGGTATAGATCTTTGCAGAAGAAAG
>JAFSGW010000046.1 GCA_017440585.1 Clostridia bacterium | reverse complement strand
TCTGATAACTATTGTTCTGAGAACGCCTTCAGTGATACCGTAAATTCTCTCAAGTTCCTTGGGGAATTCAGGGTTCGCTGTGAACTTTACAAGTGTGTAAAAGCCTTCTGTCTTGTAGTCGATAGGATAAGCAAGTCTCCTCTTACCCCATACGTCAACACTTTCAATTGTACCGTTAGCTTCGATGAGCTTTGTGAACTTTTCGGAAAGAGCTGTAATCTTTTCCTCGTCAAGTGCTGCGTCAAGAACAAAAATGGATTCATACTTGTTGATTGCCATTTTTCTACACCTCCTTATGGTCTCTGGCCCCGAAATCTATCGGAGCAAGGAATTGCGGATGGGATTTTGTTTTCCGCAATTACTGATTATAGCCCGAATTGGGGGCAAATGTCAATACCTTTTTTGAAAGTTTTTACTATATAAATGTCCCTTTGGAAAAGTTTGTGCAAAGTGTACAGATTTATATTAGTATTTTGTACAAAAAAATCAAAAGGAAAACAAAATATTTTTGTCGAATATGTACAAATAAGTGAGTGCCGTCTAAGGCGAGGAGAGTCGTACCTTAAGGTGACGGCGTACAAATTAAACTATATTACATAAAAATGGAGGACAGAAAAATGAAAGTGTATGAAGGAAAAGACATCAGAAACGTTGCCGTGGCAGGCCATTCAGGCTCCGGTAAAACAGCTTTTATCGAAGCAGTGCTGTTTAAAGCCGGAGTCACAGACAGATGGGGCAAGGCAGTAGAAGGCAACACAGTTTGCGACTATGACCAGGAAGAAGTTAAGAGACAGATGTCTGTTAACTGTACAGTTGCACCCTTTAGCTGGAGCACAGCTAAAATTGCCGACACAAAGGTTAATTTAATTGACACTCCCGGTTATTTCGACTTTGTGGGCGATGTTAAGAGTGCAGTAAGAGTTGCTGACAGCGTATTAATCGTTATCAACGGTAAAGAAGGCGTTGAAGTAGGTGCAGAATTTGCATGGCAGTATGCAACAGAGCAGGGTAAGCCCAAAATGATTTTCGTTAACAACATGGACGACGAAAACGTATCCTTCCGTGAAACACTTACACTTTTAAGAGATAAATTCGGTACAAGTATTGCTCCCTTCCGCGTTCCCACACGTGAAAACGGTCACCTTACAGGCTATGTAAACATCGTTTCCGGTAAGGCATATTCCGTTAAGGGTGAAACTGAAATGGAAGTTCCGATTCCTCATAAGTACCTTGCAAGCTATGAGGGATATCATGATATATTGGTAGAAGCAGCCGCAATGAGTGATGACGCTCTTATGGATAAGTACCTTGGCGGTGAACAGATTACTGACGAAGAAATGCGCGGTGCTTTGAAGAAGGGTGTAAAGAGCGGTGACATCGTTCCCGTATACGGCGGTTGTGCGGCAGGCGGCTTTGCTATCCGCTCCATTATGGATGCAATCTTAAAGTACCTTCCCTCTCCCGTTGAAGCAAACAAGGAGGTTGTTGAATGTGACAACACAGCTCCTGCTTCCCTTATCGCCTTCAAGACAATTGCCGACCAGTACGTTGGTAAGATTTCTATGTTCAAGGTTGCCAGCGGTATTGTTAAGAGCGACAGTAGCCTCTATAACCCCCGTACAGGCGAAATGGAAAAGATAGGTAAGCTTTATGTTATGTGCGGTAAGAAGCAGGAAGAGGTTAATGAGCTTCACGCAGGTGACATAGGTGCTGTTACAAAGGCCAATGACCTTAAGACAGGTGACACACTTTGCGAAAAGGGCAGCGATATTGAGCTTGAAGGCATCGTATTTGCCAAGCCTATGCTCTCTATGGCTATCCGTCCCATGGCTAAGGGCGACGAAGAAAAGATTAACGCTTCTCTTGCTCGTCTTATGGAAGAAGACCCCACATTCACAGTTGAACAGAACACACTTACAGGTCAGATGATTCTTTCCGGTAAGGGTGAACAGCATCTTGACATTATCTGCTCCAAGCTTAAGAGCAAGTTCGGTATCGGTGTTGACCTTATTAACCCCAAGGTTGCATACCGTGAAACAATCAAGAAGACAGTTACTGTTCAGGGCAGACACAAGAAGCAGTCCGGTGGTCACGGTCAGTTCGGTGACGTCTGGATTGAATTCTCTCCCAGTGGCGAAGAAGGCTTAATCTTCGACCAGAGAGTTGTTGGCGGTGCAGTTCCCAAGAACTTCTTCCCCGCAGTTGAAAAGGGTCTTCAGGAATGTATGAGTGAAGGCGTATTGGGTGGCTTCCCCGTAACAGGCATCAAGGCTGTTCTTACAGACGGCTCCTACCATCCCGTTGACTCCTCCGAAATGGCGTTCAAGATTGCAGCTTCCATCGCCTTCAAGGAAGGTACAGCTCAGGCTCAGCCCGCTATTCTGGAACCCATCGGCACTCTTGAGGTTATTATCCCCTCCAAGAAGATGGGCGACATTATCGGTGACCTTAACAAGCGTCGCGGCAGAATTCTTGAAATGAACGAAATCGGCGACAATAAGGGTAAGGTTGTGGCAGAGGTTCCCATGAGCGAGATGACACGCTATGCAATCGACCTTCGTTCCATGACAAAGGGCCGCGGTCAGTTCGAGTTTGAATTTGTTCGTTATGAAGAAGTTCCTCAGGCAAATGTAGCAAAGATTCTTGCTGACAGAAACAGATAAGTTTTAATTCAATAACCCAAATCCGCATCGGTTTTCCGGTGCGGATTTTTTGTTAACTATATGTAAAAAAATATTGAAGATATACCCCGTATGTGATATAATAAATCATAATTGTATCTATTTTTTGAAAATCGGCCTTTTTGTGCCGGGAAAGGAGCCAAAGATGGGAATAACTACTAAACGGTGGTTTTATCTTGATGAGGATACGGACGAAAATATTGTTTTCGCCTATTCCAAGCTTTTTGGCATATCCCCTATGGTTGCAAGAGTGCTTGTAAACCGCGGAATTACCGATGCCGGTGATGCAAAAATGTTCATTGAAAGGAGCGTTGATGCTCTTTATTCGCCTTTCCTTATAAATGACATGGACAAGGCTGCTCGGAGGATAAATGCGGCAATTGAAAAAAATGAGCAGATTACAATCTACGGTGACTATGACGTGGACGGTATCACCAGCACGGCAATAATGGTATCCTTCCTTGAAAAGAAGGGGGCAAAGGTTAACGCCTACATACCCGACAGACAGAACGAGGGCTATGGCGTTAATATTGATGCTATTGAAAAAATTGCCGAAATGGGCACAGGGCTTATCATTACTGTAGACACAGGCATAACTGCAGGTGAAGAGGTTAACTTTGCAAGGGAAAAGGGCATAGATATTATAATTACAGACCATCACGAGTGCAAGGATGTTGTGCCCGATGCGGTGGCTGTTATAAACCCCAAGCGTACCGACTGCACATACCCCTTCAAGGACCTTGCAGGCGTTGGTGTGGCATTTAAGCTTATTTGTGCTTTGAACGGCGGAAACGCAAAGGAAATACTTGACGAATATTCCGACATTATTGCATTGGGCACCATTGCCGACGTTGTAAGCCTTATGGGCGAAAACAGGATAATTGCAGGGGTGGGGCTTGAAAAATTAAAGAACAATCCCAACTTAGGCTTAAGCGAGGTTATTAAAACAATAGGCACAAACCCCAAGTGGAACAGCTCGGCTGTTGTGAGCTATTCAATTGCTCCCAGGATAAATGCCGCAGGCAGAATGAGCAGTGCCATGACAGCGGTGAAGCTTCTTCTTACACGTGACAAAAAGGCTGCGGAGGAGCTTGCAGAAGAGCTTGATAGGGAAAACCGTGAAAGACAGAACCGTGAAAGTGTTATTTTCGATGAGGCTGTAGCTATGCTCAAGGATGAAAAATATGCCGATAAGAAGGTGCTTATTTTAGCAAAGCGTGGCTGGCACCACGGCATTATAGGTGTTGTGGCATCAAGAATTTGCGACAAATTCCAGCGTAGCTGTATTCTTATTTCCATCGAGGACGGAAAGTGCAAGTCCTCAGGCAGAAGCATGGGCGGTATTAACCTTTTTGAAGGGCTTTCCGGCTGTGCGGACATTCTTGAAAACTTTGGCGGTCATGCATATGCGGCAGGCTTTTCCATCAAGGAAGAAAACATTGAGGAGCTTGACAGAAGGCTTAACGAGTACGCCTCATCTGTGCTTCCCTCCCGTGTGAGCCGTGATTTGTTCATTGACGTAAGGGTTGACATGGCAAATGTGAATTTGCAGACTGTGAGGGAAACCGAGGTTTTAGGTCCCTACGGTGTTGGCAACAAAATGCCCACTATTGCTCTTGAAAAGGTGAAAATAGCCGATATAAAAACCCTTTCCGAGGGAAAGCACTGCAGGCTTTTAATTGAGCAGGATTCCAGAAAGTTAGAGGTTATTGCCTTCGGCAGAAGCAAAATTGCAAAGGACTATGTTCCCGGCGATATTGTAGACATTGCAGGGGAAATGAATATAAATATTTACAACGGTCAGTCCCGTGTGCAGATAATTTTAGAGGATATCCGCCTCTCAGATGCTGCCGTGCCCACCCGTGAGGATTTTGTTGCAGTTTATAAATTCCTCCGTGCAAAGGGCAATGTGACAGAGGGCGACATAATGGCTCTTGCCCGTGAGGCGGGAAGCTTTATGGGCACTATTATGGGGCAGGAAAAGTTTGAAAATATTCTTTTAGTATTTGAAGATGTTAAAATTCTGGAATACTCTGTAAGAGGTGACAACATTAAAATTTCACTTCTTCCTACCGAAAAGGGAACAAAGATAAACATAACAGACAGCAGCGTGTATAAGGAGCTGTGCGCAAAGAACTGAAGGAGAGATGGTAATGAACACCACGGCGGCTACAATTGAAAAAATAATTGCCAGGGTTAAAGAATATAATCCTTCAGTTGACGAGGAGCGTATTATGCGCGCATACAACCTTTGTGTGGAAGCACACGGTGACCAGCTGCGCAAAAGCGGTGAGCCCTACTACATTCACCCTCTTGAGGTTTCCTACATACTGGCAGATATGGAGCTTGATGCGGATACTGTTATTGTAGGTCTTCTTCACGACGTTATTGAGGACACACCCTACGGCTATGAAAAGCTCAAGAACGATTTCGGTGAGCAGGTGGCGTACCTTGTTGAGGGCGTTACAAAGCTTGACAAAATAAAGTCAACCTCCCGCGAGGAGGCTCAGGTGGAAAACCTCCGTAAAATGATTCTTGCAATGGCGAAGGACATACGTGTAATTCTTGTAAAGCTTGCAGACAGGCTTCACAATATGCGTACAATGAAGTTCATGCGGGAGGAAAAGCAGAGGGAAAAATCCCACGAAACGTTGGAGGTTTATGCACCTCTTGCTCACAGACTGGGTATTTCAACCATCAAGGGCGAATTGGAGGACTTGTCCATCAAGTACCTTGACAGCGTAGGCTATTACGAAATTGTTGAGGGGTTGAAGCAGAAAAAGGGCGAAAGGGAAGAATATGTAACCCTTATTAAGGAAACCTTGGGCAAAAAGCTTGAGGAAATGAACATAAATGCCCACATTTCAGGAAGAGCAAAGCATATTTATTCCATTTACAGAAAAATGTATTCCCAGGGTAAAACACTGGACGAAATATATGACTTATTCGCAGTGAGGATAATTGTTGACTCGGTGGCAGAGTGCTACAGTGCACTCGGTATGGTTCACGAATTATATAAGCCCATCCCCGGCAGGTTCAAGGACTATATTGCAATGCCCAAGCCCAACATGTATCAGTCACTTCATACAACACTCATCGGTCCCACAGGTCAGCCCTTTGAGGTGCAGATACGTACCTGGGAAATGCACAAGGTTGCAGAGCAGGGCGTTGCGGCACACTGGAAGTACAAGGAAGGTATTAGTGGCGAAACAGCTCAGGACGAAAAGCTTGCATGGGTACGTCAGCTTCTTGAGGTACAGAGCGAGGCTACCGATTCTGAGGACTTCATGAAGAGCCTGAAGATTGACCTTTTTGCCGACGAGGTATTCGTGTTCACTCCCAAGGGCGACGTTATAAGCCTGCCTTTAGGTGCAACACCCATAGACTTTGCCTTTTACATTCATACAGCCGTTGGCTACAAGATGGTGGGTGCAAAGGCAAATGCACGTATTGTGCCATTGGATTATCAGCTTAAAAACGGCGACATTGTTGAGGTTATTACAACAAGCCAGGTGAAGGGCCCCAGCCGTGACTGGCTCGGTATTGTAAAAACTGCCCAGGCACGAAGCAAAATAAATGCCTGGTTCAAAAAGGAAAACCGTGAGGTTAATATTGAAAGAGGAAGAGAAGCTGTTGAAAGAGAAATCAGAAAGCTTAACCTTAACCCTCACGACCTTCTTAAAAATGAATATATTGAGCCTATGATACGTCGTTACGGCTTTAATACATTGGATGATGCCTACTCGGCGGTGGGCTACGGCGGTATTACGGCTGTTAAAATTGCGGTAAGGCTTCGTGAGTATGCACTGCCCGATTTAGATATCCCTGTTGAGGATAAGATACCAGTGCAGGAGCAGAGAAGGAGCAGTAAGCCTTCTAACGGCATTGAGGTTGAAGGAGTTGACAACTGCCTTGTAAGGCTTTCTAAGTGCTGTAACCCCGTGCCCGGTGACCCCATTATAGGCTTCATAACCCGTGGCAGAGGCGTAAGCGTGCACCGCACAAGCTGCATAAATGTCAGGGAGGATAAGCTTGACGAGGAATCACGGGCAAGACGTATAAGATGTATGTGGGCAGAGGGTGTTTCACAGCGTTACAACGGTGAAATGCAGATTGAATGTGCTGACAGAAAGGGTATCCTTGCGGATATTGCATCTGTTGTTGCAGAAAACCAGATTAATATTGTTTCGGCATTATCCCACAAGACCAAGGAAAACGTTGCAATGATTACCCTGCAGGTTGAGGTAAACAGCCGTGACCAGCTTAACAGCCTTATAAAGAAGCTGTACAGAGTGCCGGGTATACTTGACATAAGAAGTTAAAAATACAGAATTACAGTAAGAAACGCAATCGGAGGATTGCGTTTCCTGATATACGGAGAGAGAATATGAAGATTAAAAAGTTAGTTTTGGGAAATATGGGAACAAACTGCTACGTTTTGGGAGAAAAGAATGTGGCTGTTGTTGACCCGGGTGCAGACAGCGAGAAAATAATTGCCTTTCTTGAAAGAGAGGGCATGAAGGCTGATAAAATACTTGTAACACACGGCCATTTTGACCATGTGTGTGCCCTTAAGGCTCTTAAAGAGGCAACGGGTGCAAAGGTTTATATGCACCGTGACGACGTAACCATGCTTGGCAGTATGGAAAAAAGCCTTGGCTTTATGATGAACGAAACCCCCGAGGCATGTGAAATTGACGTTTTGCTCAAGGGCGGTGAGGAAATTGAAGTTGAGGGTGAAAAAATAAAGGTTATGTCCACCCCCGGTCACTCACAGGGCTCTGTAAGCTATATTGGCACAGGCTTTGTGTGCTCAGGCGACCTTATCTTCCGCGAAAGCATAGGAAGATACGATTTTGGCGGTGGCTACTGCATGGTAATGGCTTCTGTAAAGAGGCTTTTAAATGCATTAGAGCCCGACTGGGTAATACTGCCCGGTCACGGTATGGAAACCACCCGTAAGTATGAGGAAGAAAATAATCCATACCTTAATAATTAGTTGGCTTTGGTTTACTTTGATCAGGTAACTGCAACAATTTTTTAGGAACAGGGACAGTGGGTTTTAGTAGGTGAGTGGTAAAAATAATGGAGATCTATACTAATGGTCATGATGCGGAAAACGGTGTAAGGCAGATTATGCAGCTCTTCTTTTCCCTTAAGGATGATGTAAGGGTTGAAAGCACTCTTGAAGGTAAGATTGCCCGTGCAAAAATAGTATGTGGTGAAAAGGAAGCCTTCGGTGAGGCTGTAAGTGAAAATGAAGAAAGGCTTTATATAACAAATGCCATAAAAAAGTCTGTCTTTTATGCTGCAAAAGAGCTTTCAGCCATGCCTGCCCCATGGGGCATTTCAACAGGCATACGCCCTGCAAAGGGTGCCCGTAAAATGCTTAATGACAATTTTTCCGAAAATGAAATAATCGGGCATCTTAAGGGCGAATACCTTATGGATGAAAGTAAGGCAAATTTAGCCTTAAGCGTTGCAAAAAAAGAGGATGCAATTTTAAAGAGTATGCCAAATGGCAGTGTGAGCATTTATGTCGGCATACCCTTCTGCCCTTCAAGGTGTGCATACTGTTCATTCATAAGTCAGGCAACGGAGCATAATAATAAATACATAGAGCCTTATACGGAGGCTGTGTTAAAAGAAATTGAGCATACGGGCAGGATAATAAAGGATTTGGGAATGAAGCCTGACACCGTCTATTTCGGCGGAGGCACACCTACGGCAATTGCTCCCGGTCTTCTTCAGAAAATAATAGGCTCACTTAAAGAAAACATGGATTTTTCCACTGTGCGTGAATTTACCGTGGAAGCCGGCAGACCCGACACCTTCACAAGGGAAATGGTTTCTATGCTAAAGGCTGAGGGCGTGGGAAGGATAAGCATTAACCCACAGACCATGCACCAAAAAACACTGGATGCGGTGGGAAGACGGCACAGCGTTGAGGATGTTGAAAGAGCCTTTTACATGGCTCACGAGGCAGGGCTTGAGAGCATAAACGCCGACCTTATTGCAGGGCTCCCCGGTGAGGATGAAAAGATGATGGAATATACCTTAGAAAAAATACTTGCCTTAAAGCCCCATGCCGTAACGGTGCACACCCTTTATATGAAGCGTGCGGCAGATATGATAGAAAGCTTTGAAAAAATAAGGTTTGCGGAAAATACCGCCGCAATGGTTGACCTTTCGGCAAAAAGGCTCAAGGGAGCAGGCTTTTCCCCCTATTACATGTATAAGCAGAGAAATACATTGGGAAACCTTGAAAACGTGGGCTTTGCAAAAGAAGGACATGAGAGCCTTTACAACGTATATATAATGGAGGAGGTACAGCCCATACTTGCCATAGGTGCAGGAGGCTCTACCAAAATGGTTATGGGGGAAGAGATAGAAAGAGTATTCAACCCCAAGGAAGCGGCGGGCTATACAAACCGCATTGACGAGGTTTTAAAGCGTAAGGATTTATTTTACGATTTT
This sequence comes from Clostridia bacterium, assembly GCA_017440585.1. Classification (GTDB taxonomy): domain Bacteria; phylum Bacillota; class Clostridia; order UMGS1883; family UMGS1883; genus RGIG1927. The sequence continues at coordinate 23,379 of JAFSGW010000046.1, read as the reverse complement.
TATAAAAGGAGGAAATAAAGATGGCATTTTTTGACGAACTGAAGGAAAGAGCTGCCGACATGGCACAGGTAACGGGCAAGAAGGTTGAAGAGGTATACGGTGCTACAAGAATTAAAATACAGATTGCCGACAAGCAGAGTGCTGTAAGAGCTCTCTACCGTGAGCTTGGTGAAATCGTGTACGAAAACAGCAAAAAGGACGAGGCTGATCTGGCTGCAGTTGAGGACAAAATTGCAGAAATTGACCTTGCACTTGATGCTGTTGAGGAGCTTAAGGCTCAGGAAAGACAGCTTAAAAACACAGTTTTATGCCCCGGATGCGGAAAGGACGTTGACAGTGAAGCTAATTTCTGCCCTGAGTGCGGCTATGGTATGAAATAAGCAATTTAAAAAAGCACTGAAAACAGTGCTTTTTTTGTTCATAAAATGTTCATTATTTATGGACAAAACTATCATTTATATGTTTTATGCTTTAAAATAGCAAAAAAATGAACGGAGGCACAATATGAAGAATTTTTTAAAAAACAAGTGGTTTAAAAGAGGCATAATTATTTTGCTTGTTGTTGCACTTATTGCAGGGGGCATTGTTTTTGTGAAAAACAGAAAAACTGCCGAAACCGAAGGCGAAGCCATGGAAACTGCAGTAGTTACAAGACGCAGCATTACAAATACCGTAACGGGCTCAGGCACCGTTGAGGCATATGAAACCTATAACATTGTTCCCACGGTAACGGGCGAAATTGTTTTCTGTGAGGCTGAAGAGGGACAGTGGGTAGAGGAGGATCAGGTCCTTTACATGTTCGACACCGAAAGAAGCGACAATGCCATTTCGAAGGCTGAAAACAGCGTTGAAAATGCGGCACTCAGCCTTGAAACAGCAGAGGAAAACGTTAAAAACCTTACAATTACCGCACCCTGCCAGGGTGTTGTAAGTAATCTTTCCCTTGCAATTGGCGACAGAGCCTCGGGAACGGTGTGCACCCTTACGGATAATACATATATGACTGCTTCCATCAACGTTTCATCGGCAGATGTGGGCAAAATTTCAAAGGGTGACCGCGTTACAATTGGCCTTGAAAAATACATGACAACAATGGATGGCTTCGTTGACAGAATAGCCTCCGCTTCTGTTGCAGGGGCAAACGGCAGTATGGTTACAAGCGTTGATGTTGTGCTTGAAAACCCCGGCTCAATCCAGGAGGGCACCTACTGCTCCGTAACCTTCCACACACCTGAGGGCGACATTGACGGTGCAGAGGCGGCAACTCTCAATTACCCCGACAGTGCAAAGGCAAATGCAGAGCAGTCGGGCACAGTTAAAAAGATAAACGTTAAAAACGGTGACTGGGTAAACGAGGGTGACGTTATTGCAATACTTGAAAACAGTCAGGTTACAAACCAGCTTAAAACTGCAAGAATGAATTATTCCGATGCGGTAAGTAACCTTTCCGACACCCGTAAGGCAGCAGAGGACTATGTTTTAACTGCTCCCATTGCAGGCAAGGTTATGCAGAAAAACTTCAAAAAGGGCGATACCGTTGCAGGTAATAATTCCACCACACTTATGGTTCTGGCTGACACCACCAAAATGAAGTTTACAATGAACATTGACGAGCTTGACATTGCAAAGATAACAGTTGGTCAGTCTGTTGCAATCAGTGCCGATGCCATCGAGGGCGAAACCTTCACGGGCAGGATTGAAACTGTTTCCATGCTTGGCTCTTCCTCAAACGGTGTTACCTACTACCCCATAAGCGTTGTTATCGATTCTCCCGGGGCACTTATTCCCGGCATGAACATTTCGGCAGAAATTATTGTTGAAAGTGCAGAAAACGTTATAGCTGTTCCCTCCGGTGCAGTTACCTATTACAACGGAGCATATTACGTTAACGTTGTAGGTGAGGTTGAAGGCATGGCTGATATGGCCGAAAGGCGATTTGGCGGCGAAAAACCCACGGGCGAGGCATCCTTTGAGAGACCTGCGGACGAAGCTCCCTTCGAGAGGCCCACGGGCGAAGCTCCCTTTGAGAGACCTACGGGCGAATGGGGGAAAATGCCCGTTGAAAGACCTACACGTGAAATGGAAATAGAAGAATCAACCCAAAGCGGTGACGGCAGTGTGCCGCTTGGCAGAGCACCTCGCGGAGAAGCTGTGCCTATGGGTAGCGCTTCACCTATGGGTGACACAAACCGTACAAACCGCAATAATTCCCAGATGCCCGAAATGAAAGAAAATATGTACCCTGAGCCTGTGAGAGTACAGGTTACAACGGGCGTTTCCGATGATAATTACACAGAAATTGTAACGGGCGATGTAGCAGTTGGCATGATTGTTGAGGTTACGGGCAGTTCAGACAATAACGCCTGGGGCAACTGGGGCGGAGGCGGATCCATGGGCGGTATGAGCATGGGCGGTATGAGCATGGGCAGACCCATGGGCGGTATGAGATAAAAAAGGAGCCGACTGTATGATTAAAATTGAAGATATGTACAAGATTTACCGTGTCGGCGACAGCGAGGTAAGGGCACTGGACGGTGTAAGCTTACATATAAAACCGAAGGAATTTGTGAGCATTATAGGTCCCTCCGGGTCAGGTAAGTCCACCCTTATGAACATGATAGGCTGTCTTGATACGGCAACAAGCGGCAAGTACCTTATTGACGGGGTGCCCATTGAAAACCTCAGTGAAAATCAGCTTGCTGCAATAAGAAATAAAAAAATAGGCTTTATTTTTCAGGTTTACAACCTTCTTCCCAAGCTTACAGCCCTTGAAAACGTTGAATTGCCCCTTATTTATCAGGGGGTTCATGCAGCGAAAAGGCGTGAGATGGCTATAGAGGCACTCCGTAAGGTTGGCATGGAGGAAAGAATGTACCATAAGCCAAAGGAATTAAGTGGCGGTCAGCAACAGAGAGTTGCAATTGCCCGTGCCTTGGCACCAAAGCCACCTCTTATTTTAGCCGATGAGCCCACAGGTGCGCTTGACTCCAAAACGGGTATTCAGGTTATGGAGCTTTTAAAGGACATACACAAGAGCGGTAACACAGTTGTGCTTATTACGCATAATACGGACATTGCCCGTCAGGCACAGAGGGTTATACGAATTGCCGACGGCAAAATAACAAGCGATACCACAAATACAGAGGGGGTTGTGTGCGAATGACATTTATAATGAGCATAAAAATGGCACTTTCCTCCGTATGGTCAAGCAAAATACGTTCCTTTTTAACAATGCTTGGCATTATCATAGGCGTTGCGGCGGTTATCCTTCTTGTGAGCATGGTTTCCGCCTCTACAAAGCATATGAAAACACAGCTTGAAAGCATGGGTACAAACCTTATAAACGTAAACATAAACCGTGGCTGGGGCAGCGGCAGAAGCGTGAGCAATTCGGAGCTTCAGGCATTCTGCGATGAAAACAGTGACATTATAGCCTACTGCTCACCCTCCATTACCTCCCGTGCAATCGTAAAGTACGGCGGTGAAAACCTCAGCTCCTCTCTTTACGGAATTTCAGGCGAATATATGGCAATTAAAAACCGCGAGGTTGTTTCGGGCAGAAACTTTACAGAAACCGACATTGCACAAAGACACAATGTGTGCATTATAGGTGAATACCTTAAAAAGGAGCTTTTCGGCGGTATGGACCCCATAGATCAGGAAATAAAGCTCAATAACGAGGCATTCACCATTATAGGTGTGCTTGACCAGAAGACAAGTAATGTTTCCTCAGGCGGTGAGGACGATATGGTTATGATACCCTACTCCAAGGCACAGAGGCTTCTCAGGAATGCCGGCGTTTCAAGCTTTGTCATTTCCGCTGTGAGCAGTGACTACACAGACGATGCCACAGAGGCTGTTGAAAACTTTCTGTTTAAAAAGTTCAAGAATGACCGCTACTACAACGTAATGGACCAGGCAGCAATGATGGATACCATTGACGAGGCACTTGCCTCCATGGCTTTGCTTGCAGCGGCTATTGCGGGCATTTCACTTGTGGTTGCAGGTATAGGCATTATGAACATTATGCTTGTTACCGTAACGGAAAGAACCCGTGAAATAGGTATACGTAAGTCTATCGGTGCAAAAACCGGCGTTATACTTATGCAGTTTCTGGTGGAAAGTGCCGTCATAAGCTGTATAGGCGGTATAATAGGCATTATAGTAGGCGTTGCGGGAAGTGCCGCCATATGCATGGGTATGGGTATGCCCGTCCTCACTCTTGCCGACCAGGCTGCGAGCATTATAGGCTCCTTCTTCTTCTCGGCGGCGATGGGCGTGTTCTTTGGTATGTACCCGGCACAGAAGGCGGCGAAGTTGAATCCCGTAGATGCCTTAAGATATGACTAACTGAAAGGAGAAAAAAGCTATGATAAAGAAAATAACTGCAATGCTTTTATGCATTGTGATGCTTTTATCACAAACTGCTCTCGGACAGACCTTTACGGATGTTCACGAGGACGGCAGCGAGGTGAGCGAAGCAATAGGCGTACTCAGTGAGCTTGGCGTTATATCGGGCATGGGTGACGGAACCTTTTCACCCGAGGGCTGCCTCACAAGAGCCCAGGCGGCAAAAATAGCCGTGTGTATAATGGGCAAAACAAAGGAAGCGGTTGTTACAACCGATGCCTTCAGCGACGTTAAGTCCACAGACTGGTACTCGGGCTACGTGAATGTGGTTGCAAAGGAGGGCATTATAACAGGCTACCCCACAGGTGCTTTCGGTGCAAACGATACCCTTACCTTTGCTCAGGCAGTAACAATAATTGTACGCCTTCTGGGCTACAATGCTGAGGATGTAGGGCACAAGTGGCCTCAGGGCTACATGGATAAGGCAAATGTTTTAGGCCTTACCGAAGGTATTACGCTTTCGCAAAATGATGCCATCACACGCCGTGATGCGGCACTTGTTATATACCGTGCTCTTTTTGCCGACATGAAGGGTACAAAAACAAAGCTTATAACAAAGATGGATAAAACAGTTTACGAGGATGCGGTTATCCTTGCAACTAACAGCACAAATGCCTCCCTTCTTACCAATGAGGTGCAGACAAACAAGGGCACCTTTACCTTTGAAGCTTCCCTTGATATGGAAAAAAACCTTGGCAAAGAGGGAACATTGGTTACAGGCGACGAAAACCTGGTTATTGCCTTTGTTGAAAACAAGGGCACAAGCTGTGAGGAATATATTATCTCAGCAGTTTACCGTGAGGGCAACTCGGAAAATGTTTCCCTTGTTACAGAGGGTGGCAAGACACTTGCATTAAGTGCCAAAACAAAGCTTTACATGGCAGGCGGCGAATACAGTGCCGAAAAGCTCACAGAGGGCATAAATGCAGGCAGTAGCATTGCTCTTTTCACGACACAGGGCTCACTTAAATATGCCTATGTGGAGGAATACAGAAACCAAGGCCCCGTTACCGTGCTTGATGCGGCTAAAGCAAAGGATATGTTTAATCTTAAGGATGCAAAGGGCACCCGTGTTATAAGAAAGGGCGTAAGTGCAACCTGGGACGATATTGAAATGTATGACGTTATGTATTACTCTGAAAAGACAAACACCGTTTACGTTTACTGCGACAGAGTGACAGGTCTTTACGAAAAGGCATACCCCATGAAGGCAAACGTGTCCCGTGTTACGGTTTCCGGTAAGGAATATACCCTTTCCTCCATGAATGCGGTAAACAAGCTCAACGAAAGCAAGAACGCTTTTGAAATAGGAGATAGAGTAACCCTTCTTTTCGGCGAGGATGATATGGTTGTGGATGCTGTGAGCCTTACCTATGCAGACTATTCAACCTACGGTGTTGTGACGGGCTTTGGTACCCGTATAAGTGCCGATAAGGACACTGAGGGCAGAACAGAGCACTACGTTACCGTTATGCATGCTGACGGCAGTGAAAAGGATTATGTGACAAAGGACGACAGCTACACTAAAAAGGTTGGCAAAATGTGCAGTGTGGACTTTGAAGATTCCTTTGCTCTTCTTACCTTTGTGAAGGAAGGCTACGTTACAGGCTTTGTAAATGCCGACATGAAGTTTATCGGCACTGAAAAAATGTCGGACGAGATTAAAATTTTAGAGTATATTGACGGAGACGATGAAAGTGCAACGGTAAAGGCTGTTTCTCTTTCCGACATTGCCTCCATGAAGCTTGAAAAGAATGACGTTAAGGCAATCGTATATAACCTCCGCGGTGAAATAGAGGTTATATACCTTGACAGTGTAACGGGTAACGAGCACCTTTACGGCGTTATTACAGCAGTTGAGGTTACAAAGGACGGACAGGGCAACAGCAAGGGCACATATACCCTCCTTTCGGGCAATACAACACATAAAATAACGAACGTTTATTACCCCGGTATTAAAAAGGGCGACTGTGTGCAGTATGTGAACACATCTCAGGAGAAGGCGTTTATTGAGCTTAATGAGGTTGCAACGGGCTATAAGATAGAAAACATTTTGGATAACGTTCTTACCATGAACGGGGAAAGGTACATCCTTTCCGACAATGCGGTTTTCTATGCGGGTGAAAGCTCCGGCGAAATGAAAACCATTTCCAAGGCAGATGCAATTGCCCTTTCGGGCAAGGTTTCCCTCTGCTCTGACAGAACAGTTTACACCGGCGGAAAAATAAGAGTTGTAAGAGTTTATACAGCAGAATAATATTAAGCAAGAAGTGATTGCAAAAATGCAATCACTTCTTGCTTTTTAGGGGGAGAATATGATATAATTTTAATATTAATGACAGGGGGTAAATCCTATGGCAGAAATGACTCCGATGATGAAACAATACCTTCAGATAAAGGAAGAAAATAAAGACGCTATACTTATGTTCCGCTTGGGGGATTTTTACGAAATGTTCTTTAACGATGCGGTGGTTGCATCAAAGGAATTAGAGCTCACCCTTACGGGCCGTGACTGTGGTCAGGAGGAGCGTGCACCCATGTGCGGTGTGCCTTTTCATGCTGCACAAAGTTATATTTCACGCCTTGTTGCAAAGGGCTATAAGGTTGCAATATGTGAGCAGGTTGAAGACCCTCGGGAGGCTGTAGGTATTGTTAAAAGAGAGGTTATAAGGATTGTAACCCCCGGCACAAACCTTGACGACGGCGTTGTAAACAGCACCGGTACAAACTATATCGGTGCGGTGCTCAGAAGAGGCGATAAAAACGCCCTTGTTTTTGCGGACGTTGCCTCGGGCGAATTGACAGCTACCATAGTTGAAAACGACATAGAAGGAAGCCTTCTTGTGAACGAAATTGCCCGCTTTTCACCCGTTGAGCTTGCCTTGGGCGGTGAAGCGAAGGAAAACAAGGCGCTCAATAGCTATCTTGAAGCTTTATCGGGCACTCTTTGCTTTGCCTTTGATGAAAAGGCTATGGCAGAGGCAGCACCTAAAATTGTAACGGCACAGCTTAAAAATTATGCCGAAATTGAAGATGAAGATATGCTTTGTGCAGTGGGTGCAATTATTTCCTACATAAACGAAACACAGAAGGCAAAGGTGCCTCATTTAAGAGAAATAACTATTTACACCTCGGGACAGTTTGTGGAAATAGATGCGGCATCAAGGCGTAATTTAGAACTTACCGAAACAATGCGTGACAAGCAGAAGCGTGGCTCTTTATATGGGGTACTTGACAAAACAAAAACCGCTATGGGCTCACGTGTTTTAAAAAGCTGGATACTTATGCCCCTCCGAAATGCGGTTATGATTACAAACAGGCTGGATGCCGTGGAGGAAATGGTTAAAAACCTTGTCCTCCGTGAGGATATAGGGGAATATATTTCAAAAATATGGGACATTGAAAGGCTCATGGCAAGAGTGAGCTTAAAGATGGCAAACGCCAAGGATTTGGTGGCACTTCGTGAGTCCTTCTGTCATATGCCTGCAATTAAGAATCTTTTAAAGGATACAAGGAGCGTGTATTTGGGCTACCGTGAAGGCATGATAGACCCTCTTGATGATATATACAGCCTTCTTCAGTCCGCACTTCTGGACGAGCCTCCCGTGAGCCTTCGTGAGGGCGGTATTATAAAGCCCGGCTATAGTGAAGAAATAGATAAGCTTAAAACCTCTGCCGTAAGCGGCAGGGAATATATTGCATCCCTTGAGGCAAAGGAAAGGGAAAGAACGGGCATTAAAAACCTTAAGGTTGGCTTCAACAAGGTTTTCGGCTACTATATTGACGTAAGCCGCGGTAACCTTGATAAGGTGCCTGAGGACTATATCAGAAAACAGACCCTTGTTAATAACGAAAGGTTTATAACCTTAGAGCTTAAGGAAGCGGAAAGTGCGGTTTTAGGTGCTCAGGAAAGGCTTGTTGAACTGGAATATAACGCCTTTGTTGAAATAAGAGAAAAAGTGGCAGAGGCTATGGAAAGGATTGCGAAAACCGCAAAGGCTGTTGCCGAGGTGGATGCAATCTGTGCTTTGGCAAACGTTGCCGTTAAAAACAACTACACAAAGCCTACCGTTACAATGGATAACGAGCTTTATATAGAGGACGGAAGGCACCCGGTTGTGGAAAAGCTTACAAAGGGCGTTTTTGTGCCCAACGATACACACCTTGACGGTAACGGGGTGCAGTCTATGATTATAACGGGCCCCAACATGGCAGGTAAGAGCACCTATATGCGCCAGACTGCACTTATTGTGCTTATGGCACAGATGGGCAGCTTTGTGCCTGCAAGGCGTTGCACCGTTGGCGTGGTTGACAAAATTTTCACCCGTATAGGTGCAAGCGACGACTTAACAAAGGGGCAGAGCACCTTTATGCTTGAAATGAACGAGGTAAGCTACATTCTTAAAAATGCAACAAAGAAGAGCCTTGTTATACTTGACGAAATAGGTCGCGGCACTTCAACCTTTGACGGGCTTAGTATTGCCTGGGCTGTTATGGAGCATATTGCAAAAAAGGTTAAGGCAAAAACACTTTTTGCAACACATTACCACGAGCTTTCCGTTTTAGAGGAGGAGCTCCCCGGCGTTAAAAACTTTAACACAGCCTGCAAAAAGCGTGGTGACGACATTACCTTCCTCCGTAAAATTGTTCCCGGCTCTGCCGAGGCAAGCTACGGTATTGAGGTTGCACTTTTAGCAGGTGTACCCACTCCCGTTGTGAAAAGGGCAAAGGAAATTCTCTTGAAGGTTGAAAACGGTGAAGAGGTTGAAATAAAGAGAGAAAAAAGGCAGGAGGAAAGCCTTCAGATGGGCTTTGGCATGTCAAACCCCTTAATTGATGAGCTTAAGAGCATTGACCCCACAACCTTAACGCCTATTGAAGCGATGAATAAGTTATACGAAATTTGTATTAAAGCGAAAAACTCGTAGGGGCGACCATTGGTCGCCCGTTATCGGGGAGGAAGGCTTGTTGTGGGATTTAGAAGGACCGTCGGGGACGCCGGTCCCTACAGCCCACTATGGGGGACATTGCCTACCCAATGTCAGCCCACACATTCGTGTTTCTGCGATTGAAGGAAAAATGAATGAATGGCTGTGTCCCCTTACCTTTAAAAAATGTTGCAATTACCCAATAAAAGTAAAGGTGATAATATGAAAAGGATTAATGTGCTTGAAAAATCGGTGGCGGAAAAAATTGCCGCAGGTGAGGTTGTTGAAAGGCCCTCAAGTGTTGTGAAGGAGCTTATAGAAAACAGCTTCGATGCTCTGGCAACAAGCGTAACCGTTGAAATTGAAAAGGGTGGCACAAGCTATATCCGTGTGACGGATAACGGCGTTGGCATTTTTTCGGAGGATGTTGCTACGGCGTTTTTAAGGCATGCCACAAGTAAAATTGAAAAGGAAGAGGATTTAGAGAGCATTGCAACATTGGGCTTTCGTGGTGAGGCACTTTGTTCAATAAGTGCCGTGAGCCGTACGGAGATGATTACCCGTACACAAAGCGAGGAGATGGGTACTTATATGGTTGTTGAGGGCGGTGAAACAAAGGATTATCACGCGGCAGGCTGTCCCTTGGGCACAACCATAACAGTGCGTAATCTTTTCTTCAACACACCTGCAAGGATGAAGTTTTTAAAGAAGGATGCTACCGAGGCGGCATATATAACAGACATATGCCAGAGGGCGGCATTAAGCCATCCCGAGGTTTCCTTCCGTTATATCCGTGACGGGAAGGACATTTTCTTCACCCCCGGTGACAATCAGATAAAAAATACCGTGAGAGCAGTTTTCGGCAAGGATATTTCCTCTGCAATGGTGGAGGTGGAGCACAAGGAGGGCATATACACAGTTACGGGGCTTACGGGCTCAAACAAGCTTTCACGCCCCAACAGAAACATGCAGTATTTCTTTGTGAATAACCGCCTTGTAAAAAGTGCTCTTTTGTCCATGGCTCTTTCCGAGGCATACAAAAACGAGCTTATGATTGGTAAATTCCCCGTATGCGTGCTTGATATTTCCCTTCCGTGGGACATGGTGGACGTTAACGTGCACCCTGCAAAAACAGAGGTTAAGTTTGTAAGCGAGGAAGAGGTTTACAGGAGCGTTGTTATGGCTGTAAGGCATGCCATAATGAAAAATGCAAAGGACGAAAATAAACTCAGGCAGGCACAGAATGCCTTTAAAACAGCAATTGAAACACCAAAGGTTATTCAGGAGGCTTTAAAGGACCCCAAAAACGTGGTGGTTAAGCCTGCCTTTACACCCATAAAGCCCAAAGAGGTAAAGGAAGTAACGGAAAAAAGGAGCCTCTTTACACCTGTTGAAAAGGTAAAGAAAACCATGGTGTCCACCCCTGAGGAGCTTCCCATAAAGAAAATTGAAGCTTTAACCGTTAAGGAAGAGGAAGTAAGGGCGATTGTTGAAGCACCCGTGAAAACGGAGGTTAAAGAGGAGGCTGTGGTAACGCCTCCTGCAGAGAATGAGGCTACAATAGAAATACCCGACTTCAGAATTATAGGACAGCTTTTCGGCACATATATTATTCTTGAGTGCGACAACGAGCTTATTTTAATTGACCAGCACGCCGCACATGAAAGAATAAACTACGAAAAGATAAAGAACGAGGGCTGTATGAAGCAGACGGTTTTAATGCCTGCCACAATAAAGCTTACCGCAAAGGAAATGGCTGTATGGGAAGAAAACAGGGAGTTTTTCGACACGGTAGGCTTTGAAACAGACCTTTTCGGTCAGGACAGCATAATTGTGAGAGCATTCCCCTCGGATATTGACTATGCTGACGGTGAGGACCTTTTAATTGAGCTTATAGGCTCCTTTCTGGGGCAGGAAAAGGGTGCGGTAAGCCTTATGAGAGACAAGGCTATTTATACCGTTGCCTGCAAGGCGGCAATAAAGGCAAATAAAATCCTAACAGAAAAGGAAATGGAGGCTCTTGTGAGAGAAACCTTCAGCTTGGAGGGCATATCCACATGCCCCCACGGCAGACCTATAAAGGTTAAAATGACAAAATATCAGATAGAAAAAATGTTTAAAAGGATTGTCTGAATGAAAAATATAGTTGTTATAGCAGGGGCGACAGCCTCAGGTAAAACAAGCCTTGCAATTGAACTGGCAAAGCATTTTGACGGCGAGGTTGTATCGGGCGACTCCATGCAGGTTTATAAGGGCATGGACATAGGCACTGCAAAGCCCGATATGGAGGAAATGGCAGGGATAGTACACCACATGCTTTCCGTGGCGGAGGTTACCGACTCCTACAGTGCAAAGGATTTTTGCGACAAGGCAAAGGAAGCCATTGATGACATAATAAAAAGAGGCAAGCTTCCCATAATTGCAGGGGGCACGGGAATGTATCTTGACATTTTAACGGGCAGGATGGATTTTGATGCACCCCGTTGTGACGAAGCTGTCAGAAGAGAGCTTACAGAGCTTTACGAAAGAGAAGGCATTGATGCTCTCTACTCGGTTTTTCTTAAGGAAGCAGGGGAGTATGAGGGCAAAATACACAAAAATGATGTGAAAAGAGTAATGCGTGCAATCGAAAGAGCACGAAGCGGCTTTGAAAAAAGCGAAAAAACACAAGGAAAAGAGTATAATTCTATATGGTTGGCTATTGATATTGACAGGGAAAAACTGTATAATAGAATAGACAGGCGTGTGGACATTATGCTGGATAAGGGTTTGGTAGACGAGGTAAGGCGTGTTATAGTGCCCGTGAGGGACAAATGCACAACGAGCCTTTCGGGCATTGGCTACAAAGAGGTGCTTATGTACCTTGACGGCTGTATTTCCTATGATGAAATGGCAGAGCTTATAAAAAAACGCTCGAGAAACTACGCCAAACGACAGCTTACATGGTTCAGACGTAACGAGGACATACACTGGCTTAAAAGTGAATGTGCCTTTTCTGAAGCGGTGGAGATAATAAGAAAGGAACGATAATAATGAAAACAGCAACTAATCTTCAGGACGTATTTTTAAATCAGGTGAGAAAGGACCGTACTCCCATTACAATTTTCCTGGTAAACGGATATCAGCTCCGTGGACTGGTAAGAGGCTTTGATAATTATATAATTATTCTTGATTCTGACGGAAAGCAGCAGATGGTTTATAAGCACGCTGTATCCACAATAAGCCCCCTTACCCCCGTGAGATTTGTAGCGGCAGAGACGGAAGAAGCAGATGACTAAGAAAATTAATGCCATTGTAGCCGTTTTTCTTGTTTTTGCAGTGGCTATTGTGGTGGTTAACTCCTTCCGTGCAGGCAATTCGCCCTATGTGAAGTACACTGCCCGTGTGGGCACCTATGTTGTTTCCATGGAAGCGGATGCTCTGGTTGTGAGGGATGAATATATTGTTCAGCCCGGCTTAACGGGCATTATGGAGCCTGCAGTTTCTGAAGGCGAAAGGGTTTCAGCCTATTCAAGGCTTGGGGCAGTTATAACGGGCGAAATCAATAAGGACAAGGTTAACGAGCTGAATAACCTTAATCATGAAATTGATTCTTTGACACGCACCTTAAGCGAAGCAGGCATTCTTACCATTGCCGACGACAAGGTTGAAAGCACCCTTGAGCTGGCACTTGGCAACTTAAGGTATGCTGCCGCAAGAAACGATGCTGAAAATGCTCTTCTGCAGGCAGAAAACGTCCGCATACTGACAGAGAGAAAGGCAGGGGTGGTTTCAAGCTATACCGCTCAGGAAAAGCTTAATGATGCCATAGCCCGCCGTGACAAAATAGCCTCCTCCTTAGGTGGTGCACATAAGGAAATTTATGCTCCTCTGGCAGGTCTTTTCAGCGACAATATGGACGGAATGGAAGAGGTGCTTACACCCTCCTGTGTTAAAGAAATAACACCTGAGATAATAGACGGCTATTTTGAAAAGGCAGATGTGTTAACGGTTCACGGCCCCTGCAAAATTGTAAACAATTTCAAGTGGCACATAATTTTCAACCTTCCCTTTGACGAATGTCAGGGGCTTAAAGTGGGGGATGTATACACCGTTAACTTCAAGGACCAGAACGACACACGCCTTCCCGGCACGGTGAAGTACATTTCGCCCACCTCGGAGGATGGTCGCTGTGCTGTGGCAATGCAGTTTGACAAGCACATAGATGACTTCACCTCCATAAGAGAAACAGAGGTTGAAATTTACAAGGAAACCTATACGGGCATTTACATTCCCCGAAAGGCTGTAAGCGTGCAGACTGTTCAGGGCGTATGGGTGCAGAACGAGGTTTCGGTGGAATTTAGGAGCATAGAAGAGGTTTACCGCTCCGACGATTTCCTGCTTGTAAAGCCTGAGGCAGAAGGTAAGGGCGGTTACCCCAACATTGCCCTTTACGATAACATAATACTTAACATTGACGATGAGGAAACGCCATGAATGAGCCGTTGAAAATTAAAGGTGTGGTTGTGAACGCCGCACAGTGGGGCGACAACGATAAAATGCTCACGGTGCTTACAAGGGAAAAGGGCGTTATAAGCATTGCGGCAAAGGGTGTAAAAAGCCTTAAAAATAAAAATTCCCAGGCGGTAAGCCCCCTTTGCTATTCAGACTTTGTTTTAAATGACAAGGGCGATGCATACTCACTTGTTTCTGCAGACCTTATCGAAAGCTTTTATGCTCTCCGTGAGGACGTGATGGCACTTGCCTACGGTGTGTATTTTGCACAACTGGCAGCCTTTTCCGTTGGCAGAAATAACCTTGCCGATGACGAGATGAGGCTTCTTTTGAACAGCCTTTATATGCTCACAAAAAGCAAGGAGCGTATGGAGGTTATAAAGTGTGCCTTTGAGCTGAAACTGTGTGAATATGCAGGCTTTGCACCATATCTTGACAGCTGTATGTGTGGCGAAGAGGGTGTGTATTTTGATGTTTCAACCGGTGAAATGGTATGTGCCCTGCACCGTGGTGAGCATTCAAAGAAAATATCGCCTGCGGCACGAAGCGTTTTTGAATATGTGCAGAATGCAGACTTAAAGGAAACACTTACCTTTACCATAGATAACTCTGTGGCAGAGGAGGTAAGCCTTCTTGCAGAGGAATTTTTAAAGCATCAGTTAGGAAGGCTTCCAAAAGGACTGGATTATATTAAAAAGCTTAAAATATAATAATTTATAATGAAGGGATGAAAAGAATGAAAGAAAAGTTTGTTTATCAGGCACCCAAGAACGGTTATCCTGAATGGAACAACAACCCGGAAATTACGCATATCAATGCTCTTCCGGCACGTGCTACTCTTGTGGCATACGACACAATGGACGAAGCGCTTAAGCTTGACCGTGATGCGTCAAAGCGCAAGGTAAGCCTTAACGGAACATGGAAGTTCAACTTTGCAAAGAACCCCTCAAGTGCACCCTGCGATTTCTACAAGCAGGGCTACAGCGTGGAAGAGTGGGATGACATAAAGGTGCCTGCAAACTGGCAGAGCGAGGGCTATGACTACCCTCAGTACACAAACACACGTTACCCCTGGAGCGTTGCTGAACCCAAGCTCCGTCCTCCCTATGCACCCGAGGGCTACAACCCCGTGGGCAGCTACGTGAAGGACTTTGAAGTGGATGCATGGGATGGCGTAAGCCCCGTTTCCATCTGCTTCGGCGGTGTTGAATCCTGCTATTATGTATGGGTAAACGGTGATTTCGTAGGCTTCAGTAAGGATACCTTCTCACCTCACCAGTTTGACATTACACCTTACATTGTAAAGGGCACAAACCGTGTTGCGGTTAAGGTTTTCCGCTGGTGCGATGCAAGCTGGCTTGAAGACCAGGATTTCTGGAGATTGGCAGGTATTTTCCGCGAGGTTTATATTGAATATACAAACTCTGTTGCAATTTACGATGTTTTCCATCGTCCTGTGCTTAACGAGACCTGTGACAAGGCAGAAATGAACGTTGACGTAACAGTAAGAAACGTTGACGGTGTAAATAAGAACGTTACTCTTTATGCTGTACTTAAGGACGGCGAGGATACGGTTAAGAATATCGCTCTTCCCGTGTCCCTTACAGGTGAAGAATTCCAGAAGGTTACACTTAGAGATACGGTTGAAAACCCCAAGCTCTGGAGTGCTGAATACCCCAACCTTTACACATTGGTTGTTTACCTTTCCGAGGACGGATGTGAAACACACTTTGTATCAACACGTGTTGGCTTTGTTAAGTACGAAATAAAGAACGGTCTTATGCTTGTAAACGGCAGGGAAATTATGTTCAAGGGTGTTAACCGTCACGATTTCACCTGCGACAGCCTCCGTGCAACAACAAAGGAAGATATGCTTCATTCCGTGCTTCTTATGAAGAAGTACAACATAAACGCTGTAAGATGCAGTCACTACCCCAACAACCCCTTCTGGTATGAGCTTTGTGACGAATACGGCTTATATGTTATTGACGAAACAAACCTTGAAACACACGGCACATGGCACTACGGTCAGAGAGAAGAGGATGAAACACTTCCTGCTTCCCGTCCCGAATGGCGTGATGCAGTTGTTGACAGAGCAACTACAATGACTATGCGCGACAAGAACCATGCTTCCATCTGCATGTGGTCTTTGGGTAACGAATCCTTCGGCGGTCAGAACTTTATCGAAATGCGTGAGGAAATTCTCGCAATCGACACAAGCCGTGTTATCCACTACGAAGGTACATGCCACTTCCGTCGTTTTGAACATGCAACAGACGTTGAAAGTGAAATGTATACACGTCCCTGGAACGTTGTCGGCAACATCAACCGCAACAATGACAAGCCCTTCATCCTTTGTGAGTATTCCCATGCTATGGGTAACTCCTGCGGTGGCTTGCATGACTACTGGAAGTTATTCTATACATATCCCTCCCTTCAGGGCGGCTTTATCTGGGACTGGATTGACCAGGCTATAAGAACAACAAGCGAAGACGGTAAGGAATACCTTGCTTACGGCGGTGACTTCGGTGACACTCCTAACGACGGTACCTTCGCAGGTAACGGTCTTCTCTTTGCCGACGGCAAGATTACTCCCAAGCTTATCGAAACAAAGAAGTGCTATCAGAACATGTGGTTCAAGGATGCGGACATCTGTAACGGCAGAGTGAGAATTCACAACCAGAACCTTTTTGCAAACCTTTCTGATTATGACTTTAAGTATAAGATTGAGGTTGAAGGCGAAGTTATCGGTGAAGGCGAATTCACATGCGATGTTGCTCCTTTAACAAAGAAGGTTGTTTCCATGGGCTTCACAGTGCCCGAGGAAAGAGAAGCAGAATATGCAATCACAGTTTCTGCTCACCTTAAGAACGATACTATCTGGGCTGAAAAGGATCACGAGGTTGCATTTGAACAGTTTGTGCTTCCCTATGAAAAGAAGGCTGACGCTGTTATTGAGCCCAGCGGTGTGGTTGAGCTTGTTGACGCAGAGGAGGCTGTTACAGTTTCTGCAAACGGTGTTAAGGCTGTGTTTGACAGAGCAACAGGCAACATGGTAAGCTACAGTGTTGACGGTGTTGAGCTTCTTTATGCTCCCGTGAGCCAGAACTACTGGAGAGCAATGACAGACAACGATAAGGGTGCACGCCTTTACAAGAGAAGTGCAATGTGGAGAGAAGCAGGTAACAATGCAGCTCTTACAAACATGGAAATCAGCCAGGGCGACGGTGCTGTTATAATCGAATGTGAATACACAGTTCCCACAGAAAAGGAATCTGTAAGTAAGTTCACATACGTTATGACAGGCGACGGTAAGATAAACGTGGCAGGTAACCTCACCCCTCAGATTATGGATGCAGATATCCCCTGCGTAGGTCTTATAGTTCCTATGGCTCGTGAATATGACGTGATGAACTATTACGGCTTCGGACCTCACGAAAACTACATCGACAGAAACGTGTCTGCTAAGTTGGGCATTTACAAGAACACAGTTGATGAACAGAGAACACATTACCTTGTTCCGCAGGAAAATGCCAATAAGACGGGCGTAAGATGGGCAGAATTTGTTAACGAAAAGGGCTTTGGTCTCAGAATTGATGCCGATGAGCCTCTTGAGGTTTCTCCCTCCTACTACACCCCTATTGAAACAGAAGGCTATGACCACGACTATAAGCTTCCCGAGTACGAGAAGGTTATATACAAGGTTAACTGCCGTATGATGGGTGTAGGCGGTGACGACAGCTGGGGCAGCCGTCCTCTTGTTCAGTACAAGAACCAGACAAACTGGGAATATAATTACAGCTTTGTAATTTCTCCCGTAAGATAAAAACAAATTAAAAATGGTGTTGCTTTCGCAACACCATTTTTAATTTGTCTGTTATTGTTTTTTATTTTCTTCGTTATCCTCATTAAAGGCATGCATAATTCTTGGGGTTATAACCATGAACACCAGGAAAAGTGCCACGATGAGAAGAAGTGCAAACACCTTTACAGCACCGGTAGAAAGAAGGAAAATTGCGAAAAGGCAAAGCACAACACACATTGCATATATAACTGCCACCGCCTGCTTCTGGCTTAAGCCGTGGTCAATAAGCTTGTGGTGCAAATGCCCGCGGTCAGGTGCCATAATGGGCTGATGGTTTTTAATTCGCCTCAGTATTGCAAAGCTTGTATCAAAAATAGGCAATGCAAGAATGAGAAGGGGAATTGCAACGGAAATGATTGCATAGCCCTTAAACAAGCCCAAAACCGAAATGGTTGATAAGGCAAAGCCCAAAAACAGTGCACCCGTATCGCCCATAAAGAGCTTTGCAGGGTTGAAGTTATAGGGGAAGAAGCCTAAGCATGCACCGGAAAGTGCAGCTGTAAGCACAACCACAAGGCTGTTACCCAAAAGAAGTGAAATGCATAAAAGTGTGATTGAAGAAATTGTTGCCACGCCTATTGCAAGCCCGTCAAGCCCGTCTATGAGGTTAAGGGCATTTGTAACTGCCACAATCCACAGTACCGTGAGGGGGTAGCCAAGCCAGCCAAGCTCAAACACGCCGGTTTCGGAAATGAAGGTGGGCACGCTTAACCTTTCAATTACCACACCGAAGGAAACAGGGATAATTGCAGCTAAAATCTGTATAACAAATTTGAACTTTGCACTTAAGGGGTTAATGTCGTCAAACATACCCAGTACAACTATCACAACGGAGCCTAAAAGAATGCCGTGGACAGTTTTTGGCATATCTGTAAAAATGCAAACGCTTACAAGAAAGCCCAGGAAAATTGCAAGACCGCCTAAACGTGCCTTGGGGGTTTTGTGCATACGGCGACTGTCACGGGGCACGTCTACCGCACCTATTTTATAGGCAAGCCTTTTTACAAAGGGGGTTAATGCAAATGCCAGAACAAATGCAAGCATAAATGAAAACATTGTTAGGGAATCGGAAGTCATTTTCAAACCCATCAGAAACGCTCCTTTCAAATTATCAGATTACAAAGCCAACCTTCTTTTTAACCTTGGAAAGAGTTTTGCGACTGAGATAATTGGCAGTTTCGTCACCCTTTTTATAGATGGACTCAAGATAGTCCTTGTTCTTCATAAGGTCGTTGTACTTTTCGTGGATGGGACGAAGCTCTTCGGCAACTGCCTCTGCAACAGCCATTTTGAAGTCGCCGTAGCCCTTGCCTGTAAATTCACCAACTGCCTCGTCGATAGTTTTGCCGGTAACGGAGGAATAGATGTTAAGAAGGTTATTTACGCCATCCTTACCCTCCTTGTATTCAACACATGCTTCGCTGTCTGTTACGGCACGCTTGAACTTACGGATAACTGTGTCGATATCGTCAAGGACGAACACACAGCCGTTGGGGTTGGGGTCGGACTTACTCATTTTCGCTGTAGGTGTCTGCAAACTCATAATACGGGCAGACTCCTTGCCTATATAAGGCTCGGGAATTTTGAACACATCACCGTAGATGGAATTGAAGCGTGTTGCAATGTCACGTGTGATTTCAAGATGCTGCTTCTGGTCGGCACCGACGGGCACAAGGTCTGTCTGATAAAGAAGAATATCTGCCGCCATTAAAACGGGGTAGGTAAATAACCCTGCATTGATATTGTCCTTATGCTTTGCACTCTTGTCCTTGAACTGTGTCATTCTCGAAAGTTCGCCCATCTGTGTGTAACAGCTTAAAATCCAGCTGAGCTCTGCATGGGCAGGCACGTGGCTCTGAATGAACATTAAGTTCTTTTCTGCATCAATGCCGCAGGCAATGTACTGAGCAAGAAGGGAAACTGTGTTTCTCCTTAATTCAGCAGGGGTCTGTCTAACTGTGATTGTGTGCAGATCCATCATGGCATACATACAGTTGTATTCATCCTGAAGTGATGCCCAGTTTTTAACCGCACCTAAGTAGTTGCCCAATGTTATTGAAGCTGCAGAGGGCTGAATGCCCGAAAGTATCGTTTTCTTTTCTTCCATTGTTAGTTACCTCTCATTCAAAGGATTTTATCACATCGGCAAGTATTCCGATGCCTTTTATAATGTTCTCATCCGCTGTGTTGGAAAAGTTTAAGCGGAAGGATGAATATGTTTTGTTCTGGTCCACCATGCAGGAGGAGCCGGGCACAAATGCCACCTTTTTCTCAACGCCTTTTTTAAACACAAGCTGTGAATCGAAGCCCTCGGGTAAATCGCACCAGAGGAACAAACCGCCTTCGGGGCGTGTGTAGGTGCAGTAGGAGGGGAACATTTCGTCCATGCATTTTAACATAAGTGCATTCTTTTTGCCGTAAAGATCACAGCTGCGTTTAATGTGTGCATCATAGTCATGCTTTGTTACAAAGTCATATGCAATAAGCTGATTTAAAACAGGTGTGTGCACGTCGGTTATCTGCTTGCATACAACCATTTTTTCAAGTATGTCCTCTCTTGCAGAGAAGAAGCCTATACGAAGACCGGGGGAAAGGGTTTTGGAAAAGCTTCCTGCATAAATAACACGGTTATTTACATCCATGCTCTTTATTGTGGGAACATTTTCGCCCTTGTAGCGGAGCTCGCCATAGGGGTTGTCCTCTAAAATAAAGAAGTCGTACTCATCTGCAAGGCTTAAGAGGCGTTTTCTTTTTTCAACGCTCATTGTAATGCCTGAGGGGTTCTGGAAGGTTGCGATTGTGTACACAAGCTTAACCTTTTCCTTTTTTAAAACCTCTTCCTCTAAATAATCAAGGTCCATACCGTCGCTCTGAACGGTAACGGGTATCATGTTGGCGTTATAGCTTCTAAAGCAGTTTAAGCCTCCCACAAAGCTGGGGGCTTCAACAACAACGTTGTCGCCCTCGTTAAGGAGAACCTTTGCCGAAAGGTCAATAACCTGCTGACCGCCCGTTGTTATAATAAGTTGTTCTTCTTCCTTTATAATGCCCTGCTTTACAAGGCGTGCCTTTACAAAATCACGAAGGGGATTGTAGCCCTCTGTAATGCCGTACTGAAGTGCCAGGTTGCCGCGTGTTGCGAAAATGTCACGGGCTATTTCCTCAAGCTCCTTTTTGGGGAACACATCCGGGGAGGGAGCACCGCCTGCAAAGGATATAATTTCCGGGTCTGCAAGAAGCTTAAAGGTTGCTCTTATCGCACTGCCGGATAAATCTCTCGTTTTGTCTGAAAATATGCTGTTTGCCATGGGAAAACCTTCTTGTTTATAAAATTTCTACCTTATATAATATCATAACTGAAAAGCAATTGCAACAAAAAAAGAAAGCAGATGATTTAATCTCTGCTTTCTTGCGGAATTAATGAAATGATGTCAATGTTATGATTTTTTGCATATTCAAGAGTTTTGGCTGCACCGCCCCAAGGCGTGTTGATGAAGCATATCAGATAGTCAGAATTGTCAACCATATAATGATTTGTTTTCAGTATTTTCAAACGTGGCGGAGTGTTTGGCGGCATATCCGCCATATAAATTCCGTCATATTTTTTAGCGTAGGCGTTTTTGTTTTCAATGATATCTTTGGTCAGGTATGGGATAATAAGAAAACATTTGATTTTATAGAACTTTCTCAATTGCGACAAAACACTAATACATAAGCGGTCAAAATCTCCGTAATTTCCCAACCAGAACTCGGTCACATTTTTCTCACATATAAGAAATTCAATTTGCCTGTAAAGCAATTCAGAAACATTGGTTTCATAAATTTTACTGTGCCCGGCAAAGCAACAACGCTTATTTTCCCCCATTTTAATACCTCCCGTCGATAATGCAAACTTATAGTTTGCATTATACAATAAACTAAAACTATAATCAACCAGTTTGTGCAAACTTATATTGTATAATAATAGCATAAGTGGGTGATAAAAATGGACGAGAAATATATAAAGCAACGCATTGCCAAGCTCAGGACGGATAATAATATCTCAGCACGTGAGCTTAGTCAAAGGCTGGGGCAATCGACAGGGTATATAAATACAATTGAAAACGGAAAGTCCTTACCGTCTATGACTATGTTCTTAGCCATATGTGACTATTTCGGAATAACTCCGTCCGATTTTTTCGACAAGGAAAACGAATACCCGGATGTAATCAAAGAAATAGTTGAGGAGTGCAAGGGATTAGATCGTTCTGCACTTGAAAGCATATTAAACCTTATAAAAAATATGAAAAAATAAGAAAGGATTTTGCAATGCAAAATCCTTTCTTGTCTGTTAATCTAAATGGAATACATTCTTCAAATCGATAGAAACGGGGCTGTTGTCGGGGTTTGTTTCCATAATATCTGCCATAAAGTCCCACCATTTACGGTTGATGGCAGTGTCGGCACCCTTTGCCCATAATTCTTCATCCTCAATTTCAATACAGCCGAAGAGGGTGAGTGTTTCTTCATCTAAAAATATTGTGTAGTTTTTTCCGCCGTGCTCATGAATCATATCCTTCATTTCGTCCCATAATTCGTTGTGACGTTTTTCGTATTCTGCCTCCATGCCGGGGTAAAGCTTCATTTTAAAACCTTTAATCATAATAATTTCCTCCTTTGTCGGTTTTGATTAATTGCAAGCAAAGCTTGCATGAATTGTGCAAGCACATGATGAATGATTTGTTTGCTTCGCAAACATTAATGTGGAAATTCCACAGGTGGAATTTCTTCCAAAATGCCCTTCGGGAAATTCATGACGCAACGCGTCAATTCATACGAAGTAATTCATGCACATCGTGCAATTCACTTTCAAGTGCTTGACAGTGGGTTCTTTTTCCTATATTATATATCTGCATTGCGAAGAATGCAATAATTTTGAAAAAATTAAAAAAAAGTATTGACTTAGAATAAATTTGGTGATATAGTTACTGTACCTCGCATGGGCAGGCTTTTTTTATGTGCAAAAAAATCCGTTGCTACCATGCAAAGAGGGAGTCGATTAAATTTAACATGAGGTGCGACGCCAAGAGAGTTAAGATTACAATGGAATGCTCCGAGTGCAAGCAGAGAAATTACGACACAATGAAGAACAAGAAGAATGACCCCGAAAGACTTGAAATGAACAAGTATTGCCGTTTCTGCCGCAAGCACACAATGCATAAGGAAACAAAGTAATCGAAAGGGTGACCAAGATGGCTGAAAATCAGAAAAAAGACGGTTTCTTCAAAAAAATTGGCAACAGTGCTAAAGCTACTAAGTCTGAAGTGAAAAAGGTTTCATGGCCTTCTAAGAAGCAGCTCATCAACAATACAGGTATCGTTATTGTATGTATTTTGATTGTTGGTCTTGTTATCTTTGCCCTTGATACAGTTTTCGGTTTCGGATTTGCGAAAATCAACGACATGAAGACAGCACAGCCTACAGAAGTACCTACTGCAGACATGTCCGCAGATGGCGCTGTAGAAAGCTCTTCTGACGTAAACGTAGTTGTTGATGAATTTTCAACAGAAGTAGCAACAGATGTTGTAGTTGAAGTTGAAACAGAAGTAACAGAAGAAGCATCTGCAAACTAATCAAGTGAAAAATATGGAGGAGGTTCGGTTATGAACGAGTCAGGCGAATTCAGATGGTATGTCGCTCATA
>JAFSGW010000004.1 GCA_017440585.1 Clostridia bacterium | reverse complement strand
TGACAGTGCGTTTGAAATGATGCCTACTAAGTATATGACGGATGAAGATTTAGAGGTGTATGAAAACTTTTATGCACCCATACCAACAAGCCTATCAACTGATAAAGAGGAACAAAAAAAGGTTTTGGAGCAAGCTCTTGAGGAGAGAGGAATTGAGTTTAAAAATTCCGATTTAAAGTTTATAGGTATGGTTGCACACAATACTATAGATGAATCTAATCCGTTTCTTTTTCTGGATCATGCAGGAGTGCTATACGAAAAAAATGGCTCTGTATATCTTTTGGAAAAATTAGCGTTCCAGGAACCATATCAATGGATAAAATTCCCATCCGAAGAAGAGATCATTAAATATTTTGAATCTAAATATAATTTAGACTCAACCGGCAAAATGGCGGAACCTATATATATGATTAATGATAAGCTGTTTTAACAGTTAAGCCAATTCCGAGTTGTTTATGTGTTTTTTGGTTCAATTTGATATGAATTACGGGTATAAAAGGAGCATGTTATGTACGAGTATATATACCGTGAGTCCGTAAAGCGGGCTAAGCATAAAATATGGATATTTTCTGACCTGCAGCAGGCAGAGCCGAAAAATGCAAAAAGCTGTCTTGACACGTGTATGAAGGACTATATTAATCTGGGCGAAAAAAGTGACATGATATGGTTTTTGGGGGACTGTGTGGAAGGCACAGACATTAAAAAGCTTGATATTATGTGCACATACCTTGAGGATGCCTTCAATAAGCTTGATATTCCCGTTTGCTTTGTGGCAGGAAACCATGATTTAGACTATGAGCGTTACGGTGAAGGGGGAGGAGATAAAATATACATTCCCTTTTACGAGGTGGCGAAAAGGCACCCTGACTGGCACATGCAGAAGGATGTAGAAGAGCCATATTACAAGGTTACTTTGGGGGATTTTAAGTTTTACTTTTTCACAGACCATATTGCAAAGGACAAGGCGTGGAATACAACCCACGGGGCTATTCACGGGGATGTGAGCAGGTATCCCCGCATGGAAAAGCTTAAGGCAATTAAAAAGGAAATTGAAGAGGACAACTGCCCCGTTATAACAGCATCACATTATTCCTTTGCAGGAGGGAGCAGGGCATCGGAATTATTTAATAACATATTGCCACTACCCCAAAACGTGAAAATGCATTTTTACGGGCACGCTCACATAGGGGATTTTGACTGGGCAGGTGACAGCCCATATCAGAGGATAAGCTGGGTTAAAATGCACGACATTCCTCAAGTTAATGTGTCAAGCTTTGAAAACATAAGGGGCAGGAAATGCAGAAGTGTGTTTTTGCATATATATGAGGATAATTCATTGGGAGTTTTCTTCCGTAACCATGACGATGGTGTGTTTTCGGAATGTTATTTCCCATCAAAAAGCAATGAAAGATGCAAGGAGGATAAGTAAATGAACGACATTATTAAAGCTATGATTGAAAGAAGAAGCTGTAAAAGCTATAAGAGTGATATGCTTTCTAAGGAAACCATTGACAAAATTATTGAGGCGGGGCTCTGGGCGGCAAACGGCAGAGGCTTACAGACACCCGTTATTGTAGCGGTGACAGATAAGGAGACCCGTGACAGGCTCTCAAAGCTGAATGCGGCTGTTATGGGAGCAAATAACGACCCATTTTACAATGCACCGGTGGTTTTGATTGTGCTTGCACCTGCAGAGCACCCAAACCGTGTTTATGACGGAAGCTTAGTTATGGGCAACTTAATGCTTGCGGCACATTCTATGGGAATAGGCAGCTGCTGGATACACCGTGCGAAAGAGGTTATGGAAACAGAGGAAGGAAAGGCAATACTTGCATCCTGCGGCTTAGAGGGCGAATGGGAAGGCATCGGCAACTGTGTATTAGGTTTACCTGACGGACCTTTGAAGGAAGCACAGCCGAGAAAAGATAACAGAGTATATTATTTGTAAAATAAAAAAGGCGTTGCATCTGCAACGCCTTTTAAAGTCGATTTTTACGCCTTTTTATTTGTAACCGCCTTAAGTACAAAGAGTGTACCAAGTGTGAGCACAACGCCGATGGGAAGAAGTACCCATGCATTCTGTACGAATGCTGCAACAAGGTAGCATACAAAGGAAATAACTGCTACTGTAATTGCATAGGGGAGCTGTGTGGAAACGTGGTTAAGGTGGTTGGACTGGCTACCTGCGGAAGCCATAATTGTTGTATCGGAAATGGGGGAGCAGTGGTCACCGCAAACAGCACCTGCAAGGCACGCGCTCATACCGATGATGAGTAATTCACTGCCGGGCTCGAAGATTGCTGCAACGATGGGAATGAGGATACCGAATGTACCCCAGGATGTACCTGTAGAGAAAGCAAGAACACAAGCAACAATAAAGATGATAGCGGGAAGGAAGTTTGCAAGACCTGCTGCCGCACTGTCCATAAGCGTTGCCACAAATACATCGGCACCTAAAAGACCTGTCATGTTCTTAAGGGCTGTTGCAAATGTAAGAATTAAAATTGCGGGAACCATTGCATTGAAGCCCTTGGGGATGCATTCCATTGCTTCCTTGAAGGTAACGAGCTTTCTTGCCATAAGGTAAATAACTGTAACAACAAGAGCAATAATAGCACCCCAGGGGAGGCCAACGGTTGCATCTGTGTTACCGAAAGCACCTGTAAAGTTGCCGAAGTTTTCTGTTCCGCCCCAAAGGTCAACACCGAAGAAACCGCCGATGTAAAGAAGACCTAAAATACAGATAACAACAAGAACAATAATGGGAAGAACAAGGTCGATAACCTTACCCTTAGCATTTTCAGCTTCTCTTTCGGGAGAGTGCTCTTCCTTGCCGGATGTGAAGAGGTCACCGTTAACCTTTGCATTGTATTCATGAAGCTTCATGGGACCGTAGTCAAAGTTCATAAATGCAAGTGCTACAACAAATACCAGTGTGAGAAGAGAGTAGAAGTTATAGGGGATTGCACGAACGAAGAGCTCGATGCCGGAATAGCCTGTACCTTCTGTGAACTCACTTACTGCTGCTGCCCAGCTTGATACGGGAGCAATCATACAGATGGGTGCTGCTGTTGCATCGATAATGTATGCAAGCTTAGCACGGGAAATTTTGTGGCTGTCTGTAACAGGACGCATAACGGAGCCTACTGTAAGACAGTTGAAATAGTCATCGATGAAGATGAGAACACCGAGAGCGAAGGATGCAAGCATTGCACCTGTACGGCTCTTGATGTGTGTTTCAGCCCATCTGCCGAATGCAGCACTACCGCCTGCCTTGTTAACAAGAGCTACCATAACGCCGAGCACAACAAGGAAAATAAAGATACCTGCAGTGCCGGATACAGCTGCGATAAGACCATCGTTAAGAACATAGTCAAACGCTTTTACGGGATGCCAGTTAGCGGTTAAGAGACCACCTAAGACAATACCGATAAAGAGTGAGGAATAAACCTCTTTTGTGATAAGTGCCAGTGTGATAGCTACAAGCGGGGGGAAGAGTGCAAGAAGTGTTGCACTGTACATGCTGGAGCCATCAACAATCTCTGCAGGCTTTACAAGTAAAGCACCTGCAATTACAACTGCTATTGTAATAAGAATAGCAATCACTTTGCCGAGATTAGCTTTTTTCATGAAAAAAACCTCCTGATAAAATTAAAATTAAAAAAGCATAAGAGTAGATGCGGTCACTCTTATGCATAAAAATACCTTTATACAGAAAATAGCTCTCCACATCCAGTGACAGTCTGCAGGATATTTTCCTGCAACCCAGCCGTAAGCCCTTCGGACAAGAGCCTGCAGCTTCGGCAAAAGCCCCTTTCAATGCGGAAAAATGTCCGTAATTTCCGCTTTACTGATGACTTCTGCACCTCTATCTTTCTTTATTCGTGGTAATTCTACCATATAAAATAAGGTATGTCAACAGAATTTGTAAATTTCTGTCGAAATAAAAGCACCGCAAATGCGGTGCTTTGGGGCTTTATACAAACTGATTCCTTTCTTCTTTGTACTCGTAGCCTATAAGAGACAGCTTTTTTATAAGCTCTTCTTTATTAACGTTCATATCCTCACAGAGAGCATCAAGGGAGGAATAATAGTCACGGAGACGGGTATTTATAACTGAAAGCAAAATTGCAGGGTCATTGGGAAGCATAAAATCAATCCTTTCGTAAATTTTTGAGCAATTCGATTTCCTTGGCGTAGCCGTCGATTTCGTTGGGGGTTTCAAGATAGAAGGGAAGGCTGCGGAGGGTGGGGTGATTTATGATACGCTCTATTGCATCTATACCAAGGCTTCCTTCGCCTATTTTTTCGTGACGGTCCTTATGGGAGGAGAAGGGGTTTTTAGAATCGTTAAGGTGGATTGCCTTTAAGCGGTCAATGCCTATAACACGGTCAAATTCCTCTAAAACGCCGTCAAGGTTATTTACAATGTCATAGCCTCCGTCGTAAATGTGGCAGGTATCGAGACACACGCCTAATTTATCGGAAAGGTTTGTTCTGTCGATGATAGCACGGAGCTCTTCAAAACGACCTCCCACTTCGCTGCCTTTGCCTGCCATAGCCTCTAAAAGCACTGTGGTTTTCATGTCGGGGAAGAGAATGTCATTTAAAAGAGCTGAAATTTTTTCAATGCCAACCTCAACACCTTGTCCCACGTGGCTTCCCGGGTGGAAGTTGTACATTGCACCGGGAGTGTGTTCAAGACGCTTTAAGTCATCCTCCATGGTGATGTAGGCAAATTCACGTATACGGTCATCTGCGGCACATGCATTTAAGGTGTAGGGTGCATGTGCAAGTATGGGGCCGAAGTTGTCCTTTGATTTTTCATTGAAGAGAGCAATATCGTTAAAATCCAGATCCCTGGCTTTACCGCCACGGGGGTTACGGGTAAAAAACTGAAAGGTGTTGGCACCTATGGATAAAGCTTCCTCGTACATATGTGTATAGCCCTTGCTGGCTGAAAGATGAGCACCTATTTTAAACATATATAATCACTCCTTGCAATTTGACAATATTATGTTATAATTATAACAGCTAAAATAAAAAAAATCAAATACATATTAAGGATAGATATTATGGCAAAAAAAGTTGGATTTCTGGCACTTGGGTGCAAGGTTAACCAGTACGAGGTGGATTCTTACATAGCAATGTTTAAGGAAGCGGGCTTTGAAACTGCCTCCTTTGACGAGGTTTGCGATATATACGTTATTAATACCTGCTCGGTTACAAACCTTGGCGACAGAAAAAGCCGCCAGATGATAAGACGGGCAAAAAAGCAGAACCCGTCGGCAAAGGTTGTTGTTACCGGGTGCTATGCTCAGGTAAGCTATGATGAGGTTAACGGCATGGAAGAGGTTGATTTGTGCCTTGGCACAACCCTTCGCTCCAGAATTGTTGAGCTTACACAGAAAATGATAAACGGTGAGGACATAAATGCCTTTGTTGACATTATGAAGGTGAGGCAGTTTGAAGAACTTGAATGTGAAAGCGTGACGGAAAGAACGAGGGCAAACATTAAAATTCAGGACGGCTGTGACAATTTCTGCTCCTACTGCATTGTGCCCTATGCACGAGGTCCCGTACGTTCAAGAAGGCTTGAAAGCATCCTTAATGAGGCAAAGAGGATTGCTTCCTTAGGCTTTAAGGAGGTTGTGCTGACGGGTATTTCCGTTGCAAGCTACGGCAAGGATACAAAGGAATGCTCTCTTATTGACGTTATAGAAAAGGTTTGCGAAATTGAGGGCATTGAGCGTGTGAGGCTTTCCTCAATTGACCCGGTAGCATTTACAGATGATTTTATAGAAAGGCTTTCTGCACAGAGGAAGGTTTGCGACCATTTCCATATTTCTCTTCAGTCGGGCAGTAACGCTGTTTTAAAGAACATGAACAGAAAGTATACAACAGAGGCTTATCTTGACATGCTCAGGCGTATACGCCTTAAAATGCCTGATGCAGGCATAACAACAGATGTTATTGAGGGCTTTCCCTTAGAGAGCGAGGAAAACTTCCTTGAAACAAAGGCTTTTGTTGAAAAGGCAAGGTTTTCAAAGATACATGTTTTCCCGTATTCGGAGCGAAAGGGCACAGCGGCGGCTATGATGCCTCAGCACCCAATGCCCGTAAGGGAAAAACGTGCGAAGGAATTAAGCCTTGTTGCAGAAAAGCTCAGAGAGGATTTTGAAAAGAGCTTTGTTGGAAGAAGAGTAGAGGTTTTGTTTGAACAGACAAAGGATAACCTCACCGAGGGGCTCACAAAAAATTATCTTCGTGTTTTTGTGGATAAAGACGAAACACTGCACGATGAGTGCCGTGTGGTTGAAATTTTAAAATATGACAACGAAAAGCTTATTGGGGCGGTGATAAAATGAGAAAACTATCCTATTCGAGAATAATAGCCATTGGCTTTATGGCAATGATACTTCTGGGTACAGTGCTTCTCATGCTGCCTGTAGCATCACAAAGCGGTGAATGGACATCTTTTTCCGACGCATTTTTCACAGCTGTCAGTGCACAGTGCGTTACGGGGCTTGTGGTTGTGAATACGGCAACCTACTGGTCCGTCTTCGGGCAGATTGTGATTTTACTTTTAATACAGACGGGCGGATTGGGCTTTATATCAATCGGCGTGTTTTTCACAATTATGCTTCGCCGTAAGCTCACCTTAAGCCAGAGAAGCCTTTTCCAGGAAAGCATGAATACTCTGGAGGTTTCGGGCACGGCTGTTTTTACAAAAAAGATTATGCTGTGGGTTTTCACGATTGAAGCTGTTGGTGCCATGATACTGACGCTCTGTTTTATGGACGAAATGCCATTTTTAAAGGCACTTTATTACGGTGTGTTCCATTCCATATCTGCATTCTGTAATGCGGGCTTTTCCACCTTTGAGAGCAGTCTTATGGACTATTCGGGCGATTACGTGCTGAATGTTACAATTATGGCACTTATTACCATAGGCGGTCTGGGCTTTATTGTGTGGGACGATGTTTATAAGAACAAGCTTCACTTTAAAAAGTACAGACTGCACACAAAAATTGTGCTTGTTTTAACAGCGGTGATAACCGTGGGAGGGGCTTTGCTTTTGTATGTTTCGGAGCAAGGCACTGTATTGGTTGGGATGAATATGCCCCAGGCAATAACGGCATCGTTTTTTAACTCGGTTACATCAAGAACAGCAGGTTTTAACACGGTTGATCTGGCACAGCTGAGCGAAACGGGCAAATTTATAATGATGATTATTATGTTCATAGGCGGTAGCCCGGGAAGTACTGCAGGCGGTGTTAAAACCACCTCATTTATGGTGATACTTGCATTCTTAATCGGGCATTATACACATTCCGAGCCTAAAATGTTCGGAAGAAGGTTTGAGGACGATGTCGTAAAGAAGGCAACTGCCGTTATGAGCACAAACCTTATTCTTATTATTACTGCCACTGTATTTTTGACGATGATGTCGGGCTTTAGCGTGGGGGACGTTTTGTATGAAACAGTTTCTGCCATGAGTACTGTTGGCGTTACGGTGGGTATTACGGATAAATTCAACCTTGCGGGAAGATATATTATTACGGCACTGATGTATCTGGGAAGAATAGGCTCACTTACATTTGCGGTATCATTTTTAGAAAAGAAAAAGAAAGCGGCTATTTCTTATTTATCGGAAAGTATAGCGATAGGCTGAGGAGGAAAAATATATGAAAAACATTCTTGTTATAGGCATGGGAAGATTTGGTCAGCACCTTTGCAAGGAGCTGTATGAATTGGGAAATGAGGTTATGGCAATCGACACAGATGAGGTTGCACTTGAGGCAGTGAGCGATTATGTTGCTGCATCGAGAATTGCCGACTGTACAAACCCCGAGGTTTTAAAGAGTATTGGCGTAACAGATTACGACGTTTGTGTTGTGTGCATAGGTAACAATTTCCAGAACAGCTTAGAGATAACAAGCCAGATTAAGGAAATGGGTGCAAAGTTTGTTGTGAGCAAGGCAAACCGTGACATTCAGGCGAAGTTTCTTTTAAGGAACGGAGCAGACGAGGTTATTTACCCTAACCGTGACATGGCTGAAAAGCTTGCCAGAAAGATGAGCACAAATCACGTGTTTGACTATATTGAGCTTACGGACGAGTATGCTATTTACGAAATTCCGCCTCTTAAAATATGGGTGGGAAAGAGCATACGTGAGGCAAATATCCGTGCTGAGTACCATGTGAATGTGCTTGGCATTAAGGTTGAAGGCGAAACAAAAATTATGCCTCTTACAGACCATGTAATAAATGAAAATGAGCACCTTATTGTTGTTGCAACCCAAACGGATATTGACAAAATTGTGAAGAAAATTGACTCATGAGTAAACGATATGTACTTGTAGACTGGCTGAAGGCAGCTTGTGTTGTCTTTGTGATAATAACCCACAGCGATTTTCTGAACGATGCAATGCTTGATAAAAACGGGCTTTTTTATCTTCTTTGTGTAAACAAAGCTGTGCCCGTGTTTATGTTTCTGTCGGGTTTTGTGTTTGCATTGGGTGCAAGGAATGTGCCCCTTGGTGAAAATTACTGCCTAAGTCGTATTGTGCCCAAACTTTTAAGGCTTACTGTACCGACGGTTATTTACTACATAATATTTGTGGCTGTGATGGCTTTTACCGAAGATAAAATGAGCCTTTACGAGATTGTGAAACGCTTTATTGCAGGTGATTTCGGCAGAGGCTCTTACTACTATGCAGTGATGGTGCAGTTTACGCTTATAGCACCTTTAATGTATTATTTAATAAAGAAATATGCTCTTTGGGGCGTGTGTGCCACAGGGGCGGTAAACCTTCTCTACGAGGTTATCTGGACGATTGGTGATTTCGGCGACGGAATATACCGGATATGTGCTTTAAGATACCTTCTTGTTATTGCCTTTGGTATGTACCTTGCCATAAGAGAAGGGAATAGGATAAAGGGTGTGTACATAACTGCTATGGCGGCGGTGGGGCTTACATATATACTTCTGCCTTATTTTACGGGGTATGAATACAAAATTTTTACCGTTGAGCCCTGGAACAGAAGCGGTATGATGTCTGCATTTTATGTAGCGTCGGTAATGTATGTGCTGTTTTACTTCTTTGGCAAGGCAAAGGGCGAGGGCGTTATAAGCCGTGCTGTGTGCAAGGTGGGGCAGGCATCCTATCACATAATGTACACACAGATGTTTTACTTTGTTGTAAGACCTGCATTTGATAAACTCATATTTGATATGACTTTACTGCCCTTATGGAGCCAATATGTAATGGATATTGTGGTCTGTATTGTGCCCGGTCTGGTATTTTGTATAGTTGATGGAAAAATTTTAGGAAAATTTTATAAAACAAAGCGAAAAATGTGTTGACAAACACACTCCTTTGTAGTAAAATATGAAATGCTGAAAATGCCCATAGGTGGCACGAGGTGATCGCATGAAGATAAATATTGTCAGCGTCATCAATTGTGACGGCGCAAAGCTCAGTATTGAAAAGGACGTTACGGTGGGCTCTTTTGAGTTTGCAGGCAACGAGTATTCCTTTGAAAAACCCGTAAGTGTTACGGGCGAAATAAGAAATATTGGCAGTGCGCTGAAGATTGCCCTTAAGGTAGAGGGCGAGTACACATCCTATTGTGACCGCTGCGGCTGTGATGTTACTGCAACCATTTTAGGTGAAGCAGAGGAAAATATCACGGGTGAGTCGGTTGAGATTGACAGCGAAATGTTCGTTTTAAACGGGCATGTGCTGGATATTTCAGGTGCGGTTGAAAGTTTGGTGTATTCAAGCTTGCCTATGAGAAATCTGTGTAAGGACGACTGTAAGGGCTTATGCTCAAAGTGTGGCACAGATTTGAACAAATCCGAATGTAATTGCGATACGACAAGGTATGACCCTCGTTTCGCTATTTTCAGAAAA
The DNA here is from genome assembly GCA_017440585.1 of Clostridia bacterium. GTDB lineage: Bacteria > Bacillota > Clostridia > UMGS1883 > UMGS1883 > RGIG1927. The sequence continues at coordinate 114 of JAFSGW010000004.1, read as the reverse complement.
TTAGCAGGAAATGGTGAGGTGTAAAAAATGGCAGTTCCCAAGAGAAGAACTTCTAAGATGAAGAAGCGTCAGAGAAGAGCAAACTGGAAGCTTCTTATCCCCGGTATGGTAAAG
>JAFSGW010000003.1 GCA_017440585.1 Clostridia bacterium | reverse complement strand
CATTTTTACAATAACGAAAGAATACAACTAAAAACAAAACTTACTCCGTTAGAACAACGGAGTAAGTATGCTGCATAAATTTAATTTTAGCTACCATAAGGTGCTTTTTTGTACTGTCTGCACAAATTGGTGCAGTTCATTTTTGCGATGCTTTTCTCTTTTTTCGCCTTTTTGCTATTGACAAACCTCACCTCTCAAAGTACTTTTGTACGTCTTCGGGTTCGGTTTGTCAATTCCGAACAATTTTCCCTGTCCCTTTTACCTCTTCCCTTTTATTCTTCCACCAACGCAATTATCTGAGTAATAAACTTCGCTTTATCCTTATGCTGCGGTGGTCCTTCAAGGTAAATATTACGGAACACACCCGACAGCTTTATATTGTTTTCTTCTGCATAGAAAACAAGTCTTTTTCGTGCTTCGGGAATATCCTCATAAGCTCCGTGATGAAAAAACGAAATAGCTTTATGCTCTGAAATTCTTCTGATATATTCGCCCTCGCTTTCATGTGGCACGGCTACACAATATGAAATCTCCCCGGAGGAAGCAGCGGAATACTCTGTAAAATACATTCTTTTTGTTGTATCTGTTCCATATGCCCTCATAGCTTCAAGTGCTGTATCTCTTAAAAGATTTGTTTTGTCCGCAATGGAATCCGCGCTGTATGTACGGCTATAAACAGCTTGTGGCCCAATGATGATTTCTTTAATAATATCACCTTTTTCCCGTGTTCTCTCCTTCAGCTTCTCTATGGTGAGATTAATCTCATCTCTCATTTTTTCAAGCCTTTGTATCATAGGTTTAAGATCAGACGAACCGTCAAAGTATTCACGTATTTCATCAAGGGAAAGACCTAAGTCCTGAAAAACACGGATTGTACGGATCTGAGTAAAGGTATCAATGGTATAGTATCTGTTACCGGCAATTCCATCCTTTTTGTCAGGCAATACAAGTCCTTTTGCCTCGTAATTAAGTATTGCTTTTCTTGTAATTCCAACGGCTTTTGCAATCTCGCCGATAGAAAATAAATTTTTGTTATCCATAACGTGCCCCCTTTCAAAAATCTCCAATATTCTTCAAAAAGCTCTTGCATCGTCCCTTAGGGGACGATGTATAATTATGTTAGCATATTATATGTTGAATTTCAAGTAGTTTAGAAGAAAGAAGGATTTACCATGAAAAAATTCTTAAGCATGCTTTTGTGCTTGTGTATGCTTCTCTCCTTTATGCCCGTAATGGGTGTAAGTGCACAAGCTGATAACACAGATATCCTGGAGATGTTCGGCTTCAACCTTGATGCATCCTCTTACGACACAAATGCATTAAAGCCGGGCTCGCACCCCATAAGCCCCAAGTACGATTTGTATATCGACTACGGCAGTAAGCACAGAAAAAGCAATGCCATAACGGGTGAAGTCAATCCCCTGAATCTGAATATTGTCAAATATTTTGCTACAGGCCTGGGAATGAAGGATGCCTTTACAAATGCAGAATCCAAGCCTTATTTTGTGTCAACAGGCTTTGCCGCAACAAGTACAGGCGTTGATGACCATATTGCAAAGGTATATTTTGAATATGGTGCTTCCTGTGCCAACATTTTTATGAGTATATACGATGCACAGGGCAACGCCCTTGTAAAAGGCTATAACACAGGCGGCTATGTTGTCACAGGCGACACCGTTGAAATGTGGGAATTTGAAGGTCTTTTATCTGTAACAGCAGGCGATTTTGACGGTGACGGCATTGACGAAATTGCAGTTTACACACCCAACAACGCCGACGAAGACCCGGTAAACAACAAATTTGTTCATGTTTCTTTAGGTATATTTGAGTTTGACAAAAATACCAACACTGTTACAAACAAGCAATACCTCGATGTCGCTAATGGCGAAATCTGCAGGTGGAGCTATAGTGATGCCAACGGCAAGCAGCAGTTCTATTCTCTTCCCTATATGGCTCTTTGCGGAGAGGACGTAAACGGCGACGGCATTGATGACCTTATGGCAGTTATGAATTTCTCCACATGGTTCAGAGGCCGCAAAGGCACAGAAACATACTCAACAAAACAGCTGATTGACCATAATACAGTTCTTGCCTCTGTGCTGGAATTATACGAAGGTCAGACGGGAAGCAATTTAAAGCAAACTATAAAGCACAAAGTATTGCTGACAGACGGCATCGGTGATTCCACAAAATACCGTTACATACTCCGCCACGCAAATGTTACTGTCGGTGATGTTACAAGGGAGGGAAGCCGGGAAATAATAATCGGCGGTTACTACACAAGAGCTAATTATGCAGCACAAACCTCCACATCCACAGTTACTGCCAACCGTTATGTGTGGGTGGATGAAGCCAACGCTCCCAGGCAAATTGTAGGCTACACCACATACGATAATCTTAAAAATAAAAATGTATACGATGCCAACGGCGAATACCACTGGACAATTCAGGAAACGGGTAACGGCTGGATATATTGGTACAACGAAGACAGTACCGACTCAGGCCCTATCACAACCTCCCTTTGTGCATATAAGCACAGAGGCACAGGCTACCCCGACACAATCTTTGTAGGCGGTCAGCTCTTTGAATATAACCCTTCCTCGGGAAATCTTGAATTCAAGCACAACTATGAAGGCAGGTCAGTT
>JAFSGW010000045.1 GCA_017440585.1 Clostridia bacterium | reverse complement strand
TTCTATCTATATAGATTGTAAAAAGTTTCAATATCTAACTATATTGTAGCATTTTTTGCCTATTTGTCATCTATTTACGCATAATTATCTTAAAAAATGTATATTTTTTGTTCACCAATACTCATGTAGGACAGAGACTTTTTCTAAAACCATTTGTTTATTGAAAATCTCTTCATAATCGGTATCACCATACAGCCAAAGCCGTTACCCAGTATTATCATAACAAAATACAAAAGTGCCTTTTCAGCACTCTTAAAGCCCGAAAGAGCAAAGTAGCCCATATCGGCAATGGAGTGGTTAAAACCGCAAATGATAAATATCATAACCGGGATAAGGGTTGTAAAAAGTGCACCCACATGGTCATCTGCCTGTGTACACTTCTTGTCGCCCTCAACTGCAATAAAAATTAAAATACCGCAGAACATGGAAAGCAAAAACATGCTTAAGGGTGTGTCGCTCATTTTAGCATTCATAAGAGGTATTGCCTTTGCCTCCAGTATACCGCCGAAGCGTGTAAGGGAAATGAGCCAGCCGCCTAAAAAGGCACCCACGGTGTTACTTAAAAGGGTAACCGTTACCTCGCCTGCATACTTTGGTCTTTTAACTGCAAGGTAACCCACCTTGCCCGTGTATAAGCCTAAGTGAAGCTCCATAATTGCAAAAAGACCTAAGCTGAAAAGGAATGCCCCTGCAAAGCTGTTTCCTGCACTTAAATTAACAGCACAGCAAATGGACAAAAGCAGCCCTGCCATAAAACCGTCAACGGAAAAAGAAACTATCCTCTTTACCATAGCCTTACCTCTTCTTATAGTTAATTACCAGTATACCCGATGCAACAAGCACAAGTGCAAGGATAACCTCAACGCCAAGGCTCTTCCATTCGCCTAAAATAATTGCGGAAAGAATAACACCCGAGATGGGGTTAAAGGGTCCGAAAATGGAAACCTTTGAAACATCGTTATATTTCATTAAAAGCCCCCAGATGGAATATGCCACAGCACTTATGCACGCCATGTAGAATAAAAGTGCCCCTGCAGTAAAGCCTGCACCCTCTGCAATTTCAAACTTACCACCCATGGGAAGTGCAAAGATGGTCATTATAATACCGCCAATGAAAAACTGCCAGCCTGAAAGGGTTACGGGGTTTTCATACTTGGAGTACATCTTTATCATAACAGATGAAAAGGCATAAGCAAGTGCCGCCATAAGGATAAAGCCTGCACCCATCACCGTAAAGCCCATGTCGCCCTTTGCCATAGAAACAACAATAACGCCACTAAAGCCCAATATACAGCCTATAGCCTTTTTTACCGTCATTTTTTCTGTTCTGAAAATGAAGGTTGCAACCAAAATTGCAATAAATACGTTACTTCCGTTTACAATAGCCGCTGTAACGCCACTTGCATAAGCATGACCTATGTAGAAGAAGAAATACTGAATAACTGTCTGCACCAGGCTCAGTGCAAGAACATACTTCATTGTGCTCTTTTTAGGTAAAAGAGGCTTCTTTGCAATAACACTGCCTATTAAAACAGTTAAAATACCTGCTAAAATAAAGCGGATACCTGCAAAAAGAATTGTGGACATATAATCGTTACCCACAATACCGAAAATTTCATATCCCTTTTTAATGGAGGGTGTTGCACTGCCCCAGAGCACACAGCAAAGTAGTGCTAAAAGTGCCACAACCCATGTTTTCTGTAAAAAATGCTTTTTCTCGTTCATGAAAAAAATTCCTTTCATTTGTGATACCTCATTCTACCACAAATGAAAGGAATAATCAACTTAATTTGCAAAAACCCTCGCCTCGGTTATGCTTACCCAGTAGCGGTTAAAGGAATTTGAATAGCCGTAAACTCTCACATACCTGGCATCACGGTTTATGTTGAAATACTGAAGAGCGTCTGTATCACCGTTTGAACCACGCTTTTCTATAACGGTTTCAAAGCCCTTTCCGTCACAGCTCACTCTCACGTCAAAATATGTAGTACGGCTTGTTGCATGGCGGAATGCAAGTGCAAGCTTTGAAACATTCTTTACCTCACCCAGGTCAAACTCAATATACTCAGGTTCTTCCTCATTATCAACAAAAAGTACACAGTAGCTTACGAAATTCTCGTCAAAAAGGTTTATAGGGCCATTCTGTGGCTCTGTAAGAACAGACGCACTTACCTTCATGCCGTCCTTTTCAATAACACGTGCCCATTCCTCTCTTTCAGAAGGCATATTGGAAAAACTCAAAAAGGATTTATACTTGGAAACCTCACCCGTTACAAGGTCAGCTTCAATTTCACCGTCTATTGTGAGCCAGCTGTTACTCTTGTAAATAACCTTTACCCTTCTGCCGTCCTCCGATATCTGCACTTCGCTCCAGGGTGCATTCTGATACAGATTAAGCTTAGGTGCATTATTTGCCACAATACCAAGCTCTGTGCCATCCCATCTTACCAGCTCAAGGCAGCTTCCCGTGCCGTGCATAACACCCACAGAGGCATAATAAACAAGGGTGCCGTAGGGTGTTTCCCAGGTTTCAATGCTCTTAATTATGGGTCCTTCCTCGAAGCGCTTCATAACTTCATAATACTTGTCGCTTTTAACCACGTATTCTCCAAGCACGCTTTTTAATGCCTTTTCGGGCATTTTAACATAGTTTTCACTGTAATAAAGGCTTTCTGTTACCAGCACGCCATTATCCATATAGTAAACCGTGCCGTTTGTAATTGCCAGGCTACGTCCCATTTTCTGCACGGCAATGCTTTCTCCCGAACGGGTTACAATACCGCCGTTATCTTCAGAAATGCGTGTTACAAGCTCAATAAGCCTTGATTCGGGCACAATATCCGCATGTTCCTTCTGTTCTTCGTATTCACTTTCATCAACAGGGGAAAACTTAATACCGTTTTCCTTTGCATACTTTTCAGCTTCGCTTCCCGTCGGTGCATGAATTTCACCGATGGTGCATTCATAAAAGCTTCCGGGAAGGTAATTATTTATTTCCCTGCCATGTGACCAGATAGAATCCCATCCGCCGGCATATATTTTCGTTTCCTTATTTAAAACAACAAGCTTTTCAATCGAGCAGTGGGAAAATGCCATACGGGGAATATTTTCCATGCCTTTACCTATAACAACCTTTTTCAGGCTGCGGCAAAGCTGAACCGCGTCCTCCTCCATACCTGTAACCGAATCAGGAATGACAATCTCCTCGAGAGTGTCGCAGCTTACAAATGTCCCTTTCCCAATAATGGTAACCGTATCGGGAATTACAGCCACTCTTGCATCAAGACCGCTTTCAGTTTCTGCCTGCACAGCCCCTGCCGACATTACCATGCATAGTGCCAATACAAAACTCAATACCTTTTTCATAATTTTCACTCCTTTACCCTTTCTACTTATACAGACACAAAAAATGTAAAAAGGTTGCATAATTTTATATTTTTTTTGAGCAAAAAGTCCGAAGGTAAAACCGTCGGACTTTTCATACAACAATTATTTAACAAACACCCGTGCCTCGCCTATACTTACCCAGTTCCTGGTAGCTGTGTTTGAATAGCCGTAAATTCTTATATACCTGGCATCCTTGCCAATTTTGAAATACTGCTCTTTCTCTACTTCGTCGCTTGAACCCTGCTTAGGCACAACAGTTTCATAGCTTTCGCCATCCTCGCTTACGCGTATATCAAAATAAATCGTTCTGGTCTGTATACCTATAAAAGCAAGAGCTACATATTCAACCCAATTTGTATCTCCAAGATCAATCTCAATATATTCAGGATTTGACTCATCCTCTACATAAAGTGCACAATAGCTGCTGTAATTGCCGTCGTACAGGTTATCAGGGCTATTATTGCTCTGAGGAGCGAAGGATGCAGTTACAGATGCATTCTTCAGATCAAACTCCTCAGTATCTGCCAGATCAGGCGTAAACAGTTCATCCTCTTCTGTTGGCATTCTGTAAATTTCAACCTCTGTAGGTGAGAACCACAGCTGAGTAATATTATGTGAGCTTGAGTTTCCGTAGCCGTAAAGCTTTATATATCTGGCTTTGATACCCTCTGCATCATAATACTCAACCTTGGAGGTCTCACCGCCGGAATTTCCTCTTTCTATAAATGTAGTGTACTCCACTCCGTCAATACTTACCTCAACCATAAACTCCGTCGTTCTTGATGCACCCTCGTAAAATGCAATACCTATTGCATCAAGGTCATAAACCTCGCCCAGGTCAAATATTGCCCAGCAGGGGTCCTCCTTATCAGTAACCTCTGCCGACCAGCGGGTTGTTATACTTCCGTCAATCATGTTAGAGGGGCCATTATGTGCCTCGGGTATCTGTGATACCGTGATATTTCCCGTACCTAACTTCACCTTGATGCCGTCAGGAGCTTCAACAGCACCGCCACCGCCCTTGATAGTAATTCTGTCAGGGTCTGTATAAGGTCTTTCGGGGAATTTACCTTCATCTAAAATAGTGCCGAGCACATCAAGAAGCGCTGTTTCCGTCTTGTTAAAGGGTGTAATAAATTCACTTAAAATGCACAAATCATTGTGTTTATATAAATACATTCCTTTGGGAACAACTATTTCCTCGCAGTTTATATCACATTCAACAATCTGTCCGTCTTTTATTGCATATTCCGCACCATTTTTATAAACCTCAATGTTACCCAGAAGCTTCTTTTTGAGGTAAGGCACCACATCACCCTGCAGGCCACCCAAATACTTTGCCATTTCACTTGCCGCAAAAACAAAGTTTGCATAAGCATAATGCTGTGTATTCTCTATGGAAAGAGGCTCTCTTGTGGGCTGTGCACCTATTCGCTGAACGTATCCTATATGTCCGTTCTCCTGCATTGCAACCTCACTGAGCCATCTCCAGCCCCTTGCCGCGGTGGGGAAATACTCGCTTTCACTTAAATATCCGTTATTAATGCCCCAGAGCAAACCGTAAACAAAGAAGCCTGTTCCGCTTTCTTCGCAATCGGGATTGAAATTGGGGTCAAGTAAGCTTTCGTGCCATGCACCGTTTTCACACTGTGCCTTTTTAAGTGCCGCACTCATTTCAAGGAAAATATCCACAAAATAGTCTTTATGCTCGTAGCTGTCGGGCAGCTCTTCAATTATCTGTGCAAACGCCGCATATACCCAGCCGTCCCCGCGAGACCAGAAAACCTTCTCCCCGTTATCGCTTGTGCTATGAATAAAGCTTGCATCACGGAACCATAAGCCCTCTTCCTTATCATAGCATTTAAGGGTTTCAGCAGTATACTTAATCATACTGTACATCTTGTCAAGGTATTTTACTTCTCCTGTCAGCTCGTACATCTTTGTGAAAACAGGACCTGCCATATAAAAGGCATCAATCCAGTTCCAGTAGCTCTTACTTGATGATGTCACAATGGAATCAACCTGTTTTTTTACATAGTCAATATTCGCACTTTCATTATCTATATTATATAAATCAAGATATGTTCTGAAGCAGCATATATTATCGGCATTTGTTGTGCTGCTTACCGGGTAGCCGTAGGACTGCCAGGAATGTGCATTGCTCCACTTTTCCGAATAATTTCTGTAAAGCTCATCGCCCGTCATATAATATGCCTGCATATTACCGGAATGGAAAACAGAAACCTCCCAGGGGTTTGAATCTGTCTCAACATTGGCCTTCTGCCCTATCCAATAGTCGTTTACTTTTCTCAGCTGACCCATAACCGTGCTGTAATCAAAGCTTGAAAAATCCTCATTAGCAGGCTGCATTCTTTCATTCCATGCAAAAAGCTCAATCTCCGCACCCTCTACTGTATCAAAGGAAATTTCTCTTCCGCTCAAAAGACGTGATGATTTCATACTCTTAACAGAGTAAACCTGCTCACCGTCCGTATATGCTGCATAAAGGGTAAAATCCTCAAATCCTTCATTTGCCTTTACAATGACGCCTGTCATTTCCTCATCGGAAAATTCGCTCACAATCTCATAAGGTGCTTTTGCCAATGCAGGCACTGCACCCAATACCATAATCACAGTTAAAAACAAGCTTACAACCCTTTTCATATCCTTGCCTCCTCATTTAATAAATGCCATGACGATTTTATAGTAATATTATATAACAAATGTCATATTGTTTCAACCATCATTCCCGTCAGATTTCCTTTATATGTACGGCTCACGGGCACCAAATCCCATACCGAATTCAATTGCAGTGTATTGTTTTCCATCCCTTTTGCATATTGCAGATTAACAATAAATGCACGGTGTGTTCTTTTAAAAACCTTTTCATCAAGCCTTTCAAAAAGCTTTTCCACACTGCTTCTTGTTCTGTATGTTTCCCCGTCCTTTGTGTGAACTAAAATATAATGCCCGCGGCTTTCAAAAAACACAATATCCTCAAAGTATATCTCATCGTGGTTTTTCTTTTCCGAAAACATGAAGGTTTCTTTCATTTTGCCTCAATCCTTTCTGTCAGTTTATTTTATAACTATACAGGTTTCATCATTAGATAAGTTCACACTCATTCCCAGCACCTTATTCAGAAATTCCTTTCCTACAATTACTCCGCCTTTACTGTCTGCAACAGGGGTTTCAACCAGAAAGTAGCGTGGTTCACCGCCTGCCGTAACCTCGCCTTTTCCTGCCTCCACTCTGTAAGTAACATTATCCCATGTAAACTCCACAAAGCTTAAATCTGTTGTGTAATAAAAGTCAATCACATCAAGCACGTCTGTAAGGTATACGGGATATCTGAAGGGATATTCTCCTTCTAAAATTTTCACATTATTCTCCGCTGTTACAATCTCCGTATTTGACTCCTTAAGATTTACAAACACTGTAGGGTCCTTTGCATTGTACCTGATATTGTTGCAGATTATATATTCAATCTCGTTTAAATCCATTATTTCCCTGAACTGGCACACATATGTGCCCCAGGAATAGACCTTGTCAATATCTGTAAAGGTTCCGCTTCCGCCACGTGTCAACTGTCGGTAGGTTTTTCTTGTACCGTCACGGAAAACAAGCACAAGGTCAGGGTCACTGTTAACCTGGTGAATAACGTTACTTCTAACCTTTATTTTAATGTTTAATCCCAAAGGCGTTATTGAAATATATCCGCCCGTATACTCCTGCCCCGACAAGGGGAACTCTATAACCTCGTTCTTTTCAGTTTTCGGGTTCTGCACGGTAGAATTAACCTTAAAGACAATATAGTTTTTGCCGTTTGGATGAAGGTCCATAAGGTCACAGCCAATTCTTGCCTCTGTAAAATTACCCCGATGGTCGCTTTGAGCACTTATGGTAAAAACCTTCACCCCATCATTGAACGACACCTCGTTTATAAAGCATCCTGCAATATTCTGCCATCCCTTATCGGTTTTTATATCAGTATCAAAAATCAGACTCCCTGCTGCCAGTCGTTCTGTCGCACCCATGTTTTTGGCCTCAACCGAAATTTTAATATAAAGGTTATAGCTGTCGCCCATGGTTTCTATAAGTGTCACCTTATAATCATCGTCCTCAACGCTTACACCCGGTGTATTGATATAATCCTCGGCACCCTCATCCTTTTTTATGTCATTCATGCCGGTATTATCAATGTGAATTTTTACGGGCTCCTTCGGCACTTCAATAATCGTTTCAGCTGTAACAAATTCAATAACCTCACTCTGTTCTTCAGGAGCTTTTTCCGTTTTCTTTTCCTCTGCAGCTTCTTCCACCACTTCTTCAATTTCCTCTGTCACAATTTCCGTGGGGATTTCCTCTTCTTCAGAATCAGTATCCGGCACATAAACGTCCTTTTCTTCATCCGTTGCAATCTGTTCTGTTTCCGCTTCCTCAAAAATTGTTATAATTTTGCGGATAACGCCATCCTTACCGAAAGCCACAATGGAGAGGGCAAGCATTAATATAACAATTACCGCAACTGCCAGAACCCTTGAGGGACTTATCACACGTATAGCCTTCTTTTCCCGCTTTTCAATTTTCTTTTCGCATTTTTTAAGAATGTTTTCCACGTCAGGCATATATACAGTGCCTTCAGGCAAATTAAGCTCACAAAGAAGCTTATTCATTCTTTTATTTGTCATATTAAATCCCTCCTTTCGGAAAGATATGCACTAAGCTTTTCTTTACCCCGTTTTAGTTTGCTTTTGACCGTTGAAATATTAACTCCAAGTTCTTTTGCAATATCATTTATCTTTTCCTCATTATAGTAATAACGGAAGAAAATTTCGCAGTCAGGCTCCCCTAAGGCTTCTATCGCCTCGTAAAGCATTCTTGTTACTTCTCTTCTTTCAACTTCCTCTGCTGTTTCATCCCCTGCTGCAAGGTTATCCTTAAGCTCGTCTGTCAGCATAATACCCTTCAGCTTGTTAAGAGCCTTATTCCTCGAGGTTGCTCCTATGTATCCTTTAAGCTCTGTTATGTTTTCCGCATGCTCCCATATCGCCATAAATATGTCGGAAACAACCTCCTCTATATCCTCGTAGGCTGCACTCTGTCCTATTGTGTTATATACAATCGTGCCCACATATGCACTGTATTTCCCTATCAGGATTTTAAGCCCGCCTTCATCACGGCGTTTCAGCCGTTCCAGCAATTTGCCGTCCGTCATTCTTTTCACTCCAAACATACAATTTTTTGCCATCTACTTATATAGACATCAAAAAACACAAAAAAGTTGCATAAATTAAAAAAATACCAATGGGGATTGTCCCCATTGGCAATTTTTTATTGTTCGCTGTTTATAAATTCAAATTTTACGCCAATCTTTTCAGCATATGCCTTAACATTTTCGTCCCTGCCGTAAATAACCATTTCTTCATTTGGCTTTACAAGGTCAACATAGGGGTCAACAGCCTTTATCCTGCCTGAAGGGTCAATTCCGTAAAACTCTGCCGAAGAGGGGCTCACGGTAAAGTTTTCAAAGAAAACGTTTTTAACCTCACAGCCCAAAAACAGTGCAGGAAGCAGCTCTTCACCCTCCATAAAGTTTGCCTCGGGCCATTTTACGGTAAGGTTTTCTATCTTTGCTCCGTAGAAAATGGTATGCATCGACCATATATCATAGCCTATAAGTGATGTATTATAGGGCAGAAGCTTAAGCTCCATTGACTGTGTATTAAGCCTGCTCTCTGCTATACCGTCCCACTTTTTAATGCTCTGAAGGTTAACATTCTTAAGGCTCTTACAGCCAAAGAAAGCACAGGAGCCTATGTATTCAACGTTTTCAAGGTTTATGTTTTCAAGCCTTGTACAGCCTTCAAAGGCATTAGGCGGTATCTCTTTGATTTTCTCGTCAAGTGTAACTGTCACAAGACCCGCCCCGTCAAAGGCACGGGGAATAATCTGGGTTTTCTTTCCGTTAATTTCACCGGGGATGAAAACCTCTGTATCGCTCTTGTCTATAAGCCCCATAATATAAACCTTGCCCGCTTCCTCACGGCACTTCAAATCTCCGTATATATTACGTACATTACCGTCCGAAAAATGGATAACCGCTTCCTTCAGGGTATGGTTATTAGGCTCAATGTAAATCTTTTCCCAGTCCGCAGCCGTTAAGGGGTAATAAACATCCCCAAGCTTTGAAAGGGTGTTACCGTATTCAATCCTCTCAAGGGACATGGGCAGGTTCATAACCTTAAAGCCTGCACCCTTTAAACTTGAGTCATCAATAATCTTTACCCCTTCGGGAACTGTGTATTCATCAGCCTTTTTGCCTGCAGGGTAAAAAATAAGTCTTTCGCCGGTCTTATCAAAAATAACATTGTCGATTGTTTTCATATAGGGGTTATTTTCCGAAACCTCCAGTGTGCCAAGGTTGTCACAAAGAGAGAACACAGTGTTGTCAAGCTGATAAAGTCCGCTTCCTATTGTTACCTTCTTAAGCTTGCTGTTGTAGAAAAATGCATACTCACCAATGTTCCACACGCTGTCGGGGATTGTTATTTCCTCAAGGTTATGGCAGGTTCTGAAAGCACCGGTGGAAATATTACCAACCCTCTTGCCTATCACAACCCTCTTTAAGCTGTCACAGCACTCAAATGCACTTTCGCCAATGTCAATAACATTATCGGGTATAATAATCTGCTCAATATCTGAATGCATAAAGGACTGTCCGCCGATTATCTGTAAGCTGTCGGGCAAATTCACACTTTTTATTGAGCTTGACCAGAAGGCGTAATGACCTAAAATTTCAAAGCCTTCCTTAAAAACAACCGTCACAATGTTCTTATTGTTTGCAAAGGCTTTATCGCCAACGCATTTTACAGTTGAGGGAATGGTTATGTAGGGAATGTTTGCCTTCATAAACGCTTCGCCTGCAATGGATACTGTGCCGGGTTGTATTTCGCATGCTGTTAAATCATCCTTTATGCAAAGAAGGTGCTTATTAAGGTAAAGTGCACCCTCCTCCCAGTTTGCCTCATTGTTGAAAAAGGCTGTATTGTAAAATGGGTTACTCTGCATATATGCATAGGGCGACATTTTAATTTCCGAAAGCTTCTCGCAGTTTTCAAAGGCCCTCTGTCCTATGTAGTTAACAGAATCGGGTATTTCAATTGCCTCGAGCTCCGGGAGGTTCTTGAAGGAATAATCCTTTATTGTTTTTAAATCGTGGTTTAAATTAACCCTCTTAAGGGTTTTGCAGTCCTGAAATGCTTTTTCTATAATTTCACGGGTACCCTCGGGCACGGTATATTCCTCTTCGCCTCTTCCCTTACCGTAAAGGCAAAGTCGTTCCCCCTCCTGGTCAAAAAGCACACCGTCCACAGTTTTGAAAATTGTATTTTCCTCGCTGATGGTTACATTCTTAATTTTGTTACAGCCTGCAAAGGCCTCCTCGTGAAGCTCCTTAAGGTTCTTTGAAAGAACAATTTCCTCAATGTTATAACAGCCGTAGAATGCATCCTCGCCGATTTTGGTTACATTATCGGGAATAATAACCTTCTTTATGGCAGTGTTACGCGTCCATGGGGGATAATAGCTCCATGAAGTATTAACTATGTATCTGTCTGGGCCGTTTGTTATTGTAAGGGTGCCTGCCTCATCAATTGAAAAATCCATGCCCTTATATATCTGCATATATTCGGGCATTGATGCGTATGCACCTGCCACGGAAGGCAACGCTCCCGTAAGCATAACCGCTGTAAGTAAAATTGCAATAAATTTTTTCATATTCCTTCTCCTTTCATCAGGGCACCATAAAGTATGTACCCTCACTTTCCATTTTTGCATATCTTATTCCCAAAAGGCTGCGGATAAAGTCATCCCCTATCCACAAATTCCCGCTTTCATCCATATACGGAGGAAGGCTTAAATTGTATTCCGTGCTGTCGTTTATTAAAACAATACTGCTTCCCGTCTCAACACGGTAACGGTTGCCTCCGTAGGTAAATACCACAACCCCTGCTTCACTTTCCGTAATGCGGACGCAGGCTGCCAAATCGCTAAGTGTGCACACATATTCTCTGTTCCCTTCATTTGTAACCACAAAGGGTCTTAAAGATGCGGATATGTATGCCGTAGTATAGTTTTCGGGGTTATCTATAGGGTATTCAACATCGCCGACAATAACGCTCTCCAGACTTTCTACGGAAACATTTGCATTAGCTGCAAAATTATATAAATCCTCTCCGCCCACATAGCTTGCCTCGCACTCGCCCTTAACAAGCTGGTTAAAGGTTTTTACTACACCGTTTTTAAACTTAAAGAACACATTAAGGTTTCTCGCATCCACAGCATAGCTCATAGATGCCTCCATGGGCTTTGTAATTTCAAATCTTCCCTCTGTCACGGTTATTTTTCCGCCTGCATAGCTCTGTCCGGCAAGGCCAAATGCAGCTATATCGCTCCTTTTCTTTTCAACCTCAAAATAAACATATCTTTCTTCCATGTCAGGTGAAAAGGCACGGCAGGTTACCCTCATTTTTCCAAGCTCAACGGGGCTGTCCTCGCCCTTTATATTCATTCGGTAGCACTTTGAATTATCCTGCCTCTTTGTCTCGTCCTCCTCATATTCTGCCTCTACATAGCACCAGTCTCCGCTCTCGTCCATAGCCTCAGCCATAAACCATTCAAACTTATCGTCCGAAAGCAGAACCTTTGCCTCTTCGCTTCTTGCCTCAACAGTTATTGTAAGGTATATGTTTTCACTGTCACCCGAAACCTCGTTAAGCTTAATGCCGTACTTGTCATCTGTAAGCCCGTCGTAAATTTCTTCAGTGTATTCCTCCCTTTCTTCCTCTTCCTCCTTGTAGTACTTTTCATAAACTGCCTTTTCGTACTCAGGCTCTGTTTCTGCCTCGGTAGGGATTGTGGGAGGCTCAATCTCTTCTTTGTAAATAACCCTTTCTTCTGTAGAAGGCTCTTCTACAGGCGGAGCAATAGCCTCTTTTATTATCTTAACAACTATTTCGCCACCGCCTAAGGCAAAGGTTGTTATTGCCCCCATTAAAACTAAAATTGCAACAGCAGGGAGCACGCCTATGCTTTTTTTCTTAAAAACTCTTACGTTTCTATGCCCGTTCAGATTAATTTTTTCTTTTACACCGCTTATGATTTTGTCTGTATCAGCTTCAAATATTTCATTTTCCGAAATTTCAAGCTCATTTAACAAATCCTTCATTCTCTTATCAAGCATTCAGGCTTCCCCCCTTCCCAAAAGATATTCACGAAGCTTTTCTTTTCCCCGCTTCATTTTGCTTTTCACCGTTGCGTCCTTAAGCCCCAGCTCTTTTGCAATATCACTTATCTTTTCCCCGTTATAATAATAGCGGAAGAAAATTTCGCAATCAGGCTCGCCCAAGGCTTCAATGGCTCTGTAGAGTATTGCGGTCATTTCCTTTCCTTCCACAACCTCCTCAGGGGTTTTCTCTCCCGATTTTTCCATTCCCGTAAGCTCCGCAGCTTCCTTTATGTAACGGAGCTTATTAATAGCTGTATTCTTTGCAGTTACGGCTATATAAGCCTTTAAATTATTAATATCCTCTGCATGATTCCACACCGAAACAAACACATCCTGGATAACCTCTTCAATGTCCTCCTTTGATGCACTTGTCCCTATTGCATTAAAAACTATTGCAGTAACATAGCTTTTATATTTATGTATAAGCTCTTCAACCGAGCTTTCTTTACGGCGTTTCAGCCTCTCCAAAAGCACGCTGTCAATCATTTCTTCCTCTCCATTCGCCTTTCATTTACAAAGACACAACAAAATAAAAAAAGTTGCATCTTTTCCAAAAATTTTTTCATCTATTAAAATTATATAGCATTTATGTGTATTTTACAAGTAAATCCCCTTCTTTCACATTTATCCAACATAATTTTACCACAAAACAATTCACAAAAACCAATTATTCATGTTCCTCTGCCCGTTATTCACGCTGCAAGAAAAGAATATTTCTATATACAAAGTTACTTTTTTAGCTTTACTTATGGCATTATTCATTATATAATTTACTAAATAGTATTTTGCACCATTCGCAGCCTGCAACCCACGTTCGTATAGTACGGGGACATTCCCGACCCAATGTCAGCCCACTATCCCCGTATTTTTACAAATATTATTACAAATGAATGAGCGGGTGTGTCCCCGTTCCTTAGGAGGTAAAATTATGTTCAAAGCACAATTAAACACCAACACGCTTAAATCCAAGGTCGACAAAAACATATACGGTCACTTTTCCGAGCATTTAGGAAGATGCATTTACGGTGGCCTCTATGTTGGCGAAGACAGTGAAATAGAAAATATCGACGGCATGCGAAAGGACGTGCTGGAAGCCTTAAAGGGCATTAAAATTCCCGTATTACGTTGGCCCGGCGGTTGCTTTGCCGACGAATACCACTGGAAGGACGGTATCGGTCCCAAGGAAAACCGCCCCACTATGATAAACACTCACTGGGGTGGCGTTACCGAGGACAACAGCTTCGGCACACATGAATTTTTGCATCTTTGTGAGCTCTTAGGCTGTGAGCCCTACATAAACGGTAACTTAGGAAGCGGCACAGTTCAGGAAATGAGCCAGTGGGTTGAATACTTGAATTCCGACAACATCTCTCCCATGACAGACATGCGAAAGGCAAACGGCAGGGACAAAAGCTGGGGCGTTAAGTATTTTGCAGTAGGTAACGAAAACTGGGGCTGTGGCGGTAACATGTATCCCGACTATTATGCAAACGAATACCGCCGTTATGCAGTATATTGCCGTAACTACGGTGAAAACAAGCTCTTCAAGGTAGCCTGCGGTCCCAATAACAACGATTATAACTGGACAGAAACCCTCATGCGTATGGCAGGAAGGGATATGAATGCCCTTTCTCTTCATAACTACGTATGGCGTTGGTCAGATCAGGCAACAGGCTTTGATGCAACAGGCTATTTCGACGTTGTCCGTGATGCTCTTGACATGGAAAACCTTGTTACAAAGCACTCCACAATTATGGACAAGTATGACCCCGGTAAGAGAGTAGCTCTCTTTGTTGACGAATGGGGCACCTGGTATAAGGTTGAAGA
>JAFSGW010000044.1 GCA_017440585.1 Clostridia bacterium | reverse complement strand
GTGTGTGCCTGCACCGATCTTACCGCAGTAACCACCCTGTGCTGTGTCATACTTGAGAAGGTGAGCGAGCATCTTAGGATCTGTAAGATCGTTGATAGCTACTACTTCGTAACCTTCAGCGCCAAACATCTGTCTGAACGCAAGACGGCCGATACGGCCAAAACCATTGATTGCAACTTTAACTGCCATGTTAAAGACCTCCTAAATAAAAATTTATTTAAAATATTAATAACGGCTTATGCCATATTAAACGCTTACTCAACAATTGTGATGGACTCAATAACAACCTTTTCAAGGGGTGCATCGTAATAGTCTGTTTCAACAGCTGCAATCTTGTCCACAACCTCGATGCCTTCCACTACCTTACCGAAAGCGGCATAGCTGCCGTCAAGGTGAGGAGCATCAGCATGCATAATAAAGAACTGACTGCCTGCACTATCGGGGTGCTGGCTTCTTGCCATGGAGATAACACCGCGTGTGTGCTTAAGGTTATTCACAACGCCGTTTGCGAGGAATTCACCCTTTATGTTATGACCGGGACCACCTGTACCGTTACCACGGGGGCAACCGCCCTGAATCATAAAGCCGGAAATAATTCTGTGGAATGTAAGACCGTTGTAGAAGCCTTCATTACAGAGGTTTTTAAAGTTTTCAACAGTAATGGGAGCAATATCGGGGTACAATTCAAGCTTGATTGTATCGCCGGATTCCATTTTAATAACTGCCTGCACTATTTCTTCAATCCCTTCAGTGGAGTTTTCAGCAGTAGCTTCAACTTCTACCGCTTCTGTAGGCTGAACTTCTTCTGTGGGTTCAACCGCATTTTTGGGTGCACAGCCTGCAATAAGAGTCAGGCATGCAAAAATTGCCATAAATTTAATCATAATTCATCATCCTAACTACCATTTAATATTATATCCGTATTCGGTGTTTTTTTCAAGCATTTTTTAGTATTTTTTGGACAAAACGTTAAAATACACAAAAACCGCACTGCAATAGTGCGGTTTTGTACAAATTAATTAAATTCTGTTGCGATAAGATTTGCAAGCTCTGTTTTGTAGTGCACAAAGTAGGAAACCTCGCCTATATACTGACCTTCCCCGGGCACCGTGAAGGACTTGAACCTTTCGCCGTCCTTTACTGCAAGAAGCTGTTTGCCTGCATCCAGCATTTCACGGAGGGTCATGTCTGTAGAGGAGTTGTCCGCAATAACCTTGTACACATCGGGAATTTTCATGATGTATGCTGCGGTGAGCTTCTGCTCAATAAGCTCCTTTATAAAGTCCTGCTGAACCTTTATACGGTCAATGTCACCGTTTGTGTAACGGCGGAAGCGTACAAGCTGTTCTGCCTTGTCACCGTCAAGAAGCTGATAGCCTCTTTCAAGGTGAATGTACAAATCCTGCAGGGGGTCTTCATAGTCCATCTTTCTGGGCACGGTGAAGTACACACCGCCCAGAGCATCGATACATTCACGGAAAGCCTTTGTATCAATCAGGAAATAATGGTGCACGGGAAGCCCCGTAAGGTTTTTCACACAGTCAATAACCTGCTCAACACCGCCGTGAGAGAAGGAGGAATTTATCTTTATGTTACGGCTTCCCAGCTTAACGCGTGTGTCACGGGGGATGGAAAGCATGTTCACCTTATGCTCCACAGGGTCTATACGACAAAGCATCATAACGTCGGTAAGCTTTGCCTCAACGTCCACGCCCAAAAGGAGTATGTTGTAGGGCTTGCTCTTTTCGACCTCTTCCAAGCCTTCCACGTGCTCGTCAACAGTGCCGTCGGGCATGTTTATGCCACTGTCCCAGTCGGAATGGAGCCAGTCGAAAAATATAATACCTGCCGAAAAAATTGCAAATATAAATGTTGTACATGTTACGATTAAAAGATATTTTTTAACATTCATACTATCTTCTCCGATTTTTCAAATTCATACTGTACCAAGTTTAATTATATAGCATACTGACTTGCTTGTCAAGAAATGCTCCACATTAATAATACTTTTGAAAAATGGAAAAAGTTGCATCAAATTGTAAAATTTTTGATAAAGAATACAAAAAAGGCACACTTCCGTGTGCCTTTCAATTTAAATCTTATTCTACTGTGGTGTACATAAAGTACTTGTAACCCAAGGGGTTGGAGTAGAAGCCCTTAACGGAATCGTTAAGCATGTAGATGTCTGTGTAGTAGTAAACGGGGTTGATACAGCCTGTGGACATAAGAAGGTCTTCTGCATAGTGCATAAGAGCGTATCTTGTTTCAACATCACCACAGGACTTAACGTAAGAAATGATTACGTCATATGTTTCTGCCCATGTACCGTTTTCAACAACTACATCGTAGCCGAAGGGTGTAAGGTCGATGGAGTAGCCCTTAAAGTCTGCATGAGCACCCTTACCGAGCTGAGCATCGTTGTTACCGGAGGATGTGATCCACATGTCAAGGAATGTGATGGGATCGTTGTAGTCAGCAACCCAACCATGTCTTGCAACGGAGAAGTCACCCATGTTACGTGTGTTAAGGAATGTGTTCCATTCCTGGTTTTCAAGGTTAAGTGTGAAGCCAATACCTGCAAATGCACCCTGGATGTATTCACCGATAGCCTGGTGAGCATCGTTTGTGTTGTAGATGTATGTGAGAGAAGGAGCATTCTCAAACATGCCGGAAGCTTCGTCAAATGCATAGTACTTCTTGAGCACTTCTACAGCCTGAGTGAAGTTTTCTTCAACTGCATCAACATCGAAGTAACCAACAAATTCATCGGAGGGACCTGCATTCTGAATGTACTCTGTACCGTCAGCATCTGTAAGACCACTTCCTACGAATGTGGATGCGGGCATTTCACCTGCCTGACTAATTGCTTCTACAATGTAGTTACGGTCAAGAAGAAGACCGAGTGCATTACGGATTTCAGCCTGAGCTGCTTCCTTTTCAGCACCTGTAAGTGTGCTGCCCTGGGGAAGAAGTGTTTCGTTAACGTTCCAGCATACGAAGTAAGTACCGAGCTGACCTGCAACTACAAATTCATCGGGGTACTCTGTCTTAAGAGCAGGAATTTCTGCTGTGGGAACGTCATCGATAAGAAGCCAGGAGCCGTTCTTGAAGTTTGTGAGCATGTTGTTGGCGTCATCGGAAAGATAGCACTTGATTTCGGGCATTGTAACAGAAGCCGCATCAAAGTAGTTTTCGTTCTTTGTAAGTGTGATAACGCTGTCATGTTCCCATGCTGTGATTGTGTAGGGACCGTTACATACGTATGTGGAAGGATCTGTAGCCCACGCTTCGTTTGCTACAACATCTTCACGAACGGGCATGTATGTGGGGAATGCAAGAAGCTCGTTCCAGTAGTTAACCTTGTTGTAAAGAGTAACCTGGAGAGTTCTTTCGTCGAGAGCCTCTGCAGCAAGCTTTGCGCCTTCTGCTTCAGCCTCAACTTCCTTGTAGCCCTTGATTACGTCGAACATGTAGCAGTAGTCAGCTGCTGTAGCAGGAGCTGCAGCTCTGTTCCAGCTGAATACGAAATCGTTAGCTGTAAGAGGCTGACCGTCGGACCACTTAAGACCTTCTTTAAGTGTGTAGGTATAAGTGATTGTACCGTCTTCGTTTTCTACACCTTCCGGGAGCTCTTCAGCACATTCGGGAACGATTACGAGGTTGCCGTTATCGTCCTGAGACCACTTTGCAAGAGCGGAGAAAAGGTGTGCTACCATTGTTGCACCGTCAACGGAAGCGTTGAGTGCGGGGTCAAGTGTGTCGGGTTCGGAAGCAAGACATACAGAAAGAGACTGAACAGGAGCTGCACCTGTAGGATCTGTTGCATCGCCGTTGCCGCCGCAGGCTGCCATTGAAAGTACAAATGTACAAGCAAGAACAACCGCTAAAAGTTTTCTGAGTTTCATGGAAAATTCCATCCTTTCTTTTTATATCTTAAGCATTTTCTGCTTAAAATTCTTAATTGATTTCGCCAACTCTGTGGCATGCCACAAAGTGACCGGGCTCTACCTCTTTGAATTCGGGCATAGATGCTGCACACTGCTCTGTTGCATAGGGGCAACGTGTTCTGAAGGGACAGCCCGAGGGAGCGTTAAGAGGTGAAGGAATGTCGCCTTCAAGCACAATACGCTTGTTTTCGCGTGCAATTTTCGGGTCCGGAACGGGAACAGCCGAAAGAAGGGACTTTGAATAGGGGTGCAGAGGTCTGTCGTAAATTTCGGAAGCATCTGCAAGCTCTACCATTCTGCCCAAGTACATTACGGCAATACGGTCGCTTATGTGGCGTACCACCAATAAGTCGTGAGCTATGAAAAGATAGGTAAGCCCCATTTTGTCCTGCAAATCCTCGAACATGTTTATAACCTGAGCCTGGATGGACACGTCAAGTGCACTTACGGGCTCGTCACACACGATAAAGTCGGGGTTTACCGCCAAAGAACGGGCAATGCCTATTCTCTGTCTCTGACCGCCTGAGAATTCATGGGCATAACGGGAGGCGTGCTCGCTGTTAAGCCCAACATGGCTCATAAGCTCAAGAATTTTTTCCTCTCTCTCCTTTTTGGAGGAGTACAGCTTGTGCACGTCAAGAGGCTCACCGATAATGTCGGAAACTGTCATACGGGGGTTAAGAGAAGAGTAAGGGTCCTGGAAAACCATTGTTGCATGGCGGCGGAATTCCTCGATGCTCTCCTTGGATTTTATCTTTTTGCCATCGTAAACAATTTCGCCGCTTGTGGGGTTGTAAAGGTGAAGAATTGTTCTGCCTACGGTTGTTTTACCACAGCCTGATTCACCAACCAAACCTAATGTTTCACCCTTTTTTATGGAGAAGGAAACATTGTCCACAGCCTTAAGCTTTTTACTTTTGAAAAGACCTGTGTTTACGTCAAAGTATTTACTAAGTCCGTTAACCTCAATTAAAGGCTTATTACTCATTATTTTCACCGCCTTCAATTTCAATTATTGCTTCGCCTTTTTCCTTTGCCTTTTTTGCACACATCCAGCAACGGCTTGTATGGCCCTCACCCACTTCAAATTCGGGAGAAGCCTTATCGATACAAATACGCATAGCCTCGTCACAACGGGGAGCAAATGCACAGCCGTTGGGCATGTTTAAAAGGTCTATCGGTGTACCCGTAATGGGCTGAAGGCGTGTACCTGCACTATTTGCAGAGGGCAAAGAGCGCATAAGGCCCTTTGTGTATTCGTGCTGAGGGTTGTAGAAAATTTCATCGGCAGTGCCTCTTTCGCAGATGCTGCCTGCATACATAACTATAACCTCGTCACAAAGCTGTGCCACAACGCCCAGGTCGTGTGTAATCATGATAATTGCCATGCCAAGCTCCTTCTGAAGAGACTGCATGAGCTCAAGTATCTGTGCCTGAATAGTAACGTCAAGAGCAGTTGTAGGCTCGTCGGCAATTAATATATCGGGCTCGCAGGCAAGTGCCATTGCGATCATAACCCTCTGGCGCATACCGCCGGAGAGCTCGAAGGGATACTGCTTCATTCTCTTCTCGGGCTCGTTTACGTTAACAAGCCTGAGCATTTCCAGAGCCCTTTCCTTCGCCTGCTTTTTACTGCGGTCTGTGTGAAGAAGAATAGCCTCTGTAAGCTGTGAGCCTATGGTATAGGTGGGGTTAAGAGAGGTCATAGGGTCCTGGAAAATGATGGACACCTTGTTGCCGCGGACGGTTTTCATAACCTTTTCGCCGCTTCCTATAAGCTCTTTTCCGTCTAATTTTACACTGCCGCCCACAATTTTGCCTGCGGGGGCAAGAATCTGCATAATTGAGTAAGCGGTAACGCTCTTACCTGAGCCCGACTCGCCTACTATACCTAAAACCTTGCCTCTTTCCAGAGAGAAGGAAACGCCGTTAACAGCCTTTACCTCGCCTGCATCCGTAAAGAAGGAGGTTCTTAAATCTTTAACTTCTAATAAAGCCATTTATAACAATCCTTTCTAAATATAAAGGCACAAATTACCCATTTAACTTGGGGTCAAAAGCATCTCTTAAGCCATCGCCTAAAAGGTTAAGGGAAAGCACGATAATTGAGATAACAATTGCAGGGATAACCAGTCTGTGAGGATAGCTGGACATACCCTTCAGAGCTTCTGATGCCAATGAACCCAAAGAGGGCATGGGTGCGTTAACACCAAGACCCAGGAAGGAAAGATAGCTTTCCGTGAAAATTGCGTTAGGAATCTGAAGTGCTGTGGAAATAATAACAACACTTATGCTGTTGGGGATAAGGTGCTTTGTGATAATCCAGCTTCCCTTTGCACCCGTTGCACGTGCCGCAAGCACATATTCCTGCTCACGGAGAGAAAGAATCTGACCACGGATAAGACGGGACATGGATACCCAGTACAAAACACCGAACACTATAAACAAGCTTATAATGTTACTGCCTATTTTTTCTAAAACCGTTCCTGCAATAACAGGGCCTAAGGAAACCTTCAATACAGATGAAAGAAGGATAACCATAAGCATGTCGGGGAGTGAATAGATAATATCAACAATACGCATGATTACAAGGTCAACCTTACCGCCCATATAGCCTGCGATGGAGCCTATTGTCATACCTATCAGAAGCACAATGATACTTGCAAAGAAGCCTACAGCCAGTGAAATTCTCGTTCCGTATACAACACGGATGAAATAGTCACGGCCTAGAGCATCTGTACCAAAAAGGTGAGGGAATATTTCCACACCCTCCTCCATCAGCTTCATTTCTGTTCTGCCGTACTCAAAGGGAGCAAGGTTATTGTAGGAAGGGTCAACGGGCTTACCCGGCTGAAGACCCAGCTGCTGGTCGTAGGAATAGGGCCAGAACATGGGAAGAATAATGGATGCCAATGCCACAATAACAACCAGAAGAAGGCTTATTGAAGCAATTTTATTTTTTATAAGTCTCTTCACGCCATCCTTGAAGAAGGTGGAGGAAGGACGCATTTTTACAAGATATTCCTTTTCCTTGTCGGAAGCAGGAGTAAACATGTCTAAATCAACTTGCATTGAAAAGGGTCTTTTATTCATTTCTCTGCCTCCTTACTCTAATGTGATACGGGGGTCAATTACCTTATAGAGAATATCGCTCACAAGGTTCATAACAACAATAAGTGTTGCAAGCACAATTGTTGTACCCATAATCATAGGATAGTCACGGTCTGTAATGCTGGAAACAAAGGCTCTGCCTATACCGGGCACAGCAAAAATCTGTTCAACAACAAGAGAGCCTGTTACAATGTAGGCAAGCATGGGGCCGAAATATGTTGCAACGGGGATAAGGGAGTTTTTAAGAGCATGCTTAAAAATAACCTTTCCGGGAGAAACACCCTTTGCCCTTGCAGTACGGATATAGTCCTGACCTAAAACGTCAAGCATTGAAGAACGTGTAAGACGTGTGATATAAGCCATCGGGTAAAGTGCCAGGGTTATAACGGGCAGGATAAGACCGCCCTCTGCCGCACCGTTTGCAGGAAGTATGGGGAACTTTACCGCAAACACAATAAGAAGCAGTGAGCCCATGATAAAGGAAGGCATTGAAACGAATGCCGTTGTAATTACCATAATAACCTTATCGATGAACTTGTTTCTTCTGAGTGCTGCCACAGCACCTAAAATTACGCCTGTTACAAGAGCTATACATGCAGCGGAAAGGCCAAGGGGAATACTTGTCTTAAAGCCGTCTGCAATAACGTCCATAACGTCACGTCCTCTGTTTTTAAGAGAGGGACCAAAATCAAACCTTGTGATAATGTCACTAAGGTAGGTTGTGTACTGCTCAAAAAGAGGCTTGTCCATGCCATACTTTGCCTCAAGTGCTGCCTGAGCCGCAGGGGTAATAGCCTTTTCACCCATGAAGGGGCCGCCGGGAACAGCACGCATTACAAAGAATGTAACAGTGATAACAATCCATACAGTAAGAATTGCCAATAATATTCTTTTAAGAATATACATAAGAGTTTTTGAACTCACTTTTTACACCTCGCATATTTTTTCACAATAATGTGGGCATAATTATACCACATTTTTGTACAAATTGCAAGCAAAATTGTTTTTTCAAAAAATAACAGGGCAAAAGCCCTGTTAAACTATAATTGCTCATTACTCATTACTAATTGCTAATTTACAAACGTCTACCCATTTTTCGGGCTTTGCATATTTTTCAAGCTCTTCAATTGTAAGCTCAATTGCACTGTTGGAGCTTCCTGCCGCAGGGAAAACCGTTTCAAACCTCTTTAAGCTTTCGTCAAGGTAAACCTTAACGCCCTCGTTCACCGCAAAGGGACAAACACCGCCTACCGCATGTCCCGAGAGTGAGGCAACCACATCATGAGGAAGCATTTTTGCCTTCATAGAAAATTCTGCCTTGAACTTGGGGTTGTCAATTTTCACATCCCCTGCACAAACAACCAAAATACAGCCCTCATCCTTTGCAAAGGACAAGGTCTTTGCAATCCTTGCCTCTTCACAGCCAAGAGCCTCCGCCGCCAGTGCAACCGTTGCACTTGACACCTCAAACTCCAAAACCTTATGGGCAATGCCGAATTCATTAAAATATGCTTTTACCTTTTCTATACTCATTTTCCTGCTCCTTAGCTGTAAATTCTTTCAAAATATTGAGGAAATGTTTCCCTGAAATTGTCAAGTGATGCATCAATGTCATCACGGATATCAAGTGCAATTTCAAGCACAAGACGGGTGGCGGCAAGGTATGTAACCGTAATTGTTCTTCCCACAATGGCATCGTCGGGAAAAGCCTTCTTGTTACCCTGTGCAATATAATAAAGCATACCCTCCGTGTCCTTAAGAACATACTTTATTTTGCCCATGGGCTTCTTGCTTCCCTTTAATGCACCCAAATTGTGCTTTCCGTCGCCACCGAAACGGGCAACGGTAATGCTTTTTGTTTCAACGCTTCCGCTTTTTAAATCCTTCATGCAAGCCTTTTTGAATTTAAGAAGTCCTCTTCCGCTCCAGAGAGCATAAAAAATTACACATACTACAATAAGGGGCTTTACTAAATCTGCCATATCCTCCAAGGGCTCTGCCACAAGGAGCACTGCAATCATTGCCGCAAAAAATATAAAAAAGCCCAGCATGCCGTAAAACCATATTGTGGCATCACGGAAATAATCACTTACAATTTTTTTGTGTCTTTCAAACATAAAATCACCTCATTAAATTATATAGCCGCCGAAAATTTCCCAAAATCCGCCGATAAGCTTTGAGCTTTTGGTAGCCTTATCCATATTTATTGATAAGATTATCTTCGATTTTTCCAGATATTCAATTTCCATTTTTCTGCCCTTAAGCGAGCTGTAGGAAAGTGCTCCTTTAATATCCTTCTTACGCATTTTTGTTTTGTAAAAATTCATAAGCCGGTATGTATTGTTTTCTGTATCGGTAATGGTGTACTTTTCATCACCACCGACAGTTTTTAAGCTTTGCTCAATCTCCCGATAAACCAGATCGAACAGGATGCGTTCTAAAATGTTGCCGTGATGGTGTCCCGATAAAGAATAATTATTCTTAAATTCTTCAACAACAATTTGCTTTTTAATAACACGATTTCCCTTTAAATCCTCCCGCGACAGCATCCATATTTTAAAAGGTTCACTTGTCGCAAACATTATCAGAAACACCGCACTGATTAAAGGTGTTGTCCACCACCATTTGAGCATATATTCAAAGGAATTAAGCATTCCAACCAGCGTCATCACAATAAAAGGCATCAGAGCTACAACCGTAACCATGCACTTAATATCCGAATTATATTTATTTACTATTATCCTATGCTTCATTACCACTTAATCGCCTCTCCGAATCCAAATCGCACTTTCCCGGGCAAATATTAATAAGTGTATAGCCTATATGCCCGATTGTGTACCATTTATCAATTTCAAAATCTCCGCCGTAAACCTTCACTCTTCTCCATCCGTTTTTAAATGTGAGAAGATAACAGTCACGGAGTGCAACCTTTTGCTTTCTGACCAGAATGCCCTGAAAGTCTCTGTAATATTTCACATCCAATTTAATTTCACCGATTTGTCTTTTTATAGCGTATTCTACTGCAAAAAATGCATAGCAGCCCGCACCGTAGCAAACTAAATCATGCCACGAAAAGCTTCTGCCCAGTAACACCGAGAAAAACTTATTTCCGTCAAGCCCAAGAAGCTTTGCATAGTCAAAGTATTGTGCTACTTCCACACATACTGCAAATAAAAACACGAACAGAGGCAAAAGCCTAATGCCCTCAGGCTTAAAAATCCTTATAAAACAGCAGATGAGTATTACAACAAGCACATCCCCTATAAAAGGACGGATAAAATCATCGTTTACAAAAAGTGCGATAAAAACTTCGCAAATCAGGAGAAGGAAGGTTAATATTGCATATGTGATTCTTGATTTCTGCATAGTGGATCACCTCAATAATGCAAGTATAAACAAAAAGTAAGGTTTTGTCAAATAAGACTTTAAGAAATGCTTCCATTGCTCTCTATTCAAATACTGCTTACAGAAAAAGACTTTTGGAGGGGGGGATTTTGGTCCGTGAGAATGAAATAAAATAAATCCCTTATGCACCGCAGTGCATTTCATAGCTTTAGCTATTTCATTCACCGCAAGGTGAATTTCACAAATCCCGAAGGGATTTATTTCATTGAAAAACGCACTTCTTTCGAAGTGCGTTTTTCTGGTGGGAGAGGGTGGATTCGGACCACCGAAGTCAGTGACAACAGATTTACAGTCTGCCCCCTTTGGCCACTCGGGAACTCTCCCATGTTATTTAGTTAAATATTCTCGGTGCCGAAGCACCGAGAATACATGGAGCTGGTGATGGGACTCGAACCCGCAACCTGCTGATTACAAATCAGCTGCTCTGCCAATTGAGCTACACCAGCATTTCCAGCGACTTTTACAATATAGCACACTCAAGTGGGTTTGTCAAGAGTTTTTTTCAACTTTTTTTAAAAGTTTTCAAAAGCTCTATTGTGAAAGACGCTTAAAAATTTTACGCCATTGCTGCAAGCTTAGTTGCAAGCTGAGACTTTTTGCGGCTTACTGTATTCTTATGATAAACACCCTTTGCTGCAGCCTGATCAAGCTTCTTTACGCAGTAAGTAAATTCGCTTGTAGCAAGAGCCTTATCACCTGCTTCTACAGCTGCATCAAACTTCTTAAGAGCTGTCTTAATAGCAGACTTTGTCATCTTGTTCTGAAGAGTCTTTGTTTCAATAACGAGAACTCTCTTCTTTGCGGACTTAATGTTAGGCAAAACACTCACCTCCTGCAAGGTTAAATAATAAATTTATCTAAAGGAGAACACGGCTTCTCCAAATAGGCAAGGTGTATTCTAACACAGTTTTTTTCAAAAAGCAAGTGTTTTTTTAAGACTTTTTGAATTTTTTCACAAATTCATTGTATTAAATGGTTTTATGTGCTAAAATGTAAGTAATTTTTCAGATAAGGATGCGTTATTTATGAGATTACCCAAGTTCAGACTTTTTGACTACGATACCCCCGGCCCCGGTGTGCCCAAGAATGCCCCCGAGAAAAAAGGCATAGCTCTTTTCTGGGACATATTTGCCAGAAGAGCATGGAAAATGGTTTCCTTAAATGCAATGTATACCGTCTTTTCCGTGCCCAGCTTTCTTATTCACTGGTTTATGATTTACTTTACCTTAACCCTTATAACCTCCCAGGAAATCCTTGCCGACACTACGGGCAATGCAGTTATTCAGATAACCTACCTCACCACAAGCATTGCCATTGTGCTTTATTCCCTCTTTGGCGGAGGTGCGGTTACAAGCGGTATGACCTATGTGCTCCGTCAGTACAGAAAGGACACACACTGCTGGCTCTGGACGGACTTTATTTCTACCTATAAAAAGCATTTCTTAAAGAGCACAGCCGTTTTTGTTATCGACAGTGTTATCCTTACCCTTTGCGGCATAAACTTCTACTTTTACGGCATGTTTGCAGGGGAAAACATCGGTGCATACCTCCTTCAGGGGTTAATGATAGTTATTTTCCTCATTTTTATGCTTATGCATGCCTATATTTACACACTCCTCGTTTCTTACGAGAAAATGTCCATCCGTGACATTTACAAAAACTCCTTCATTCTTGCAATAGGCAAGCTCCCCGTAACACTTTCTGCAGTGGGCATTTCTGCACTGGTATGTACCTTTGTTTCCATATTGTGCTTCGGGCTTATATATGCAGTTATTATAGTAGGCGTTATTTTATTCGCACTTGTTTCCTTTATAAATATGTTCATAACCTATCCCACAGTTGAAAAATATCTCGGTAAGAGTGAAAGCTGAGGAATATTCATGAAAAAACAGTCGTTCATAACGGGCGCATTTCTTCTTGCCGCGGCAACAGGTCTCGGCAAGATTTTTTCCGCCATATTTAAAATCCCTTTGGATAACCTGTTCCTTCATGCAGAGGGCATGGCAATATTCAACGGGGCATACAATATCTATATGTTCTTTTTTGCGGTTGCTACCGCAGGCATCCCCTTGGCAATAAGTCAGCTGGTTGCCTCATCCGAAAAAGAGGAGGGCGAAAGGATAGTTTCCACCTCCCTTATTTTTACAACCGCTTCCCTTTTCATTGTTTCACTGGCAGTTTTCATTTTTGCAGAGCCTATCGCCACGGCAACGGGCATGGCAGACTGTGCCCTCTCCTTACGTGTTATGGCTCCTGCAATAACCCTTTGCAGTATAACCGCTTCTCTCAGAGGCTATTTTCAGGGCAGAATGAACATGACTCCCTCGGCACTTTCCCAGGTGACCGACTCCTTGGGAAGGCTCCTTGCAGGCTTTACGGGAGCATACCTTCTTATGGGTAAGCCCCTCGGCACAATAAGTGCAGGTGCCATAAGCGGCACCACCGTTGGTGCATTCCTTTCCGTCTCTGTGCTTGTTGTTTTCTTAAAAAAGAGCCACCTTAAAATACGCTGCTCCTTTTCAACGGCACACCTTAAAAGGCTTCTTATTGTGGCAATCCCCATAACAGTCACCGCATCACTTCACCCCATTTTTAACCTTGCAGACACACTTACCGTTGTACCTCTTTTAAAAATGGCAGGTGCAACGGATGCACAAAGTGCCTTTGGCTGTCTTTCCCGCTCGGCAATGCTTTATGCGTTGCCTGTATCCATAGCCACGGCAGTTGCCGCAAGTGCACTGCCTGCAGTGGCAGAGCATGCAAAACGAGGCGACAAAGGTGCCCTTAACCGCGATGCCTCACTGGCAGTACGCCTCACCCTTGCAATTTCCGTGCCATGTGCCGCAGGCTTTATGGCAATACCTGACGGCATTTTCGGTTTTTTGTTTAATAGCACAGAAAACAGCTCAACCCTTGTTTTTATAGCTCTTTCCGCCGTGTTTTTATCCATTGGCGAGGTTCTCTCCTCTATCCTTCAGGGCTACGGCAAAATTAAATGCACGGTTATTTCCGCACTGGTTGCCGTAATATCCAAGCTGGCTCTCAATCTTGTATTTGTAAGGACGGGGCATGTCAACGGTGCTGCAGCTTCGACCTCTCTTTCGTATATTCTGTTCCTCTGCATGCTCCTTCTGCTCTTAAAGGTGCACACCCCCGTAAGGCTTTCTCTACGGGCACATCTTTTAAAACCTCTTTTCTTGGGAGTATTGTGCTTTACCGCAGCCTTTGTTTCATCCATGTATCTTCCCACCTTCCCTTCAATAATAATTGCAGCTTTTGTCTATATTCCTGCAGTTTTTGTTACGGGTATGGTAAACATCGGTGAAATAAATCAAATTTTTTCAGGTCACAAAATCGAATATGTTTGCAAGTAAAACCCTTTATTATCGGGTTTTCAACTCCACAATTTGTGACCAAATTCTCTCGCTCCTACCAAAATTTATCAAATTTTTTCAAAAAGCCCTTGTAATATGGGCAGATTTTTGGTACAATACCTGTTACAGAGGTTTTTAAAATTTTTATGGAGGAGTTTTATTATGAATAAGGCAACACTTATTGCAAAGGTAGCCCAGGCAAAGGGTATGTCCAAGAAAGAAACAGAAGAAATCTTCGACGCTTTTCTCGACACTATCATCGACACAGTAAACGGTGGCGAAAAGGTGCAGATTGTTGGCTTCGGTACATTTGAAGTTAAGACACGTGCAGGCAGAATCTGTAAGGTTCCCGGCACAAATCAGGAAGTAACCGTTCCCGATTCCAAGATTCCTACCTTCAAAGCAGGCAAAGTGTTTAAAGAAAAAGTAAGATAAAAAGATAAAAAGCAAGAGCGATGCTCTTGCTTTTTTTGTTCACGTTCGGCAAAGCCGAACATATCGCACCCGCAGGGTATATCGCTTTTCGAAGAAAAATATCGCAAATTTATAAAATAAATTTATATCGCGGTCTGCCTTCTGCAGAAGAGCAGACCCTATACTGCAAGTGTTCCTGTTTCCGATTCAATTAAAATGAACAGCTTTTCCTCGGCACCTGTTTGGGTATTAACATATATAAGGCAACGCCTTTCGTCTGCCTTTCCTTCTATCTGCCAGCAAAAGCTTTCGCTTCCGCCGTCATTTGGTATAACTGCAAGTGAGGTTGAGAGGATTTCAACATGTGGGTTAACCTTCCCCTTTGCCTCTTCCTCGCTTATTTTAATTTGGGGAATTTCCCGCCCCTTATGATACATAAGATATCCTCTTGTTTCGCAGCCCACAACAGAGCAGTCGTCCAGTGCTACCTTAACCTTTATAAGGTCAGGGTAGAGGATATATCCCTCCTGAGTGGGGGCGTAATTTATAACAGCCACATCGGAAATAATTTCATAATAGCTCTCTCTCATATTTTTAAAGCCAAAGCTTTCGAGAAAGGCTGTGGCTGCTAATTTTGCATCGCCCATGGTGAATTTCCCTTCACCGACCTCTCTGTCGTTAAGGTAAGAAAGAAGCTGGCCGCCCTCCTTTGTTATAACAACACTTATAAGCCCATCCTTATCATAAAAATAATAGGAGGGAATATTGCCCTTTTCTTCACTGCAGGAAAAGCTCTCCTTCCCCGTAACAGCCTTCACTACCCCAAGTGCTTCCTTTTCACTTACCTCCATCTTTCCTTCCAGAAAAAGAGGCTTTCTGTCGGTAAGATGGGAGGAGAAGGGGCCGTCATACACAAGGGCAGGATAATCGTGAAGCTGGGTTTCAATTTCCCCCATTGCCTTGTCTATGCCCGAAGGGGTTGCCCCTTCTGCACTGCGGCGTATGTCAAGCACTCCGTTGTATAAGTCCTCAAGGTCACCGTCAAGAACCTTGGCAATATTCACCGCATAATTTTCAAGGCTTGTAAGGTTTTTGTATTCCTCCTCGGAAATATCCTCGCCCTTGAGCATTTTTGAAGAAAGGGCATAGGAGAAATTGCCCACCTGGTTTAAAAACTCGTTAAGATGCTCCAGTGGCTCTGTTTTAAGGGGCAAAAGAGCAAGGTTACTTGATGCCATTGCCGCCTGTCGGTAAATATCTCCCGAAAGACGCATCATCTGCCCGCCGTCGTTTACAAATTGGCTTTTCTCCAAACTCAGCTGTAAGTCGTCCACATACTGCACCATTTCGGTAAAGCAACGCTGATAGTCCATTTTTATCTGCCTTTTTGTTTTCTCAAGCTCAATATCATGGTTTATACCCCTTACGGCAACACACAGCACAAGCACCGCAAGCACCCCTGCAAATACTTTAAATTTTTCTCTCACAACACAACCTCCCGGAAATTCTATATCTGTATTTTATCTTTTTTGTAAACTTTTTATACTGCCCATTTACTTTTTTACCCATTTGGTATACTATTTAATGGAGGGAGGTGCTTTGCATGAGCGAAAAATGGTTAAAAGCTGAAATATTGGCAAAAAAAATCGTTATATTTACAGTGCTTTTTGGTGCGGCAGTACTTTTGTTTTTATGTATTCCCCGTGTTTTAAGCCTGCTTCTGCCCTTTGTTGTGGCATATGTTATTTCTCTTATAGCATCACCCCTCACTCATGTTTTTGAAAAAATTCATCTGCCCTCGCCCATTTCGGCAATAATTTCAATTCTTGTTGTGGCGGCGGCTCTTTTTGGTGTATCGGCACTCCTTATCGACAAAATAATTTCCGAGGTGTATGATTACTCGTTGCACCTGCCTGAAATTTACGATTCGGTTGCAAATGCATTTTCTCACCTTAAAATTGCCGCAGTTGACATTTTCGCACTTCTGCCCGGCGATTTCTCCGCTGTTGATTTTTCGGATATAGCACACAGTCTTCAGGATGCTCTCTCGGGAATGTCAAGCTCAATTGTAGAGGCAATCTCTTCGGCTACCATAAATGTGGTTAAGCATGTGCCCGGCATACTTATTGCAATTGTTTTCTCAATCTTAGCCTCTTATTTTCTTATCCGCGACAAGAAAAAGGTAAAAAGGGGCATTGCCGGGGTCCTCGGCGAGCATTTAACAGATAAGCTCCGGGAAATAAAATCCTACCTTTCCGAGGCGGTTTTTGCCTATATAAAGGCACAGAGCATTCTCATGAGCATAACCTTTGTGGAGGTTTTCATAGGTCTTTCAATCCTTAAGGCTGATTACAGCTTCCTTTTTGCCTTTATAATTGCTCTTATTGATGCCATCCCCGTTTTCGGCACAGGCACAATCCTTATCCCCTGGGCACTTTACAACATCATTGTTGGTCGCTTCCCCTTTGCTATAGGGCTTATTATAATTTACGTTGTCTGCCTTGTGGTACGTCAGCTTTTAGAGCCCAAAATTTTGTCCTCGCAGATAGGCATACACCCGCTGCTTACACTTTTTGCAATGTATCTGGGCTATCGCACCATCGGTGTTTTCGGCATGATTTTAGGTCCCGTGGTGGCTTTGGTTATTAAAAATCTTATAAGAAAACTTAAAACGACTGAGTAATCACTCAGTCGTTTTATTTTCTGCAAGTATTTCCTCGCATTTTTCTTTTCTTAAAAGATACAGCCCTATAGCCGTTGTTATAAAGAAGGGCGAAAGGTTCATAATTGTTATGTTGTTGATGGCATCCATTGCCGTGCCGTTATTTTCGGTAAAGGTTGGCAGAAAGAGGCTTGCCGCATCTGCAATGGTGTGCATAAATACAAGCGCCCATAAGCTGCCACCTCTTAAATACACAGCCGTAAGGTAAAAGCCTACGCCCACTGCCACAACTGACTGTATTGTAACGCTTGCTATATCTCCACCTGCAAAAACATTAGTCATATGTATAAGCCCGAAAATAATGCCCGATACAGCAGCTGTAAAAATCATTCCCTTTCTGCTCTTTGCATATTTTTTTGCAATGTTTTCTGCCACAATGCCACGGAAGATGCTCTCCTCACGGAAGCCTATGCCAAAAAGCATCACAATGCCGTATATAATCCATATAGGCTTCACCCACTTTGTTTCCGTATCCGTAAAGGCAAAGAAAAACATCATGGAAAAAAGCAATATCTGGCTTATTGCCATGTAGCCTCCTGCTGTAAGGGTTTCCATTATATTTCCCTTTTTGTAAACCCTTTTATCGCCAAAGAGAAGCACAAATGCAAACGGAAGCAGAATATGCAAAGCCTCGTAGGCAAGAAGGGCTGCTGCTCCGTTACCGAAAACCCACAGCTCGCCCATAAGGCGTGACAATATAAGGAAAAGAGAAACTATCACCACCGATGAAACCACGGGGTATTTATAAATAAGCTTTTTCATGTTATCATACTCCTTTTAATTTATTATACAAAAGGGCAAATATATTGTCAATACAAGGGTTTTTGGGCATTTTTACTGTTGAAATCCACTTCTTTATATGGTATTATATAAATGAAATACTATGTAAATAATTTTCAAATATATATTTATGAGGTGAACTATTATGAAAAGGAGAATTGCACTGTTTACGGCATTATGTGTGCTTTTGTCTGCACTTACCGTATTTGCTCAGGGCTTTAGTGATATGCCCAAGGAAAACGATAAGTACTACAAGGCATTTGAATATGCAATAAATAAAAAGCTCATTGCAGGTGACGGAGTCAGCCTTAACCCCGACAGCTACATTACATATGCCGAAGCACTTACAATTATTTCACGCGTTAAGCCCTTTGAGGCTCCCGAAAGCGACATTACCTTCTACGGCGTAGCGAAGGACAAGTGGTATTACTCCACTGTTGCAAAGGCATATTCCTTAGGCTACATTGTGCCCGATGCAAATGGCATGCTTACACCTGAAATGCCCTTACAGAAATATGGTGCATATGCGCTTGTTGCAAAGGCATACGGCAAGACAGCTCCCCCTGTTGCGACAAATGCATTCTGCACAAGAGCCGAATTTATTTATGAAATTTACCGCTTAGCTCCTGATGGTATGTATTCCAACGTACAGGATCCCACAGAAGAGGTTTCCGAGGCTCCCACAGAGGCAGCAACAGAAGTGACAACAGAGTTTTCCGATTTAAGAGCACAGGCGGCTAAGGAAGCAATGCAGGTTGCACTTGGTATCCGTGCTGACGGCTCAAGCTATGTTGATGCAGTAGTGTATAAGGACCAGACCCAGACAGACTGGGCAAGTGGCAGGGTTACAGAATCTTCAAGCCGTCCCTCAAGCAAACCCTCAGGCGGTAACAAGGACGATGAGGACGACGAGGATGATGAGAGACCCACACAGCCTCCCACAGATGCTCCTACAGATGAGCCCACAAATCCTCCCTCCGATGAAGGAACCGAGCCTCCCACGGATGAGCCCTCAGAGGAGGAAACCTATGACGGTCCTATTGACAACGATAAGGACAACGTTATAGACGACCCCTTCAATGACGGCTGGAGACCCCCGGGATCGGTTGAGGGTGATGACGGCGACGACAACGGCGGTGGCGGCTGGGACGAAGAGGATGATGACTTCGACATAAACGACGATGACGACCCTGACTATATCCCCGAGGAAGAAAGAACCACAGAGGATGAAACAGAGCCTACAGAGGAGGAAACAGACCCCACAGAGGAAGAAACAGATGCTCCCACAGAGGAGCCTACAGATGCTCCTTCCGATGAAGTTACAGATGCCCCCTCTGATGAAGAAACTGATACACCCTCCGACGAGGTTACTGATGCTCCTTCCGACGAAGTGACAGATGCCCCCTCCGATGAGGTAACAGATATTCCCTCTGACGAAGAAACAGACACTCCTTCTGACGAAGAAACCGATACACCCTCCGATGAGGTTACAGATGTTCCCTCCGACGAAGAAACTGATACACCTTCCGATGAAGAAACCGAGCCCGAAGAAGAGCCCGGTGACACATCCACAGAGGATGAAACAAACGGCAACGATAATGAAGAAAACGAGCCCGGCTTGCTTGCAGTTCTCTTTTCAAAGGAATGGTGGTTTAGTTGAGGATAAAAGTTGCGGATTTTGTGTTTGAAATAAAAAAACGCTATCCCTACTGCGAACAGTTTGTAAAGGCGTACCTTTCCGAGGAAGAGCCCCACTGCTTCATTGAAATAGCAAGCGAGGTTCTCAAAAAGCGAAAAGC
The DNA here is from genome assembly GCA_017440585.1 of Clostridia bacterium. Taxonomy (GTDB): domain Bacteria; phylum Bacillota; class Clostridia; order UMGS1883; family UMGS1883; genus RGIG1927. The sequence continues at coordinate 716 of JAFSGW010000044.1, read as the reverse complement.
AAAGCTCAGGGATAATTATCCCCTCCATTATATTGAATATCTGGAAATTTACCGCAGAATATGCGACTATGTTGTTTCCAATGGCGGTATCCTGATGCATGGTGCAGTTATAGAGTACAACTCAAAGGCGTATATGTTCACAGCCCCCTCGGGCACAGGCAAAACAACGCATATCCGCCAGTGGAAAAAGCTCTACGGTGATAAGGTTAAAATTGTAAATGGCGACAAGCCCCTTATCCGCTACATTAACGGTGAGTTTATAGCCTACGGAACACCCTGGTGCGGTAAGGAGCATTATAACCGTAATGTAAAAGCTCCTTTATGTGGCATTGTGCTCCTCTCCCGCGGGGAGGAAAACTCCATTGAGAGAATTAACCCTGAAGAATTCAATGCTTTCCTTCTCAAGCAGATATATATGCCAAAAAACAGTGATGGCATTGCAAGCACACTTGAATTTGCATCACAGCTTTTTTCTCAGGTTCCCCTTTACAGCTTAAAGTGCAACATCTCTTCCGATGCGGCACGGGTTGCCTGCGAAGGCATAACAAAGGAATAAAATATAAAAAGCACTTCAGAATGAACTGCACCAATTTGTGCAGACAGTACAAAAAAGCACCTTATGGTAGCTAAAATTAAATTTATGCAGCATACTTACTCCGTTGTTCTAACGGAGTAAGTTTTGTTTTTAGTTGTATTCTTTCGTTATTGTAAAAATG
>JAFSGW010000043.1 GCA_017440585.1 Clostridia bacterium | reverse complement strand
GTACCGATTTGGCTACGGAGTCCTTTACCGAGGTCTTCAAGACCAGCACCGATAGAAAGACCATTTTCGCTAAATGCAGATTGGCTTCTTCCGTAAACGATTTGGAGGAAGAGTTCTCTCATAGCGGTATTAATAGCGTCGCAAACAAGGTCAGTATTAAGAGCCTCGAGAAGTGTCTTACCGGGAAGAATTTCTGCTGCCATAGCTGCAGAGTGAGTCATACCGGAGCAACCGAGTGTTTCAACGAGGGCCTCCTCGATGATACCGCCCTTAACGTTAAGAGTAAGCTTACATGCGCCCTGCTGAGGTGCACACCAGCCCACACCGTGTGTAAGACCGTAGATATCTGTAATCTGCTTGGACTCTGTCCATCTGCCTTCCTGAGGAATAGGTGCAGGACCATGGCTTACGCCCTTGTTAACCACGCACATATTCTCAACTTCATGTGAATAATTCATAGTCTCTTCTCCTTTCAAGAATTCATAATGGTATTTTATCACAACTTGTCCAAATAAATCAAGTAGTATTTGGAAAATTGTTCTTCAGCTTATATATTTTGTATTCTCCAGTCAATAGGTGTTTTAAGAAGCTTCAGGAGAATTTCGTTTGCTTCACGAAAATGACCGCAGCCCATAAAACCACGTGATGCGGAAAGAGGACTCGGATGAGCAGCCTCAAGCACAAAATGACGGCTTTTGTCGATAAACTCTGCCTTTTTCTTGGCGTAATTACCCCAGAGAAGGAAAATTACCGGGTCTTCACGTTTGTTGAGAGCTCTTATAACGCTGTCAGTAAACTCTTCCCAGCCTTTGTTTGCATGGCTTCCTGCCTGCCCTTCCCTTACGGTGAGAACAGCATTCAGTAAAAGCACGCCCTGCTCTGCCCAGGGCATCAGATAGCCGTTATTTGGTATTTCATAGCCATATTCATCACGTATTTCCTTGTACATGTTTAAAAGTGAAGGGGGAATCTGTACCCCGGGTTTTACCGAAAAGCACATACCGTGTGCCTGGTTGGGCTCATGATAAGGGTCCTGCCCTATAATAACAACCTTGGTTTTCGAATAGCTTGTAACCTTCAATGCAGAAAAAAGCTCATACATATCAGGGTAAACGGTGTAGTTTGCATATTCTGTTTTCAAAAAAGCTCTCAGTCTGAGATAATATTCCTTTTCGAATTCTTGTCCTATCATGTTATCCCAGTCATTTCCCAGTTTAACCATTTTTTAGCTCCTTTCTCATTTTAGCACTGACAAATTCAAGATTATTTTTAATGCTTCTTATTTCGCCCGTCTTTACAAAGCCACGCTTTATGTAAAAGCCCTCTGCACTTTTGCTTGCTTCAAGAACAAGTTCTTTAATTTTATGTACTTTTGCCCACTCCTCTGTATTTTCAAGAAGAGCCGTGGCAACGCCTTTTTTAACCCAGTCGGGGCTTGTGTAAAGACGGTTTATATAACCGTCTCTTTCCGTTGACATAAAGCCTATAATTTCTTTATTACATACCGCAACTATTGCATAGCAACGGAAAATTGAACGACGGAATGCAGGCATGTATAAATCCTTGGGCACCCATGCATCGAGCTGCTCTTTGGTATACTCCTTTGTGCAAAGAGTATGCACGCTGTCGTAAACGAGCTGTGCCACAGTATTAAATTCCGACATGCGCATGGAACGCACCTTAAATTCGCACATACTGCTCCTCCGTAATAAATAAATTGAGCCATACCCCGTTTGGAGTATGGCTCATCATTTGCAGGGAAAATAAATCTAATTACTTAAACTTTCTTTTTCTTGCTGCTTCGGATTTCTTCTTGCGCTTTACGCTGGGCTTTTCGTAGTGTTCTCTCTTTCTAACCTCGGACAAAACACCGGCTTTCGCACAGGAGCGCTTAAATCTCCTAAGAGCGCTATCTAAAGATTCATTATCCTTAACTCTTATTTCAGACATTCTCGTACCTCCCCTCACGACTCTACCGTATGAACGAGTTAGAACCGCATATAGTGACAAATAAATTATACTTTCAACATGTCAATATGTCAAGAGTAAATTTGATATAATTTGAAACTTTTTTTCAATCAACCGGGAGGCCAGTTAAGAGAGCGTCCGCCAAGGAGGTGAAAATGCAGATGCTTAACCGTCTGACCGCCGTTTTCACCGCAATTGTTAACTATTCTGTAGCCGCCTTCAGCTATGCCCAAATCCTCTGCAATCTTCTTTGCCGCAAGGAAAATTTTCGACACGATGAAAGCGTTTTCTTCTGTTATTTCATTTGCAGATGCAATATGCTCCTTGGGAACAATTAAAACGTGCACGGGGGCTTCGGGCGAAATGTCATTAAATGCATAAACGTATTCGTCCTCATAAACCTTACCCGAGGGGATTTCGCCTGCTACTATTTTACAGAAAAGGCAATCTGACATCAGTTTTTGCCTCCTGTCTGGGCTATTACAAGGTCGTCAACCATAGCAAGAGCGTCGTCAACCTTGCTTACAAGCTTACCGCCACCCTGAGCCATGTCAGGCTTACCGCCGCCACGACCGTCTGTAACCTTTGTAATTTCCTTAATGATGTTGCCGGAATGTACACCCATTGCAACTGCTGCCTTTGTAGCCGCTGCAACAAAAGTAATCTTATCTGCGTCAACGCTTGCAAGTACAGCAACACCGCACTCACACTTTTCCTTCATCCTGTCTGTAAGCATCTTCAGTTCATCAGCACTTACACCGGCAAGCTGTGCAGTAAGCACATCAACTCCGCCAACATGCTTGATGGAAGTGAGAAGGTCGTTAGCTGCAGCCTGAGCCATCTTTGCCTTAACCTCTTCAAGGGACTTCTGAAGTGCCTTCAATTCGCCTGTAACACTTTCAGCCTTGTTTACAAGCTCTGTTGTATTTGTCTTAAGAATTTCTGCAGTCTGAGCAATAACACTGTCCTTTTCCGCAATGTATTCAAGCACACCGCGACCTGTTGTAGCTTCAATTCTTCTTACGCCTGCAGCAACGCCGCCTTCAGAAAGAATTTTGAAGAGACCTGCCTGAGCAGTGTTCTTAAGGTGTGTACCACCACAGAATTCAATAGAATAACCACCCATGTTTACAACACGTACAGTTTCACCGTACTTTTCACCGAAGAGTGCCATTGCACCCATCTTCTTTGCTTCTTCAATGGGCATTACCTTAACGTCAATATCGTAGGAAGCCATAATAGCCTCGTTAACCTTTGCTTCAACCTTCTTAAGGTCATCTGTGCTTATTGCTTCAAAGTGTGTAAAGTCGAAACGGAGTCTCTTATCGTCAACAAAGCTACCTGCCTGCTCGATATGACTTCCCACAACCTCCTGCAAAGCCTTCTGTAAAAGATGTGTAGCAGAGTGGTTTCTTGCAGTGTCCATTCTTCTTTCCTTGTTATAGGAGGAAGTAACACCGTCACCAACGGAAACACTGCCTTCTTCAACATATACAAAGTTAAGGATTTTGCCGTCGCCAAGCTTCTTTGCATCAGTAACAGTCATCTTAACGCCATCAGCACAAATTGTACCCATATCGCCCTTCTGACCGCCGCTTTCGCCGTAAATAGCTGTCTTGTCAAGGATTACAACACCGTTTTCACCGTCGGAAAGAGAATTTACAATGGCGTTGTCCTTAACAATTGCAATAACCTTGCCCTCTGCCTCTTCGTTTTCGTAGCCGACAAATTCACTTGTTACGCTCTTGCCTATCTGCATGTAAACGTCTTCGCTCCATGCAGCCTCTTCGCCAACGTTTCTGCCTTCTCTTGAACGGTTCTTCTGTTCGTTCATGCATGCTGTGAAAGCATCCATATCAACATCAAGACCCTTTTCTGTAAGAATTTCAGAAGTTAAGTCAATGGGGAAACCGTATGTATCATACAAACGGAATGCATCACTGCCACTGAGAAGCTTTTCGTTCTTTTCTTCAAGAGAAGCAATGTATTCTTCAAGAATGGAAAGACCTGCGTCAATTGTTTCGGAGAAACGAGCTTCTTCAATCTGAATAACCTTCTTGATATAGTCACGCTTTGCCTCAAGCTGAGGATAAGCATTCTTGGATTCGTTTATAACTGTATCGGCAATATTGTAAAGGAAGTTGCCCTTAATGCCTAAAAGCCTTCCGTGACGAGCCGCACGGCGGAGAAGTCTGCGGAGAACATAGCCTCTGCCTTCGTTGGAGGGGCCTACACCGTCACAAACAAGGAAGGTTGTGCTTCTGATATGGTCTGTAATAACACGTAAGGAAACGTCTGTCTTTTCGCTTTCGCCGTAGTTTACGCCTGCAATTTTGGAAATCTCAAGCATAATGTTACGTACTGTATCAACCTCGAAAAGATTCTGTACTCCCTGCATAATTGCAGCAATTCTTTCAAGACCCATACCTGTATCAATGTTGGGCTTTGCAAGGCGGTTGTAGTTACCGTCCTCGTCCTTATCAAACTGTGTGAAAACAAGGTTCCAGAATTCAACAAATCTGTCACAGTCACAGCCTACAGCACAGTCAGGCTTTCCACAGCCCGCTTCAACGCCACGGTCAAAGTAAATTTCACTGCAGGGACCGCAGGGACCTGTACCGATTTCCCAGAAGTTGTCTTCCTTGCCCATCTTCTTTATTCTTTCTCTTTCAACGCCTACTTCGTTTACCCAGATATCGATTGCTTCATCGTCATCCTCGTAAACAGTAACCCAGAGCTTGTCCTTGGGAAGCTTCAAGTCCTCTGTGATAAACTCCCATGCCCAGGCTGTTGCTTCGTGCTTGAAGTAATCGCCAAAGGAGAAGTTACCAAGCATTTCAAAGAATGTACCGTGTCTTGCAGTTTTACCAACTCTTTCGATATCGGGTGTACGAATACACTTCTGGCATGTTGTAACACGGTTTCTGGGAGGAATTTCCTTTCCTACAAAGTAGGGCTTCAAGGGAGCCATACCTGCATTTATAAGTAATAAGCTGTCATCGTTCTGAGGCACAAGCGGGAACGAGGGCAGTCTGAGATGACCCTTAGACTCAAAAAAGCTTAAGTATCTCTCTCTGATTTCATTCAAACCAAGTCTTTCCATATATGTTCACTCCTTCGTAATCTTTACTATTATACATATTTATGCACATTGTTGTCAAGCATTAAGTTCGTTATATGCACATCTTACGGCCTTTGCAAGCTGGTCGGAACAGCTTGTATCCTTGTAACCGCATGTGAGCCCTGTGAAGTATTCCTCAATTTCTTCAACGCTCATACCGTCAACAACTCTGGAAATAGCCTTAAGGTTGCCGTTACAGCCACCAAGGAAGCTCACGTTTGTGATTTTATCACCTTCAATGTCAAAGCTTATCTGAGCCGCACAGGTACCTTTTGTTTTATATGTGTATTTCACCATTTTCATCCCCTTCCGTGCATAGTAGGACATAATTGTACATATTATACACCTAAATCCGTTGGTAATCAAGAACTTTCTTCACATTATTGACTGAATAAACCGAAGAAATATTCTTTTGAATACACACACAAGAGGAATTGCAAAAAGTATGCCCCAGAAGCCTCCGAATGCACCAAGATAAAGGGCGAAAACCGTAATTGCAGGATGAAGAGAAAGGGTATCGGAGGAAATTTTAGGGGTTATAATGTTATTTTCAATCTGCTGTATTATAAGAAGCCCTATGGCTACAATAATAACCTTCCCCGGCTCACTTATAAGAGTTACAAGAATTATCAGACCCATTGCAATTATTGCCCCTGCATAGGGCACAATGTCCAGTACCGCCGCAATAAAAGCAAGCCCTATGCTGTAAGGAATTTTAACAGCATATAAAAATGCTCCGTCAATTACAAACAGTATTGCAGCAATGAGCAGTTGTCCGCGGAAAAAGGAATTGAAGGAGCTTTTTATGTCGTCACCAATTACCTTCAGTGGCACAACAAGCTTTTCGGGAATAAATTCACCAAATGCTTTTTTCACATTTTTCATGTCGCAGAGTATATAAAAAGCTGCAACAAAGCTCACCATAATATTAAATGTGCCCTTTGTTGCCGAAACAACCGTTGTGTAAACCCTCCCTATCCCCCCGGAAAGGAAGCCCTCCTGAATTTTCTGCCCGGCTTCGCCCATGGCAAATTCTGAAAGCATATCTGATATTTTTAAGACTGCCGTATATATTTTAGGTGCTCCGTAAAGAAGAGCAAAAGCTCCTAAGGATAAAACAGCACCATACACAAAAAAGGTTGCAAGACTGCTCTTTATGCCCCACTTTTCAAGCATGCCCACAACCGGTGAAAACATATAAACGAGCACAAACGTGGTAACAAACGGCGAAAACACGCTCCTTAAAGGGCTGAAGAGAATTATAATAAATACAAGAAAAACAACAAACGCTATAACCGAGGAAATAAAAAGCGGTTTATCGCGCATATATCCACCCACCTTCATATGTAAAAAAGTGTTTTAACACTTCAACCCCCTCGCTCCCCCAATCTTGGGGGACGAAAAGGTACACTTTTATTTTACAAGCAAATATGCGCACATTCTGCGCGCAATTTCCTATGTAATAAAAAAGGGGTAACCCCCCTTTTATTTGTGCATTGTTGAAAGGCTGTCTGCCATGTTTTCCATGGAGTGTACAATTTTACCTGCACTTTTTCTCATCTTCTCGGAATCCTTATCCTTCAACGGGTCAATGCACATACCCATAATACCGCCTGCAACAGCACCCATAAAAAGCCCTGTTACAAAGCCCTTTGAAAAAATCATTTCTACACCTCACCGAAGAGTGATTTCTGAACAGCCGCATCAATAACTATACAATTGCTCAGATAATTAACCGTATTGCCGCTCGGGCATACCAATCGTCCGTTAATAAGATCCTGAATTAATGAAGAGCCCACCTCAAAGCCCGACATGACCCCTGCTTCAAAGTTGAAGCTTATATCTCTCACAAAGCCTGCCGTTCTGCCGTTTTGGTACAAGGCTCTCTTTTTGAAGATATCATTTTCACAGCTCTTGAAATCCTCGTATAAAGGCACAACTTTTATAAATTTTTCGCCATAGCCTTTAACTTGGATACAAAGCTCATCCGTTTTTACAATATCCCGCATAAAAAACAAACGGTGCTTGTAAATAATGGATTCGTTTTTTGAAATGATACCGATTATTTCACTTGTATCTTTATTGACGAGTATATCCGAAAGCCTGCCGAAATACTTATCTGTATCCTTGCTAGAGACACGTCTGCCTTTCAGCCCTAAATAGCTTTCGTACATTTTTCTGCCCCCAATACAATACTAATATTCGCAGTATTACAATGAAAAATCCGTGAAATTTTTTGTAAAATTCCACGGATTTCATAAGAGCATATTTAATTGATTTTTCCTGTGAGAAGATATGCCTTTGCAGCCTCAAGCTGATCATCATCGGTATATTCATATTCATAGATGATGTCATTGAGTGCCACAAGGGTATAAATGTCTGCCTCGCCTGTAATTTCCAGATTTTTAAGCATCTGAAAATATTTTAACGCCTCACCTGTTTCCTCGTCAAAAACCTCATCGGGCTCATTATGGAAACAGCCTAAGGCTTCAAGCCTCTGCTCTATTGCTAAATTAAGCTTTGTATCGTTTTCCTTTTCGTTGCTGAAAACCATAGGCTCAAGGTCTTCTTCCGTAATTTTGTGCACGGTATTTTCAACAGCAAAATCAGGTGCAACACCAACAGTATGGATTCTTGTATCGTTGGGTGAATGGAACTCTGCAACGGTGTACTTTACGCCACAGCCGGTAATGAGTCTGAACACAGACTGCATGCTTCCCTTACCGTAAGTGTTTGTGCCGATAATTGTGCCCGCCTTACGGTCCTTTACGGCACCTGCAAAAAGCTCGGAAGCAGATGCACTGTAGCCGTTAACAAGAAGCACCATTTCATAAGGAGCGTTTTTCAAGCCGTTTGCAATGGTCACATCCTCGTTCTTTTCGGGGTTTTTGTACTTGAGCTTTGCAATTGTTCCTTCGGGAACAAAGCGTTTTGCCAGCTCAATTGCCGCTGTAAGTTCACCGCCGCCGTTGTTTCTTATGTCAAGAATAATTTTCTTTATTCCCTTTTCTTCAAACTCCTTTAAAACGGGGTCAATAAATTCATCAAGTGTCAGAGAGAAGGTAGAAAGATAAATATATCCTATTTTACCATCTTCAAGAATTTCATAGGAAATGGGGCTCTGACTTACCTCGTCACAGAAACAGTCAATTGTTCTGGGCAGTCCGTTTCTTATAACGCCAATCTGCACCCTTGCACCCTTTTCACGCTTGATGAGAGTTGCAACGTCATTTACACTGAGGCCGGAAATATCCTTTCCGTCAACAGAAACAATTGTATCGTAGGGTAAAATACCCGACTTTTCTGCGGGTGAACCGGGGAAAACGCTTGCCACAACAACGTGGTCGCCGGAGAGCATAATCTGCACGCCGATACCGTAAAATTCCCCTGTAATGTCTGTGTAAAAGCTTTCAAAACGCTCGGAAGTGTAAAACTCACTGTAGCCGTCTTTAAGAAGCCCTACTATTTTTTCAACAGCTTTGTCAAAGTCAAACTTACCCTCGTCTATCGCACTGCAGAGCGCCCTGTAGAGCAGGTCCTCGTCTGTAACGCCATAGTAATAGTTGTCAGCAATCTGAATGCATAAATTTGCAATGCTGTTCTTCATAAGTGATGCCTGGTATGCTGAAGGCTTTACAACCTCCTCGGCATATGCACCTACAAAGCAGGTGATGGTCAGTATTGTCACAAGTATAAGTGACAACACCGTCTTTTTGTTATTTTGTTTCATGAAATCATTCCTTTACATTTGCTCGGGAGCTGATACACCGAGAATATCAAGAACAAGCTTGATAACAGCTCTTGTTGAATCAGCAAGCTTAAGTCTTGCCTCTCTCACCTTCACGTCGTCATCCTTTACTCTGCACGCAGAATAGAAGGAATGGAAGCAGGATGCAAGATCAATAACGTAACGTGTGAGGTTACTGGGTTCAAAGGCTGTTGCCGCATTTGTAATTTCCTCGGGAAGCTCACCAAGCTTTTTCATAAGCTCAATTTCTTCCTTTGCATTGAGCACGCCAAGGTCAATATCCTTCACGGATGGCACCTTTGTTCCTTCCTCCGTAAGAAGACGTACAATGGAGCATATACGTGCATGAGCATACTGAACATAGAAAACGGGGTTATCGTTGCTCTGCTTAACAGCAAGGTCCAAATCAAAATCCATATGACTGCCTGCTGCACGCATGTTGAAGAAAAATCTTGCCGCATCAACGCCAATTTCATCAATAAGGTCAGAAAGTGTAATCATCTTACCGGTTCTCTTGCTCATTCTCACGGGCTGACCTTCACTCATAAGCCTTACAAGCTGAATAATAAGAACCATAAGCTTTTCGGAATTCTGTCCGACAGCTTCCAGTGCACCCTTCATACGTGCAATATGACCGTGATGGTCTGCACCCCAGATATTAATGCAAAGGTCAAAGTTTCTTGTTTCAATCTTATTTCTGTGATATGCAATATCTGCCGCAAAATATGTGGGAATACCGTTCTGACGAACAAGTACATCGTCCTTTTCACTACCGAAAAGTGTGCTCTTAAGCCAGATTGCACCTTCATTTTCGTAAGCCATTCCACTCTCAACAAGCTTGTTGACTGTTTCCATAACGTCGCCTGCTTCATGCAGTACGCTTTCACGGAACCATACGTCATAATCAATTCTGTAGCTTGAAAGAGTACTCTTTAAAGCATCAATGTTAAGCTCAAGTGCATAGTCTATAAGCTTTGCGCGTCTTTCCTCGCTTGTGACATTTAAAAGACCGTCGCCGTAAAGGTCAATATAATTTTGTGCATGCACCCTTATATCGTCACCCTGGTACCAGTCGGGGCTGAATTCAATTGCATCCTCACCCTTGAGAATCTGAATATATCTGCCCTCTAAGCTGTTACCGAATTTTTCAATCTGTGCACCTGCATCGTTGATATAAAATTCCTTTGTAACGTCCCAGCCTGCCTTCTTGAGCACATTTGCAAGAGTATCACCCAATGCACCACCGCGTGCATTACCCATATGCATGGGACCTGTGGGGTTTGCGCTGACAAATTCAATCATAACCTTTTTGCCCTCGCCAACGTTCACGTCACCATATCCTTCGCCCTTTTCTTCAATTTCAAAGAGTACATTCTTTATGTAGTCCTTATCCAGTGTGAAATTGATGAAGCCGGGGCCTGCAGGCTCAATCTTCACAGCCTTAAGGGAGGAGTTGTCAATATTTTCAATAATTGCAGTTGCAATTTCCCTGGGGTTCTTCTTAAGAGCCTTCGCAAGAAGCATAGCAGCATTAACCGCATAATCACCATGAGCCTTATCACGGGGCTCTTCAACGGCAAACGCAGGCATTTCAACCTCACCGAATGCTTTTTTCACGGCATTTTCAACAACAGAGTAAACCTCCGCCTTTTTCTTTTGTAATGTATACATTTTAAACTGTCCTTTCTGTCCGTATATTTAAGTGCAGGTAGTTTTCCACCTGAGCAGAATTGTTTATATCAAGAATATATTTAATTTCAACATTACCGCCGTCCTCATTCACGTCAAGTGAAAGGTTGTCGGTGCTTACACCTATAGTGAAGCTTCCAAGCGGGGTTTCGTAATGGCTCATATGCCTTTTACCCATTTCAAAAATCATCTGTGTGTTGATATTGCCGTTACGGCTCATTACAACACTTTCTGTGTCAAGCTTTATAACCGTTGTGCAGTCACCGCCCACATCTGCCAGATGCTCTTTGTAGCGCAAAAGGTATTTTCCGTTACGGTAGGCGTATTCGCCCTCCGTAACCATCTCGGTTCTGTCTCCGTCTCCGTCAACCTTGCTTTCGCCAATGATTGAAACATATACCTTTTTCATGTGTTCACCTTCTAACCTGTGGCTTTTGCCATACAAAGCATTATAACAGCTAAATTTATGTATTTCAACTGTTAAAAATTACTTTTCAGTCTTGTACTTTGTTTTTGGGATTAAGAATATTTCTCCAGTCAAGGTCACCGCGTTCCAAGCCCTGAATAAGAACCTCTGCTGTTGCAGAATTTGTTGCAATGGGAACGGAGTGAATATCGCAAAGAGACATAAGGTTACTTAAATCCGGTTCATACTTACGTGCCGACACAGGGTCACGGAAGCAAAGCACAAGGTCAATTTCATCATAGGCAATACGTGCGGCAATCTGCTGAACGCCACCCTGATGACCTGCAAGAAGCTTTTCCACGTTAAGACCTGTAGCCTCAACTATCATACTGCCTGTTGTTCTTGTTGCACAAAGCTTATGCTTTGAAAAAATGCTCTTATACGCCATACAGAACTGAACCATCAGTTCCTTTTTCTTATCGTGTGCAATTAATGCTATATGCATATTCTCTTCCCCCTTATATTATTGACGGCATTTTGTGCCAAAATTTTACTTATTGAGTATCGCATCAATGATGCGGCCAAAAACGTTTTTCTTGTTATTGAAGTTCACAAGAGGAACCTCTTCGCCCTTAATTCGCCTTGCTATATTGGAATATGCCTCTCCTGCCTTCGACTTTTCGTCAAAAACACAGGGTGTGGCATTGTTTGCCGCAAAGGAAATGCTGTCATCTTCAGGCACGGCACCTAAAAGATTTACAGAAAGTATGTCGAGCACCTCTTCTATGGAAAGCATGTAGCCCTTTTCAACAGATTTCATGTTAAGTCTGTTTATAACAAGTTCTGCCCTGTCAATGCCCTGCTTTTCAAGTAAACCCATAATTCTGTCTGCATCACGTACAGATGCCATTTCGGGCACCGCCACAACAATTGCTCTGTCTGCTCCTGCTATGGCATTTTCAAAGCCTGCCTCAAGCCCTGCAGGCGAGTCGATAATTATGTAGTCGTATTCTGCCTTCGCCTTTGAAATAAGGTTTTTCATCTGCAAAGGTGTAACAGCATCCTTCCCTTTTGCCTGGGATGCAGGAATAAAGTGAAGGTTTTCGGTTCTTTTGTCCGTTATGGTTGCCTTCTCCCTTGTACAATCCCCATGGCACACATCAACGATGTCATAAACTATTCTGTCCTCAAAGCCTAAAAGAATGTCAAGATTTCTGAGTCCTATATCAGTGTCAAGAAGAAGCACCTTTGATCCCGAAAGTGCCAGTGCACAGCCGAGGTTTGCGGAAAGTGTTGTTTTACCCACACCGCCTTTACCGCTTGTAATAACTATTGCCTCACCCATACTAATCCCTCATTTATACTAATTTCACCTTAATTTCGCCATCTGTAATCTGCGCAAGCCCATTGAGGTTGTCGCCGGTGTTTGAAGGCACAAACCCTATTTTTTCAGCAATTTTTACCATAACGGGGTTCATGTGCATTGCATATATAACCGCACCTTCATCGCCTGAACAGCCTGCATGTGCAACGCCTCTTAAATTACCTATAACAAATATATCTCCTGCAGCCTTAAGCTCACCTGTGGGGTTAACGTCACCTAAAACAAGTATATCACCGTCGGATACTATCACCTCACCGGGCTTTACAGTGCCGTAAACCTTCCTGACAAGCTTTTCACCATTTCCGCCCATATGGCGTGTCATTTCACGGGGTGGCATTTTTTTGTGGACAAAATTCACCTCGTAGCCGAAGGCCTTGTCTGCAATAGTGCAAAGCTCAAGCTCTTCATCAAAGGAAAGGTCACAGCCCTCGTAGCCAAAGCGTACATTGCCGTTTGTAAGAAAGCTCTTCATGCCGAGAAGGTATTTTTCAACCTCTTCCTTCTGCTCCAAAAAGCTTCTTTCCTCATCCAATTTCAATATTAAAATATCTCTGTCAAGTTTTACCGAAAATTTCATCTTTACTCCTACTGAATCAAAGTATTTCTGTCGTTGATTGTGTCTTCCTCAACCTCGCCTGCAAAATACTTTTCAATTACCTTTCTTACAACGGGTGCAGCGTCACTGCCGCCACCTGATTTTTCCATAACAACAGCTACTGCAATCTGCGGATTTTCATAGGGTGCATAGGCAACATAAATACCGTTTGTGTATCTGCCCATCTGTGCTGAGCCCGATTTTGCCGCAACAGCAACGGGGCAACCCTTGAATGCCGCTTCGCCCGTACCCTCTGTCACAACAAGCCTCATGCCACGGGTAATTGCCGCGTAAGCCTCGTCACTGAGCTTTATTTCGCCCACAACCTCGCTCTTTGTCTCTTCAAGCACCTTGCCTGCATCATCCTCAATGCTTTTGATTATATAGGGCTTATAGCGTGTGCCTCCGTTTGCAATTGTTGCAACATAGCTTGCAAGCTGAATAGGTGTCACAAGTGTGTCGGACTGACCTATAGATGCCTGAAGGGTATCGCCGGGGTACCAGGTGCCATTATTCTTCTTTCTGTTTTCAGGGGATGCAACCACACCCTTGTGCTCCTCAGAAGGGATTTCAATGCCCGTAATCTGCCCGAAGCCGTACTTTTCCGCATACTCATCAATTTTTTCAATGGTGAGCCTTCTTCCCACATCGTAGAAAAAGTAGTTGCAGGAATCTCTCAATGCCCCGGTAACATTAATTGCCCCATGGACCGTGCCGTGCTGTCTGTATGCCCAGCAACGGGGCTGATAGTCCCTGTAATAGGTATAAATACCCTTGTCTGTTATAATATCTGAGGGTGTTATAACGCCTTCCTCCATAGCAGCGGCAGCAATAAGCATCTTAAAAGTTGAGCCGGGGGAATATTCGCCGGAAAGTGCTCTGTTTATAAGAGGCTTTGCCCCGTTATTGAGAAGCTCGGAATAACGCTGATTGAAAAGGGTTGTATCGTAAGTGGGGTACGATGCCATTGCAAGCACCTCACCGGTATTCACATCCAATGCAACAACCGCTCCCGAGTCGGCATATCTTCCGCTTGCAGCATCCTCAGCGTTTGCCCGCACGTCAACAATTGTTTCATACAAAGCACTCTCTGCCGCCCTCTGCAGGTCAAGGTCAATGGTAAGTGTAACATTATTTCCGGGTATAGCTTCCTCAAGCACGTTTTCTGATATGTTTTTACCGCCCTTGGTCTGTTCAATACCGCTTAAACCGTCAATACCGCGAAGATAGCTTTCGGCATACTTTTCAATGCCCTGCTTACCCACAACAGAGTTTATGTTGTAGCCATCCTCACGCATAAGTTCAAGCTCCTCTGCATTTATCTTACCCACTCTTCCCAAAAGATGTGTTGCCGTATATGGGTACTTATAATCACGGGTGGCGCTTGTCAGTATATCTGCACCATAGAAAAGATTCTGCTGTTCCTTAATAACAGTAATCATATCCATGGGAATATTGCTTGCAAATGTAAAATCAATAGTATACGAAAAATCACGAAGTGTCATTTCGTACCTTGTGGAAGTTATTTTAAGGCGGTATTCCATATTGGGTTCACTTACCGAATACTTCTCGGAAAAGAACTGCAACGCCTCATTTGCAGTGGCATTCTCATCAATACCGTACTTTTTCTTCCATGCATATTCTCTCTTTTTAGGTTCTGCTTCATTTTCTTCAAAAAGAAACTTCACAGTGCCGTTTTCGTAAATAATTGGAAAAGTTGTGGAAACGTAGTGATTACAGCTTTCTGAAAGCTTGTAGAGGCTCTTTATAAGAGAGTTTAGAGCCTTATCATCCTGCCCTTTAACCTTTTTTATTATAAGGGAGTTGGACATTTTATTTGTAACAAGAACCCTGCCGTAGCGGTCAATTATATCCCCTCTGGGAGCTTCCTTAACAGTTGTCTTGGTTGTTCTTTTCTGGCTTTGTTCACGGTATTCCTGCCCGGATATGAGCTGAATTGAAACAAGCCTTAACGCAAAGGATGCGACAATAACTGCGAGGATAACATATAATACTCTATATCTGCCGTTCATATTTTATCCCCTTTCTCCTCTTCTCAAACCTGAGCTTTGACAAAACAAAGTACACGGGAATGAAAATGAGAGTGTTAATAAATGCCGATGGCAGAATAACACGGAAAATTGCCTCGGGATAAAATGCCGAGCCTCGCATAAGAGAGCTTAAAACACCGAATATAAGCTCGTATAAAAAGGCTCCGATAAAGCACATGGGAGTAACAACCTTTATGCTTTTTGTGTAAACCATGCCCGTAACTGCAACTGCAAAAATTGCAAGGTACATGTAAATAATTGTGTTAAGCCCCATAGGTGCTCCCGTGAGCATATCTGCAAGAAGCCCGATACATGCGGCAAAAACCACACTTTCAACACTGTCACATATAATACACACAGCAAGGGTAAACACAAGAATGTAGTTTGGAATAATGCCAAAGGGAGTAAAATGAGACAACACTGTGAGCTGAAGCAAAATAACCACAGCCAGCATAACCGATTTATATCTTAAGCTCATTTTATCCCTCCTTCATCAGCTTCCTACAAGCACCTCACTGAGTGAATTGAAGTTAACCTCACTTTCAACAATTGCAGTAAGTGTCAACCCGTCATCATCGTCATAAATTTCAACAATTTTACCTACATAAACACCCTTGGGATAAATGCTTCCCGTATCGGATATTTCAATTCTGTCACCTATAACAACCTTTGCATTCTTTGGCAGATAATTAAGCTTACATCTGCCCTTTGCCGCAAGGTTAAAGTCGCCCTCAAGCACACCTCTGTCGCCCGTTCTTGCACAAACCACGCTTATGGATGACTCCATGTCAACAATTTCCCTTACCTTTGCCCAGGTTGTGCCCACCTCGTAAACAGTGCCCACGAGCCCCTGTGCCGTCAGCACAACATCATTGAGCTTAACGCCCATGCCTGAGCCCTTGTCAATGGATATAACATTGTACCAGTTGTCTGCCTCAATGGAAATTACAGAGGCTCCCTGAAGGTTAAGCTGCGGCATTGACGACTTCATGTTAAGAAGATTAAGAAGCCTCTCATTTTCAGCTTTGTAAGCCTCAATGTCGGAATAGTCATTTTCAAGTATGGCAATTCTCGCCTTCAAAAGCTCATTTTCTTCAGCATAGCTGCCTGCCTTAACAAAGGAGTCAACAACCCCGGAAACCTTGTCGTAAACAAAGCTAAAGCACTTCTGCATGGGTTCTGTGACCATATTCACAGCATTTGTAAGTATATCTGCCTTTCCCACAGACAAAGTGGAAATTGCCATCACAAGCAGTATTACTGCACTGGCAACAGCAACTCTTATATAAAAATTTTTGGAAAATCTTTTCATTTAATTCACATCCCGGGATTAACCCTCTGTCAATCAGTTATTTTAAGTAATTTTTTGAGCTTTTTATCGCTTATAACCTTCTGTGCACCACGGATTGTGCATCCCGATGGGCTCTCTGCCACCTTTGTTTTAAAGCCCGTCTTCTGTGTAAAAAGCTCTTCTATTCCGTAAAGATTTGAGCAACCGCCCGTAAGTATAATTCCTGCCTCCATTACATCACTGAGAAGCTCCGGAGGTGTTTTTTCAAGTGTTATAATAACCGAATCAATAATCTTCTTAATTATGTCTGCAACAACAAGGCGTATTTCCTCGCTGTAAAGAGCAATTTCCCTGGGAAGCCCCGTGGAAATATCCCGTCCTTTATACTTTTTCAGCTCGTTTTTAGCCTTAGGCAGTGCACAGCCAAGCTCAATTTTCATTTTCTCCGCTGTGTTTTCGCCTATTATAACATTATATTTTCTCTTCACGTAGGAAACAATGGCAGCATCCATGCTGTCGCCTGCTTCCTTAATGCAGTTTCCCGTGGCAATTGTTCCAAGGGCAATAACTGCAGAATCTGCCGTGCCTGCTCCAATATCAACAACCATGTTACCCGTAGGGGTGAGCACATTTACGCCTGCACCAAGTGCCGCCGCCATACTGCCGGGAATTGTATAGGCAGTTGAAACACCTAAGTTTTTAACAGTTTCAGCCGCTGCACGCCTTTCCATCTGTGTCGCATTGGAGGGTGTCGTCACCAAGGCTGTAACACCCGTCAGAACAGTTCTGTTCAATGCCTTTTTAACAAGCATTTTAACCATGCCCTCAGCCGCCGAATAATCAGCAATAACGCCACCTGAGAGAGGTTTTATCGCCATTAAGCTTTCAGGCGTTTTACCAATGGCTTCCTTTGAAATACTGCCTGCATCAATTATTATACCATCTTCTGTATCAACGGTTACAACGCTGGGCTCACAAACCGTTGCCCCTCCGGGCAAGGAACAAACCCAGGTGCTTCCCGTACCGAGATCAACGCAAAGTCCCCGCATAAAATCAATCCTCAATTACAATATATCAATTCCGAAATCTTCCTTAAGCATTTTTGCAAGAGCACAAATTGGTAAACCAACCACATTGAAGTAGTCGCCATCTATTCTTTCAACCAAAAGCCTGCCCTTGCCCTGTATGCCGTAGCTTCCTGCCTTGTCCATGCTCTCACCGCTTCTTATGTAGCGCAGAGCCTCCTTTTCGGTAATTTCACGGAACTTAACCTTCGTTTCCTCATATTTTACGCTTGCAGAACCGTCTGCACCGCTTATAACGGAATAGCCTGTAAGAACGCTGTGCCATTTTCCCGAAAGCTTCATGAGCATACTTTTTGCATCCTCAAAGTCCTTCGGCTTACCCATTATCTCGCCATCAAGAACAACTATTGTATCTGCCGATATAACAATATCGTTCTTTTCTGCATTTTTTGCAACAGCGGCGCCCTTTAAAAGTGCAAGCTCCATAACGTATTTTTCAGGTGGAAGAGCATCGGATATGTTTTCATCTGCATCAGAGGGAATAACGCGGTGTATAACACCTGCTTCCTTTAAAATTTCCTGCCTTCTTGGCGACTGCGATGCCAGTATAAAGTTTTTCATAAGACTGCTCCTTTCCACACAAATAAGACAAGACACTCCTTGACTGAAATATCATATCACATTCCTGTTTGTTTTTCAACTAAATCTTCACTATTTTTTTATTGATTTCCTCCTTTATCCTCTTTTCCCATGCTTTCAAGATCAACCTTGACCTCTCTTTCCTTTCCCGAGCGTATAACCGTAAGGAAAATCGTATCCTCTGCTCCGTATTTAAAAAGCTCACGCCTTAATTCAAGCATCCCGGTAACGGGGGTTGAATTAATTTTTGTTATAACATCGCCGTAGCGTATTCCTGACTTATATGCAGGGGCATTCACGTCAAGGCTTATCACATAAAGCCCGTTAAAGGGAGGCATATCGCCCTTTAAATAACGTGCTGTCTGAGAGGTGTATGCATAAAGCCCAAGGTAAGGGGTTTCATATTCACCCGTTTCCTCAAGCCTTTTTATAACGCTTTCGCAAATATTTACGGGCACGGCAAAGCCCATCCCCTCGGCAGAAGATACCCTTATGGTATTGATACCTATAACCTCACCCTTTACATTCATCAACGGTCCGCCGGAGTTGCCCGGGTTTATGGAGGCATCTGTCTGTATCAGATCCTCCATGTATACCCTGTTCTCTCCGTCATCTATGCTTATAGTTCTGTTTTTAGCACTTACAATACCCTTTGTAACGCTTCTTTCAAACTGCAGACTCAATGGGTTTCCTATGGCAAAAACATCCTCTCCTACCATTACGGTACTGTACTCACCCATTTTCGCCACCGAAGGCACCTTTCCGTTAAATTTAACCACTGCCACATCAAGGCTTTTATCGCTCCAGCATAACTCTGCCTCCTTCACGCTTCCGTCAGAGAGAGTAACATTAATTTTATAAGGGCTTTCTCCCACAACATGCTGATTTGTTATCACATACCCCATTTCCGACACAATAACGCCGCTTCCCAGGCTCACCTCGCCGCCCCGTCTGCCCGAAACCGTTTCAATGCCCACAACAGTCGGCAGAACTCTTTCCACAACCTTTGTAAACTCTTCTTTACCATCAGGTATAACAGGCTCACTCTGAATCTCCCTTACAACAACCCTTTCCCCTTCAGCATCGTTTTTTACCCTTTCGGCACTTTCTCCCGCAGCGTAGGAAAACATCGAAACAAGCATAACCACAACTGCATAAATAACTATTTTCAATACCAATCAACTCCTTTTTTATATTTTCATCGCAGAAATTCTTTTTTATTCAACAATAAGAAGAATATGCTTCTTGCTTTTTTTCTTATGTTATAGTATAATCTCTATCGATACTTTAAAAAGCATAGGTGTGATTATTATGGCTAAAATAAAAGCTAAAACCCTTCCCGCAATAGCAATGCGCGGGCTTGTGGTTTTTCCTCATATGGTATTTCATTTTGACGTTATAAGGAAAAAGTCAATAAAGGCTTTAGAGGCAGCAAGTGAATCCGACGGTCTTGTGTTTCTTACAACACAAAAGGACATAAGCATTGAAGACCCTACGGGCAACGATGTTTTCAAAACAGGTACTGTTGTTAAAATCAAGCAGTTTATCCGTCTTCCCGGTGAAGGCATAAGGGTGCTTGCAGAAGGTGTATGCCGTGCGACCTACAATTCTATCGACACTAAGGGAAGCTACATCAAAGCAACAATAACCGAGGCAAATTCAAGCTTCAAAACCCTTGGCAGTGAGGAATATAGTGCAATTTCAAGGCAGATTCATTCCCTCATCGACCTTTACTTCCGTGCAAATACAAAGGCTTCTCCTGATACACTCATAGCAGGCATCAACGAGGAAAGCCCTTCTACACTTGCCGACTCCATTGCCGAAAATTTCCTTGCCGAAATTGAAGACAAACAAAAAATTCTTGAAACAAAGAACGTAAAGAACAGACTTTTGCTCCTTATCGACTACCTTATCCGTGAGGTAAAGGTTCTCCAGGTTGAATCCGACCTTATGGCTCGTGTTAAGGAGCAGATGGACGAAAACAACCGCGAATACTTCCTCCGTGAGGAAGCAAAGGCAATCGCTGCAGAATTAGGCGAAAAGGATGGCAACTTAAAAGACATTGAAGAGTATGAAAAGAAGCTTGCCGACCTTGAGTGCCCCGAATATGTAACAGAAAGAATTAAAAAGGAGCTTGACAGGCTTACACGTTTAAGCCCTCAGTCTCCCGAAAGTGCAATTTCACATGGTTATCTTGACACACTCTTTAACCTTCCCTGGAACAAAACCACTAAGGAAAACACCGATATTTCCGCCTCGAAGGAAATTATTGAGCGTGACCACTACGGCATGAAAGAGGTTAAAGACAGAATCATAGAGCATCTTGCAGTACATAATCTCACGGGTGGTAAGGCTCCTGCAATTTTATGTCTGTACGGTCCTCCCGGTGTCGGTAAAACATCAATCGTAAAATCTCTTGCTGAGGCTATGGGCAGAAACTATACTCGTATCTCCTTAGGTGGTGTACGTGATGAAGCAGAAATCATGGGTCACAGACGTACCTACGTAGGTGCTCTTCCCGGCAGAATAATAAATGCTCTTATAAAGGCAAAGTCATCAAACCCTATCATTCTTTTGGATGAAATCGACAAGCTCTCCCGTGACTATAAGGGTGACCCTGCATCTGCACTTCTGGAGGTTCTGGACTCTGACCAGAACAATGCCTTTACTGACCACTATATGGAAATCCCCGTGGATTTATCCCGCGTAATGTTTATAACAACCGCTAACGACTTATCCACAGTTTCCCGTCCCCTTCTTGACCGAATGGAATTAATCGAGGTGCCCGGCTACACAGACGAAGAAAAGCTTCAGATTGCCTCCCGTCACCTTGTTCCCAAGCAGATTAAGCTTCACGGACTTAAAAAGTCACAGCTTAAAATTTCCTCCGAAATTCTTCTTGATATTATAAACGGCTACACTAAGGAATCGGGTGTACGTACCTTAGAGCGTACCATTGCATCAATCTGCCGTAAATGTGCCGTAGAGCTTTCCGAAGAAGGCAAAAAGAGCGTAACTGTCACAAAAGCAGTTCTTGAAAAATACCTCGGTGCTCCCAAGTTCACCTTTGATAAGGCAACAGGCGAAGGTGAGGTCGGTGTTGTAACAGGTCTTGCATGGACTCAGGTTGGTGGCGACACACTTTCCATCGAAGTAAACATTATGGAAGGCACGGGCAAAATTGAGCTTACGGGAAGCCTGGGCGATGTTATGAAGGAATCGGCAAAGGCAGCCATTTCCTACATCCGCTCCAAGGCAGACACATATTCCATTGACCCCTCCTTCTACAAAAACTGCGATATTCACATTCACGTGCCCGAGGGTGCAACGCCCAAGGATGGTCCCTCTGCAGGTATTACAATTGCAACTGCACTTGTAAGTGCACTTACAAAAAGGGCAGTACGCCCCCGCCTTGCAATGACGGGCGAAATTACCATCCGCGGCAGAGTGCTTGCAATAGGTGGTCTGAAAGAAAAAGTGCTTGCTGCATACCGCAGTGGTGTTGATACAATCATTATCCCCCGTGAAAACGAAAAGGACTTAAAGGATATTCCCGAAAATGTCCGCAAAAAAATAGCATTCAAGGTTGTTTCCTCTGCGGATGAGGTTATAGGCACAGCTCTTCTTCCCCAAAAGGGCAAAAAGGAAGATACTGTCTTTACCCCCTCAAAGGCACGGAGCAATCCCCACAAAGGAGTAACAGCATGAACATTCATAACGCTTCACTTACAATATCTGCAGTAAACCCCAAGCAGTATCCCGACACCTCTTTTCCCGACATTGCCTTTGCAGGCAGAAGTAATGTTGGTAAATCGAGCTTTATAAATAAGCTCTTAAACCGCAAGAGCCTTGCCCGTACAAGCTCCAAGCCCGGCAAAACCGCAACCATCAACTTTTATAATATCGACAATGCAATAAACTTTGTTGACCTTCCCGGTTACGGCTTTGCTCAGGTAAGCAAGGAAGAAAAGGCAAAATGGGGTAAAATGATTGAAACCTACCTCAACTCACGTGAACAGCTGAAAATCACAGCACTTCTGGTGGATGCCCGTCATAAGCCCACAAAGGAAGATGCCCAGATGGCAGACTGGATAAGAGAACGTCACGGTTATCTTTTAATTTTTGTTACCAAGTGCGACAAAATCGCAAAAACAAAATTAAACGACCATCTTGATGATATTTACTACACATTAAACTTAACAGATGACGATATCATGATTCCCTTTTCTGCCCAAACAGGTCTCGGCGTTGACGATGCCTGGGAAGCAATATGCGAAATCTGTGAGGTTGAAAAATAATTTACACACAAAAAGGAAGAAGCAAACCGCTTCTTCCTTTTTTAATTAATAGTCGGTACTGAATTCAAATTCGATAGGCTCACATAAGGGCTTCATTGTTTCGTAGCTTTCCCATACGAAAATTTTCACAGATTCTGCCCCACTGCATTCAACCTCGCCGAAGCCGTCTTCAAAATTAACCTCTTCGTGAACGTAGCTATCGCCTGTAAACTTTATTGCAACAATCTTGTTTTCTTCCTTAATTTCATCGCTTTCGATTATTACACTGTCATACCAGGTCTGGGTTACTTCCATATCAATTTCACCGGGCATTTCAATGCCGTAATGCATAGTAGCAATTTCAAGGCTGTCATTTGGTGTGCCTATGGACACTTTTCTCCACATCCCACGACTGCCTGCATAATACACGTCCGTTAATTTGTTGCACGAGTTAAATGCATAAGACTGTATATCTTCAACACCCTTGCCTAACTTAACCTCAGTAAGATTACTGCCTCCCTTGAATGCATATATGGCAATTTCGTAAACGCTGTCAGGAATTGTTACAGAAGTTAATCTGCCGCAATTCTCAAACGCATGGTTGTCAATAACCTCAACGCCGGAGCCCAAGTCAAGCTTTGTCATACCGTTGCAGGCATAGAAAGCATATTCACCAACAGTTTTTAAGCTGTCAGGAAGTGTCACGGAGGTAATATTCTTCAGGTTATAGAAGGTGTAATTACCTATTTTCTCTACCCCTTCTTCAATTACTATATCACCCATAACTTCGTTACCGTCTACATAAAACGTACCGCTTGTCCAGGAGCCTATAGTGTTATGCGCAGGGTTTGCAGTATGATTTGCAAATTCAATTTTTGCCCAATCGCTGATTGTGCCGTTATAATTGAAGGTTATTGCCTTACCGCAGGATTCAAAAGCGAATTCGTCAGCCTCTTTAAGTCCCGTGCCTATTGTAAGTGTTTTAACACCTGAACAATATGAAAAGGCTCTGTTGCCGATATATTCCACGCTGTCGGGTATTGTAATATTCTGAATGCCAGTGAAATTCTGAAATGCAGAATTAGCAATACCCTTTGTGCCATCTTCAACAACCAGATCGGTACCAATCACATCGGGACGAATAGAAATCAAGCACTTACCAAGGTAAACGGGCTTTTTAGCAGACATAATACTCTTAAAATAAGGTGTGTCATGTATAGCCTCTGTGCCCACCTTCACAATATTGTCATAAGATGTAATATTTTCAAGCACCTCACAACCTTCAAAGGCAAAATCTCCGATAGCTGCAACATTTTCACCAAGCTCAAGGTTTGTCATGCCCTTACAGAAAGCAAAGGCATAATTCCCGATTGTTTTCACGCTGTCGGGTATTGTAACGGTCTTTAATGCAGTAGCACAATAAAAAGCATAATTGCCGATTTTTTGTACGTTATCGGGAACAACTAAATCCTCTACAACCTTGCCGTCAACATAAAACATTGTTGCACTCTTTATGGGGTTGGAGTTTTCATCTTCAAAATCAATCTGGCACCAGGCACCCAAATCTGCAATATTAACAGTTGTAACCCTTCCGTTTTTGAAAGCAGATGCACCTATTTCCTTTACATTCTTTCCTATTGTTATATCGTTTATCCATATACCAAGTGTGGATTCAAAACAATATGCAGGGATTTTTTCAACGTTATCAGTAATTACAAGGGTAACCTTCTTTTCTGTATTAAAAAGATTGCTTCCCGAATAGGAATCGCCTGCATCCTTTGCCTTCCATGTTATCTTTTCAAGGTTTCTTGAAGAACTGAATATACCGCTTCCTAAGTAGTTAACCTTTTCACCTATGGTAACCTCTTTAAGGTTTGTGCATCCACTGAAGGCTTCCCTGCCTATATATGTCACGCTGTCGGGAATTACAAGCTCTGTAATTTTCAAGCTTGAGAAGGCGTAGTCATCAATAAGCTCAAGCTTTTCACCAAGCACAACCTTTTCAACCTTCATACAGCCCGCAAAAGCACTGTTGCCGATTTCTTCCACGTTGTCGGGTATAATAATCTCCGTAAGCTCACCACAGCCTATGAATGCACCTGTTTCTATAAGCTTCACGCTTTCGGGAATTGTAAAGTCCTGTATTTTACTGCTGTAGTAGAAGGCACTGTCCTTGATCTCCTCCAAGCCATCGGGAAGGCTTATTGTTGTCAGCTGAGGGCATTCCTTAAATGCATATGCACCAACTGTTGTTATACCTTCTTCGATTACAACACTCTTAATGTAATCCTTGTTGTACTCCCAGGGTGTATTGCCCCATCCGTAATCATTCATTTTACCTTCACCGCTTATTGTCATCACGCCTGTTTCGGTATTTAAGCTGTAAAGGGCATTTTCACCGCATTCACCTGTAATAACCTCTGCCTGAGCAGAAATCATGCTTAAACAAAAAACAAGGCAAACAAGAGCAATGAAAGAAATTAAAACCTTCTTTTTCATTATTTTTCATCCTTTCGTTTTTCATATGAATTATAATACCATAATTTTACACACAATGCAACAGAAAACCCCATGTTTATGAAAAAAACAAGGGGTTTTTGTGGTTTTTACTTAATCTTCTTCAAAGCAACCTTGCCTGGGCGGGAAAAATTCGTCCACGGGGAAGGAAATGTTCTCAAAAATGTTGCAGGGGTCGTCAACAGTTGATGCCACACATTCCTTCTCGGGTATGCAGAAGTCATAGGCAGGAATTAAAAGCTGTACTGTCCGCTCTAACTTCACTATTGTGAAAAGTCCCAGGGACACATACACATTTCTGCCACCGTCACCCATCTGCCCTACAAAGCGGTCATCAAATACCCTTCTTACACAGTCGGGAATGTTGCATATGTCAATATCCTCGCAGGAATAATTGCACGCGTCACCACGCTCTGCAATTTTTGCACCTAAAACGATGGGGTCAACAACCTCTATATCAGACCCTAAAATGCACAAATTATTTCCACACAATCTTAACCTCACCTGAATTATTGACATAAATTTTGTCGATAATTTTCTTCAAAGCAACATTCGAATAATCGCCTTTCAGAACCTCGCCTATGTATTCGAATATTTCTTCTGCGGTTATGTGTGAATGTTCTGTAATTCTCTGCAAACCTATTAGCTGTGATTTTAACAATGCTACCCGCTTGTTTATTTTTTCAGTTTCATTTTTTAATTCTGTCAAATCAATAACTTCATTAATGTACATTTCTCGGTACTTCAATTTTAATTTCTGAAGTTTTTCAATTTCTTGCTCAAATTCGCTTGTACCGGTTTCATTTTTTAAATATGTACGACTTAAAGCTTCATAGTTCTTTATAAAGCTCTCCTTATCGCATATCTTATCATACAGATACTTGCGAATTTCATCAATCAATGCATCCTCATCAATAACCGTATTATTTGGGCAAAACTTGCTGTTGTTAATATTTCTTCCTGCACATTTCCACCTTGCAAAAGTACCTTTTTTCAGTTTTACTAACCGCCTTGTAAAGGAATAACCGCAATGCTCACATTGAATCAATGTGCTGAACGGATATTGGGTACTCACACGGCTGTTTGGATTTTCATTCTTGTATACCTCTTGCCTATATTCCATAATCCTTTGTGCTTCATCAAACAGTTCAGCACTTATGATTGCAAGCTCCGGCTTATTGAATGTAAATTCACTTACATCATCAAGAACTCTTCTTTCACCCGTCAAGAAATTTACACCTTCAGTTTTTTTAGAAATCAAAATCCCTTTGTATATAGGGTTTATCAACATACGCCTGACAGTCTTTGGAAGCCATCTCTCTGCACCTTTGAATGTAGCTATTCCTCTTTCTGTTAAATTAATTGCAATACGCCTGGACCCTAAACCCTCATGCACATACATATGGAATATTCCACGAACGACTTCAGCCTGTTGTTCGTTTATTTTTAATGTAAACCTGTCAATCCTGTCATATCCATATATCTGGTTTGGCACCTTGCCGTGCTTTGCATTAATCTTTTTCCCAAATTTTACACGACTTGACAAATTCGCGCTTTCCTCCTGTGCGATAGCTGAAAACATCGTGAGAACAAATTCGCTGTTACCTAACACGGTTTGATTTATAGATACGAATTGGACTTCAATATTAAGTGCTTTTAATTCACGAATTGAAACCAAAAAGTCTACTGTGTTACGTGCAAATCTGGAAATATCCTTTACAACTACCATATCAAATAAACCTTGCTTTGCATCTGCCATCAGTTGCATAAATTCCTTTCTGTTCTTCATTTGTTTTCCGCTTATCCCTTCATCACTATAAATTTTCACAAGCTCATGATTGTTTCTGGCAGCAAATTTTTCAAAAAACTCCTGCTGGTTTGCTAATGATTCTAACTGTTCTTCTTTATCAGTAGATACTCTGCAGTATGCTACTAATCTCAATTTACAACCTCCTTCACCAATACAAATATCACAACTAACTTCTTATGTCAAAAAATTCATTTAATGCTTCTTCTTTTTTAACGGATATGTATGATTAATTATTAATTCTATTAAAATTCTTTCGATTTCTCCATCTGGTAATCCCGGCTTTTTATCAACATGTATAAATTTTAATGTTTTGCAATTGATATAATCAGCCCCTCGAAATCATTTTCTTGTGCTAATTATTATGCCGACTAACAAATTCATATTCAACATATGTCATCCACTTTTCGCCTCTCTATAATATATTAACGAATGACACCATCAAAATTGCCCGGATTTTTAAAATTATTTAATTACATAGAACATATAGCAAAAGAGAAGTTTGGAGTCCAAACTTCTCTTTTGTCGTACGTTCTACATTTTGATAATGCTGCAGCTCTCGCTACAAGACTTTACAACCATCTTGTCTCGCTTCAATATACAAATCTATATCATTTATTATATAGTTTGTTCCTGTAGTATGCAAAGCCCCGTAACAGCCAACAATATAGTCATATAATTCATATTTTCTAAATAATTCCGCAACTTGTCTACCCGTAAGGCCTTTTGCCGCTTTATATATTTCCATACAAAAGATTAGAAATCTGCCTTCTTTACTCATGCTCTCACCTTATTTATCCATCAAATCTTCTGCTTCACATTCTAATGCTCTTGCTAAAGCAACTACTGTAGAAAATTGAGCCTTATTTATATCTCTTAACCTTTGTTCGTAGCTCTGGATAACTCTTACATTAACACCTGATCTTTCGGCAAGTTCGGTTTGAGACATCCCATGGGCAGTCCTAATTCTCGTAAGTGCAGTCTGAGTATAGAACTCAGTTAATTTTTCGTCAACAGTTTCAACAAACTTTGAAATATCTGCCTCATGCATAGTATCATACATTCCAATCATTTCACCTGCACCAACAGCAGACAATACGTATTTAAACTTATAATTCCTCAGCCATATATAATAGCAAAGAGCCCATCCAAGCCAATATTCCTCGCTTTTATCAAGATACATAGCATCATCGTGCACAATATCCTCATTTTTGATTTCACTTACAATTAACCTTGTAAGTTCACAGCCTGTCCTTCCTGCAATATATGAAGGGTTACCATTTTCAAATTGTACACACACATTTGAAGCAAGAAACATATTAAAGAATTCATCTATATCAAAATCGCAAGTATTTACTGCAAAATCCACCATGTGCCCAAAATTCTTTTGTGCATGATACAAATATTCTTTATCGTAAGCGTTCATCATTTTGTTTCATTCCTTCTCTTATAATATCTACAATAAACAATTCGTCTGCTGAAATGTTTTCACCCTTTGCTTGTCTATACTCTTTTTGTGCAATTCTATCGCGTTCTTTTTTCTTTTTATAATAAATTGCAGCATCCGCAGGACTGTTTGAAATATACTTAATTCTCTTAAATGCTTTTTCTGACATAAGGACAATTTGTTCACCAAGCTTTCCAAGCCTCATAGCTTCTCCAAGCTGTCGATATGAAATCGCACCGGAAACAAAATCCTGTGCAAATGAAAAGTACGAGTCATCTGCTCTGTATCCTATTATTACATCATACATAGATGTATCAATCATAAAATTATCTGCCAGATACTTTTTAGCCATTTCCGATACGGTACTGTTTTCCCAATAGGTACGATTTCTTGTAAGCACAGCAAGCCAGTTAAGTAATATATATTTATCTGAATTCAGATACAAAACATTCAGTCCATCCATATCAAATTCATATTTATTTGCAAACCCATTATTGTTATTTGAACAAGCCCATTCCTTTGCCAGTTCTTCATCTTCTGTACAATAAAAACCCCTGCCGTAGTCATTACGCAAATTGCCCTTTCCAAATTCAGGTGCTTCTATTATTTTTTCACTTCCATGATATAAAATCATACTATTACCTCCAAAAACAAACTCAATATTACCCTAAAATCATTATACTACTACAGTTGTATCTCGTCAATAGTTTTTCTATGTCGTTTTACGCTGTATACAAAAAAAGAAAGCACTTGTCTGCTTTCATTCTTCTAAAATATGTAAAAAACACATTTTGTAAACTCATATTTCAACCACAGCCTTGGGCAAATTCGTTTTCTGCCAGGACTGAGGGTCGAAGCTGTCTTCCTTATAGCGTGACTCAAAAATCTTTGCACTACCCTCACTGCCGAAGAGCACAACCTTTTTGTTGAAGGTTGCCAAGCCCTCAACACATACAGGGCGTGACACACCCGTGTATACATCAAGGGTAATCTTAAAGAAATAGTTTAAATCAACGGTGTAATAGCCTCGGTTAAAGGGCATTTTTTCTGTATTTGTAAACACCCATATAACCTCGCTCTTTCTGCACTTTACGTCAAGAGCACGGTTTATTGCCTCCTGTCCCGTTTCCGTAAGGTACACCCTTAAGCATTCTATGCATTCCTTGCTTCTGCAGGAGTCGTAAACCTGGTCAGTCTGTATACAAACCTTCTCACGGCAACCAAAGGAGCAATTTGTATTTTCATCCATACTTATACCTCCAAATAAAAATACTATGTAGCGAGCTACACTACATAGTATTCATGAAGATATTTTTTTGCTACTTAAATAAAACCGCCGTCGCAAACGAGCGTCTGCCCGGTTATAAAGCTTGCCTTTTCGCTTG
Organism: Clostridia bacterium; assembly: GCA_017440585.1. GTDB lineage: Bacteria > Bacillota > Clostridia > UMGS1883 > UMGS1883 > RGIG1927. The sequence goes on along the minus strand of JAFSGW010000043.1, from coordinate 15,726 downwards.
CTAAAAAATAAACCGCTTCAGCAACCTCATTTGCCGTGCCTATTCTACCCAATGCCGCCCCGTCTGCCAATTCACTTATATCCTCATTTGACAAATGGGAGTTCATTTTTGTGTCAATAACACCGGGAGCCACACAGTTAACTCTTATGCCTGACAAGCCGTATTCCTTGCTAAGCGACTCCGTCAAACTTATTATTGCCGCCTTTGTTGCACTGTAATGAGCCTCGCAGGAAGCACCCTTTAACCCCCATATGCTTGAAACGTTTACAATGCTTCCCTTACCCCTTCTGACCATATCACGAAGGGCACACTGACACATATTGAAAATGCCCGTTACGTTAACTGCAAAAATCCTTTCCCATTCCTCGTTTGTTATATCTAAAAAGAGCTTTTGCTGCGCCATACCTGCATTGTTTATAAGAATGTCCACATCACCCAATTTTTCGTGAAACTGTGTGAACAATGCCTCAACCTCATCACGTTTTGACACATCACATTTAAATATTTCTATTTTTTCGCTCTCATTTGCAAGCTTCTCTGCTCCTTCTTTGTCGCTGTTGTAAACAACGCCCACATTATAGCCATTTTTTGCAAAAAGTGAAGCAATTGCATTACCTATACCGCCGCTTCCGCCTGTTATCAGCACGTTTTTACTCATTTTTCTTCTCCTTTAATATATGCCACAACGTCACCAAGGTTTCGCACGCTCACAATTCCGATGCCGTCTGTTTTTTCAATGGAGCCCAATGCATCAAAGGGCATCATGCACCTCTTGAAGCCCATTTTCTTACTTTCATAAAGCCTGCGCTGTGCCATAGAAACAGTTCTTAATTCGCCCGTTAAGCCAACCTCGCCAAAGAAGGTCATATCCTCAGGAAGTGGCTTATTTAAATAGCAGGAAATAATCGCACACACAATGCCTAAGTCGCAGGCATTCTCGGGTATACGTATTCCGCCCGTAACATTTATGTAAACATCGTTTTCGCTCATTTTAAAGCCAAGTGCCTTTTCAATAACGGCACACATAAGGGTAAGGCGGTTATAATCAACACCGTCGCTCGTTCTTCTTGGCGAAGCAAAGCTTGTTTTAACGCAAAGTGCCTGTATTTCAGCTAAAATCGGTCTTGTACCCTCCACGGCACACACAACCGCACTTCCGGGCACATCCACGGGCCTGCCTGAAAGCAGCATCAAAGACGGGTCAGGCACATCCACAAGGCCTTTGTCCCTCATTTCAAAAACGCCTATTTCGTCCGTTGAGCCAAAACGGTTTTTAACTGCCCTTACAATGCGGTAGCTCTGATGCCTTTCACCTTCAAAGTACAATACACAGTCAACCATGTGCTCTAAAACTCTCGGTCCCGCAATACTGCCTTCCTTTGTAACGTGGCCAACAATAAAGAAGGTAATGCCCTTCTCCTTTGCAATTTTCATAAAACGAAGGGTACATTCCCTTACCTGACCAACACTGCCCGGTGCAGAGGACAATTCCGAGGAATAAATGGTCTGCACACTGTCAATAACACAAACCCTTGCATCCTTTTCCAGAACTGCATCAATAATGCTGTCAAGGTCTGTTTCGTTGCAAACAAGCATGTCGGAATTTTTAATGCCAAGCCTTTCGGCACGTATCTTTATCTGCTTTTCGCTTTCCTCCCCCGATACATATAAAACCGGTGCACTTTTTGAACAGAAGGATGCAACCTGCAAAAGAAGGGTGGACTTTCCTATACCCGGCTCACCACCGCACAAAACAAGGCTTCCCTTTACAATGCCACCGCCTAAAACACGGTCAAGCTCCCTACTTCCCGACTCCGTCCTTTCCTCGTTTTCCATTGTGATTTCGTCAATCTTGGTTACTGTTGCCTTCTTTATATTTTCACTTGCAGCACTTGTTCTTTCCGCCTTTTCTTCAATAAAGCTCATAAAGGTTTCGCAGGAGGGGCACTTGCCCAGCCACTTTACGGCTTCATATCCGCATTCTTTACATACAAAAACTGTTTTTTGCTTCATATTAATTCAATCCTCTTTTAATGAAATTTCCCGTCATGGCGTTTAGTACAAATTTATATAGCCGATAAACCAACACTAAGAATAACCAGCATAGCGAAAACCACATAATAAAAACTGCGCACTCCGTTACAAATATATTTCCAAAGAGCAAATAAGGCAGATATGATAATACATACCATCTATCAACCTTAAACTCCACAACATTTTCGTTATATGCAAATCCGTTCGGGTCGCAACAATCAGGTGCACCGTGTGTAACACCCACAGGATTTCCTTCTACTACATATGTAAGTTCATATGCCAAACCGCTGAAAAAATTTTCCGAATCCAAATGCTTTCTTGGCTCATCACTTTCTTCCGAAAACACAACCTCATTTACCGCAATATCCGGGTATTCTTCGGCAAAAGAAGAACTGATTTCTTCTCCACCATCTAAAACTTTGCGCACAAGGCTCCCACAACCAAAAATCTCGTATTCAAAAATAATTCTTGTTTCTGAAACCGATTTATCAAAAGTCATATGGTATGGTCTGAAAAGTACAATTAAAGAAACAGCAAGAAGAATTAATGGTATAATCCACGATATCTTTCTTTTCATATCAGCCCTCCTTTTGTTTTCTGACACCCTTACTATAAAGACTGTATAATCTGGATGCCAGTCTTGTTAGTGGTAGATTATATCTCGTTAAGACTAAAAAACAAAATAGTTTTAGTACACTCTTTTCTTTGGGCAAATATTTAAAATTAAATTTATAACTATCGAAATCAAAGCCCCCACAAAACTACCAATAGGAAAATATAGTAGAGCAAAAAACATTGAATCCCATGTGTTCAAAGGGAATTTTAAGTCTACTTTTGTGACAAAACTAATTAAAACAACTATGTATATACTCACCCATATAAGCATATATAACGATACATAAGTCAAACATGCAGATATTAAATATTTAAAAACTTCTTTAGCATTTTTATACCTACATAAAATTATAGGCACAAAAGATGAAAGACATATTCCTATAGCCTTTAATACATCAAACGAAATACCATTTATAATCTCGTGCGTTTGCCAATAAGTAATAAAACATTCGCCTTTGGTTAACACATTAACACTGTAGGAAAATGCAATATAAATTATTATCGTTGCAAAGCCACTTATTAGACCAATTCTAATACTTTTATCCTGCAATTTCCTAAGCAATTTTTTGATTATAACGAATCCTAATGATATTATTACAAAAATCACTACTAATGATGTTAAAATACTCATGTCTTCTCCTTCTTTATCCGTCAAAATTCGACAATCCTTATATGATTTTGTCAATTCAGGACCAAAAAAATTTATATTCTCCTTCGTGCTCCAATTCCTTTAAAGCATCTTCCAAAGTAGAAAAAATTGACTTTGTTCCATTATTGACTTCCTGCCAAAATGCCGGTGCTAAATCAAAGCTGTGTCTATAGCTCCAGTCTTCTTCATCAAATTGATATATTCTCTCAAGACGATATGTAAAGAAACCTTTATCACTTTTTAAAACGACATATCTTTTTGACTTATCCTTTGAATATATAACTTTCTCTACTGTTGAATCTACAAAATCAAGATTTTTGTCATAAAGCATATCAATTATCTCGTTCCATTCAGGCATTGGTGGAACTGCTCGTTTTTCTTTTCTGAATTTTCTGAAAAGCTTTTTCACACTATCGCCTCCTTTCAACATTATTCGACAATCTTTATATAAAGACTGTATAATCCAGATGCCAATCTTTTTAATGAATTGACAACGTTGTTGTCATGAATTGGCTAAAGCCATGAATTCTCGCTACGCTCCATGAATTGAATTGCCTTTTGATGCACCGAAGGTGCAATTCATGAGCCGTCAGGCTCAATTCATGAAATCTCTGATTTCAATTCATGCCGAAGGCAATTCATTGCGGTCGCAGACCGCATATTCTCGCATCAATTCCAGACTACAAATTACTTACCGCTAAAATAATTGTTTTTGCCTTTTTGCGAAAAATCTTCATCGTCTGTCCTCTCTTTCGCCCATTTTCAATATCCTTACTGAATTCCTGATAATTATTGTATCAAACGGTAGCACTTTTTTCAACATTTTTTAAATTTAATATAGCATATCAAATGAATTTGTGCTATAATAATCGAAAACGATTATTATATGCTCCGCAGGATTTTATGCACTGCCGAAATTTTCCTCGTGTACTCGGAAACGGCAATGTGCCAATTATACTATAAATTCCTTCGGACTTATGGTATAATAATACCTTAGAGGTGAAATTATGGACTATCATTTTGATTCTAAAGAGGATGTTAAATTAATCATTCTCACTGTTATAAATAACTTTAACATACCAATTACAAACGCGATGATTGTTGATACCGTGCTTACCCATTCCTTTGTGGAATATATCGATATAATGCAGTATCTTCATGAGCTTACGGAAACAAGCCTTGTAACCTATTACATCGAAAACGAAACCCGTTACTACTCTCTCACACAGAAAGGTAAGGACACGGTGAGCTACTTTTCATCAAAAATACCCCTCACCGTACGTGAAAGGCTTTTTGCAACAGCAAAGGAAAACGCCAGGGCATTTTTAAACGATGAATCGGTGCAGGCTACCTACGAAAAAGCTAACGATTTTGAATATACCGTAACCTTACGTATTATGGAGCGGGGCGGTGATATATTCAATTTAAAAATAACTGCAGGCACCGAAAAGATGGCAAAGGCAATGTGTGGTCGCTTCAAACGTGACCCACAGACCTTCTACACATCGGTTTTTTCCATGCTTGTTGACACAGAGGGCGAAAATTAACAGTTTTTGAATATTAAACCTTGACTTAGTTTTAACAAAATTATATAATTAAAATATATAAATATATTTATAAAAGGAGTTAGAGAAATGACAATTGCAGAATTAAAAAAGGAATTTGTCAAGTATTACGGCGGCAGCGAAGATGACGTTCGCATTTTTATGTCCCCCGGCAGAGTAAACCTCATCGGTGAACATACTGACTACTGTGGCGGTTTTGTTTTCCCCGCTGCTATCACAATGGGTACATATATTGCCGCAAGAAAGACAGATGACAAAATCATCAAGATGCGTGCAACAGACCTTCCCGACTATGTAGAAGCAGATGCTACAAGAATTAACGACTACAAGCACCTTTCCTGGGGTAACTATCAGTTAGGTGTTGCAGCTGAGCTTGAAAAGCGTGGCTATGAAATCGTTGGCTGTGAGCTTCTCTTCGACGATACTATTCCTCACGGTGGCGGTCTTTCCTCCTCTGCAGCTATTGAAGTTGCTACAGCTATCACATTTGCAACATTCTCCAACGAACTTAAGGGTATAGATGAACCCCTCGATATGATCGAAATGGCTCTTTGCGGTCAGGGTGCTGAAAACAACTACTGTGGTGTTAACTGCGGTATCATGGACCAGTTCGCTTCCGCTATGGGCAAAAAGGACCACGTTATTTTCCTCGACTGCAGAAAGCTTGAGGACTATAAGCTTGTTCCTTTAAAGATGGACGGCTACAAGATTGTTATCTCCAACACAAACAAGAAGAGAAGTCTTGCTGACAGTAAGTACAACGAAAGAAGAGCTGAAACAGAAGAAGGTCTTGCAGAATTGCAGCAGGCTCTCCCCAATGCTACATGCCTCGGTGACATTTCCCTTGCTGAATTTGAAGCTAATAAGCACCTTATCAAGCGCGACATCGTGCGTCAGAGAGTTACACACGTTATCGAAGAGGATGACAGAGTTCTTAAGTCCATCGAAGCTTTGGAAAAGGGCGACATTCTTGAGTTTGGTCGTCTTATCAATGCCAGCGGCGACTCCCTCCGTGACCTTTACGAAGTAACAGGCAAGGAGCTCGACACACTTGTTGCTGAAGCAAGAAAGATCGACGGCACAATCGGTTCCAGAATGACAGGTGCAGGCTTCGGCGGTTGCACAATGAGCATCGTTCGTGAAGATGCAGTTGAAAAGTTCATTGAAGAAGTTGGTAAGGCATACGAAGCAATTATCGGCTACCCCGCTTCCTTCTATGTAGATGACATCGGCGACGGCGGTCACGAAGTAAAGTAATTTAACTTTAACTTATTAAGGGGAGCAATAAGCTCCCCTTTTTCTTTCGTATATTGGAGGCACACTCTATGAAAATGGTAATAATGCTGCTTATACTTGCAATTTTCTATATTGCCCGTCTGCTAAGCCTGCACCATGAAAACTCTCTTTTTAAAGCACATATAAAGCTGAAGCATAAATGGTCAGGCTATATTCTCACGGGCACTCATCCCACACTTAAGCCAAAGCCAAAGAGGGACAAGCTTCTCATTCAGGGCATACTTCTTTATGCTTTATGCATTTTCACGTTGTTCTTTTGCATATATCAGCTTTATTATTGCCCTGTAATTGAAGAAGAAGACATTGTTATCCTTGAGAGCGGCACCCACGGCGCCCGTGGTGCACATCCCCCGTTTGTGGTGCATACAGTAAATGATGCCGCATCCTTCTTAATGTGTGCGGCAACACTTATGCTTGAACTGTCAGCGCTTTTTGCGGAAGGCATGAAAGCGTGCTTTAACAGCACCGAAGAGTCTGCCGGCAATCTCATATTCAGTATGCTTATAAATCTCTTTTTTACAGTTGCATTTTTGTGTATCTCCTACCTTTCATTTTTACGTATATCCACATTTTTTACATAACAAGAAGCCTTTTGGCTTCTTGTTGTTGCTTTTACGGCTTTTTCATGGTAAAATTAAGTAACTATAAATCTCAGGGTGATTATTATGAAAAAAGTTTTTTCTCTTATTCTGGCATTGATACTTGTTTTTTCCATCTGTCCCTTTTCGGTTTACGCCGAAGCCTTTGAGGACGAATCACTGATTCTGTACTACCCCTTTGAGGACGGCTCCAATGCCGCAGTTGGTGAAGCTGCTGAAGCCTTCAACGTGAGCTTTACACAAAGCGGCGTAAACGGCAAGGCAGTATATATGGATGGTAACTCCTCCTACTTAAAGCTTCCCTATCATGTAAACGAAGCTTTAGGAGGTGACTTTACCATTTCCCTCTGGGCAAGCTTTGACACCTTAAGCTATTGGATGCGTCTTTTTGACTTTGGCGAAAACGACAGAAGCTATGCCTTTTTAGGTCTCAGTGCACCCAATGACTTACGCTATGCTCTTTTAACCGATAAAACAGCCTCCGAGCTTAATATGACAGCTACGGGTACAGTAACTGAAGCAAAGTGGCATCATTTCACATTAGTTCGTGAAAATACCCTTATGAAGCTTTACGTAAACGGTATTTTAAAGGCTGAAAGCAATGCTTTCGGCACAAATTCCCCTGCAGATATTGATAATGCCGCATCATACATAGGCAAATCACAGTTTTCTGCTGACCCTTACTTTAAAGGTCTTATAGATGAATTCAAGGTATTCACCCGTGCTCTTAACCGTGATGAAATAATTGAAAACATGGCTTGTGGCGTTAAAAGCGACTTTGCAGCATATATTGCGGAAACTGCCGCACTTTTTGACGGTTTGACAGTTAAGGAAAGCATACACCTCCCCACCTTTGAAGGGGAAGCAACAAAAATTTACTGGGCAAGCAGTAACGAAAGTATTATCGCACCCGACGGTACAGTTACAAGAGGCGAAGGCGATGAAACGGTTACCCTCACAGCCCACGTTACAACAAATGGTGAGGAAAATGTTTTTTCATATACTCTCCTCGTCCCCTCCGTAACAAACGTTAATGCAGTAATCACCATAGATGCAACAAAAAAGGGCGTTGACATCAATCCCGATATGATTGGTCTTTTCTTTGAAGACATTAACTATGCCGCAGACGGTGGCTTGTATGCAGAATGTGTGCAGAACCGCTCCTTTGAAGCCGTGAACGCACAGTGGGATGCTAACCCAAAGCCCATCCCCGACCACGCCTGGTCATTTTCTTCCTCTCCCACCTTTTCAAAGGAAAACCCCTTGAATGAAAACAACACCACATTCCTTCGTTTTATAAATCCCGAAAGGTTAACCAATTTTTCAAACGCCTGCTATGAAGGCTTTAATGTAAAAAGCGGTGAAAAGTTCGATTTTTCCGCCTTTATTCGCACAAACGGCAACTATACGGGACAGATAATGGTCACACTTCTGGAAGGTGACCGCATTATAGGCAGAACTTTTATCAGTAATCTATCTTCTGAATGGACGAAATATGAAAAGGAAATAACTGCAGTAGCCTCTGCAACAAATGCTACTGTTAAAATTACAATTCTTAACAGCATGGAAGGAAGCATTGACTTTGACATGGTTTCCCTCTTCCCGCAGAACACATGGATGAACCGCAAAAACGGTCTCCGTGCCGACCTTGTTCAGATGCTTAAGGATTTGCACCCGGGCTTTTTACGTTTCCCCGGCGGTTGCATCATAGAAGGCTATAACCTTTCAAACCGCTACTCCTGGAAGGACACCGTCGGTCCCGTTGAAGAAAGACGTGAAAACTGGAACCGCTGGCAGCTTCACACAGGCGGTGACGGTCGCTACGCTTACTGTCAGTCCTATGGTTTAGGCTTTTATGAATACTTCCTCCTCTGTGAGGATATAGGTGCATTCGCTCTTCCCGTTGTAAACGTTGGTATCGGCTGTCAGTTCCAGACGGGTGATGTATCATCCATGGAGGATTTATACTCCATCTATATCAAGGATGCTCTTGATTTAATCGAGTTTGCAAACGGTGATACAGACACCACATGGGGTGCACTTCGTGCCTCCATGGGTCATCCTGAGCCCTTTAACCTTGAATATATCGGCATCGGTAACGAGCAATGGGAAACAGACCGTGTTAATTTCTTTGAGCGTTACGAAGCCTTTGAAAAGGAAATCCACAAGGTTTACCCCGATATTAAATTAATTGCAACCTCGGGCCCCGATGCTTCCGGTGACCGCTTTGACAGAGCCTGGAATTTCCTTAAATCACACCTTGACAATGGCGAGGAAAACTTTGCCTATGCGGTGGATGAGCACTATTACCGCACACCTGACTGGTTCTATACAAACCTTGACCGTTATGACGGCTACTCAAGAGATGGCTACAAGGCATTCCCCGGGGAATATGCATCACGTCGCAGTCAGTCAAAATGGGAAAGCAACATGAATTCTGCATTGTCAATAGCAGCTTTTATGACAAGTCTTGAAAAGAATGCGGATGTTGTGGCACTTGCCTCCTATGCTCCCCTCTTTGCACGTGAAGGCTACACACAGTGGTATCCCGACCTTATAGGCTTCAACAATTCCGTTGCGTTCGGTGCACCCGATTATTATGTGCAGAGTATGTATGCAAATAACACGGGCTCATACACCGTTGAAAATAAAACCGAAAACTTCAACAATGCATTTGTTCCCCACGGTAAGGCAGGCATAAGCACCTGGACAACCTCTGCCTCCTTCTATGATATGAAAATAACCAACAACAAGACGGGCGAAACAATCGACCTTGGTGACCCCACCTCCACCGGTTCCGGAAGTTGGCGTAAGGATGAAAACGGCTATACTCAGGAGGACAACCGTGCTCAGGCTCCTGCACTGCTTTTCGGTACAACGGATATGGAAAACTATACCTTTACCCTGAAGGCAAAAAAGCATTCAGGTACAGAAGGCTTCCTTATCCCCGTTATGTGGGAGGACGAAAACAACTACTTTACCTGCAACATAGGCGGTTGGGGCAATGCATATTCTGCCATCCAGCGTACCGAAAACGGCAACACCTATGAATATTCAGTGCAGAACACCACAACCTATATCGAGGAAAACCGTGAGTATGAAATTAAAATAACAGTTGAGCCTCATAAGCTCACCTGCTACCTTGACGGCGAGGTTGTAAACTTTGCCTCCTTCAGGCAGAATGTGTATTCAACCTCCTCCTTCCACGAAGAAACGGGCGACATTATCATAAAGGCTGTTAATACATCAACTGATGCTATGGAAACCCTGTTTAACATTAATGCAAACCATATAGCACCTATTGCTCACGTAACAGAGCTTAGTACAAATGATATCTGGGCTGTAAACAGTACCGAGAGCCCCAAAAACATTGCTCCCGTAACCTTCACCACAGATGTTTCAGACAGCTTCACCTATAACCTTCCTGCCAATTCCTTCACCGTTTTCCGTATTCACACAAAGGAAGATGCAGTAGTTAGTAGTGAAAAGGTTAAAATAAGCCTCACAAAGGGCAACGAGCTCCTTTTACCCGAGGAGGTTGAAGTTACACATCTTGACGGTTCAAAGGCTGTAAAGAGCGTTACATGGGATTCTATCCCTCCCGAATTTACCCATTCTTCAGGCACGGTAACAGTTGAAGGCAAAATTGAAAACTCTTCTATTTATGCCTATGCAGAGGTTACAATCGAGGAAACCGCCCCTTCTGTTATAGTCGAGCCTGCAATTACCGTAAGTGGTGAAAGCGTAAATTTTAGCGTAGCCTTCTCCCGTGGTGAAAACAAAAGCGATATACTGGCAGTTGTTGCCGCCTATGACAGTGAAGGCTCAATGACAATCGTTAAAACAAAACACCTTACAGAAGATGAACGGGAATGCTCAATCCCTCTTTCCTGCTTTTCTGAGGAGGCTTCCGTAAAAGCCTTTATGCTTGATAACTCAAACTACATCACAGATTATATCATTATAAGATAAAAATAAGGACTGCGGGTGCAGTCCTTATTTTTATGCCATTATACTTTCTATTTCTTCAATGCTTCTGGGAACATCCTTTGAAAGGTTTTCACAGCCATTTTCTGTAATAAGGCAGTTATCCTCCAACCTGAAGCCAATGCCCCATTCCTCGCAGTAAATACCAACGTCAACACAGAAAACCATACCGGGTTCAATAGCCTTGCCTGCCACATCAACAACATCATGTGTATCAAAGCCAACGTGATGTGCACCACCGTGCCAGATAAGCTTGCCGGGGTCCTCATCCTTACCTAAAACGCCAACCTCACGTAAAAGCTTAGCGTTATATTCCTTAGCAGTAGCATCCACCTCTGCCATCTTAAAGCCGGGCTTTAAAATGGAGAACATGTAATTACTTGTTTCATATGCACATTCATAAAGCACCTTCTGCTTATCGGTAAACTTACCGTTGCAGGGCCATCCGCGTGAAACGTCAGTACCGCAGAAATCCCATACAGAGCCTACGTCGTTAAGTATCATATCCCCATCCTGTGCTTTGCCAAGATAATCGTAATAATGAATACAGAAGTTGTTCTTACCTGCAGAAATAATAGACGGGAACATAGGGCTTAAAACCCCGTGCTGCATAAGAGTGTAATCCCATACAGCCTTGTACTGGTATTCATACATACCGGGCTTTGAAGCCTTCATCATATTGATGATGCCTTCCTTGTTAATGCTTTCGGCAACTCTCATTGCTTCAATTTCGCAGGGCTTCTTGATTGTTCTGATGTTAGCAATTGTCTTATGTATATTCTTTAAATTAAGATAAGGGTATTCCTTCATAATTATTTTAGCTAAAACAAATGCCTCACGGGGCTCTTCGTTTTCAAAATACTTATCAAAGTCAAGGCATACGGTGTCAATTTTTCCGCTTGTTGCCAAGCCTTTAAGATATGCACCAAATTCCTTAACGTATCTGTACTTTGTAACACCGGAAATTTCCTCCGCCTCGTGTGCCTTTATTCTTGCACCGTTCCATCTTTCAGCATGTGCATCGGGAGGAAGAATAAACATTGTTTCCTCAACACCGCTGTCTGTTTTAACGGCAGTAAAAATAATGTTTTCCTTTGTAACACCCGTCATATACACAAAGCTGCGGTCCGCAAAGAAAGGATACGGCTCGTCTGCCGTCTTTCTCGGAGCATGACCTGAGTACATAACTACCATGCTTCCCGGGGCAAGGGTATCATAAAGAGACTTTCTGTTGCCCATGTAAAATGTTCTGTCCATTCCAATCAACCTCTTTTTTCATAAAATTGTTGGAGGAAACTTTCGCTTCCTCCAAATTTAAACTTAATTATTATTTAACCTCAACGGGGAATGTTTCTGACAAATTGCGGTAATTAACGGTAATTTCTGCCTTGCCTGCTTCCTTTGCCGTGATAATACCATTTTCGCCAATTTCAATAATGCTGCTGTCGCACTTTACATCATAGCCGAAAACTCTGTCAACGCCCATTGTTGATTTCCTTCCGATAACCTCTACAGGAAGCTTTTCTCCAACATTCATCTTTGTAAAGCGACCCTTTCTCATAACAGCAATCTCAGCTACAGACTCTCCCTCACTCTTGCCCTCTGCAATTTCAAAGGAAACTGTATATTCCTTCTTTTCAGGGGTAAGGGTTACAAAGCTGCCCTCAAACTTTTCGCCGTTTACAGTTATTGACTTAACAAAGTAGCCTTCCTTACATTCTGCCGTAATTGTAACGGGAATGTTTGTATACAAATCTGAAGTAAAGCTCTTTGCCTTATCGCCGTAAAAGCTTTCTCTTACAACTGCACCATCAATGTCAACGCTTGCCTTGTCTGTATCAATTTCAAACTTAAAGCTCGTCACATCGCCGATTTCACTCTTATAGTACTTCTTGTAGAAATCGGAAACCATTTTTTCAAAGTAAGGGTTTCTTCCTTCCGCAAAGCCAACGAACTTACTTCTCACTCTTTCTCTCCAGTTATCTGTTCTGCTCTTTAAAGTACCGCTCATGTTGTTCCAGCGCATAAGGTCATAGCCCTTAACTGCCTCACGGTCCTTTATAAGGTCTTCTGCAATCGCCGTCATGTTTTCAACGGAAACAGCTGTGCCAAGGTATGCCGCTGCACGCTGTGCAAAGCGGTTTCTGAAATTCTCATTCTTAAAGAGCCCTTCAAACCTTTCAGCCACAAAGCCGGGATGTCTTGCATCTGTTTCGGGAAGCTTACTCTTCAACACATATTCCATGGTGTTGTTTGTCACACCGTCAAAGGCAAGGTCAAAGTCATGTACCATGAACCTCCACTTGCCGTCTGCCGCATAGGAATCGCCGTTAGCTCTTTCCATTGTAGTTCTCCAGAACTTGAAGTTGTTGCCGGGCCAGTCAATGTTGTCGCAGTAGAAGCAAACAAAGAGATAGTCAATAAAGTTATCAATGTCAAGATAACCGCAAAGCTCCTTATACACCTCTTCGTCCTCTGCATTAAGCATCAGATACTGAACATAGTTATACTGGTCACGGTAGTATTCCTCATCCTCTTCGGGGCCTTCCTCGTAAAGGATTCTTTCAATGCCCTCGTAGCCGTTGTCGGAAAGAGTAAAGGTATAGTTTTCTGTTGTCCAGTCACGGTCAAGGAAAACAACGTCATCCTTACCTATATCTTCATAGTGGAAGTCAAGATAGCGGTTGTCGTACTGTTCACGTGTTTCGTAAATACCCCAGAACTCACCGTTAATGAATAATGCCGCAGGTGTAGATGCCGCTGTGTCGGGTCGCATGAAATCAGTAATCCTCTGTGCAACAGGGTCACGAAGGTCTGTTTCTGCCCAGTCAGAAATACGGAAGGTTATCTTACCGTGCTTCTCAACCTTGCTTGCATCGTAAAAGTTCTTGTCGGCAATTTCAACCATATCATATTCAAGGTTCTTTCTGCCCTCTGTATCGCCCTTTGTAAAGTAAAGACGAATACTCTTCTTGGGGTTACTTCTGGAGCCATGACCCGAAACCTTCAACTCAAGGCTTCTTTCAAAGCCCTCACCGTTATTGTCAAAATATTCAACATATCCTAAAATGTTATGCTCGTATTCGTAGTTTGTATAAATACCTTCTTCGTAATCCCAGAAATCGTAAGGGTTACCGGAAATTGCCACAATGGGAACGTTCTTATTAAGCTTACCTACCATATCGGAAATAAAATATGTATTTGTCACCACCGGAGACATATTTCCGAAAGCGTCAACCGCTACGGCACGTACAACAATACCCTTTTCCCATCTCTGCTGAGCCACTCTTCCCTGAATGCTTCTGGGTGAAACCTTTACAGGGTCAATTGTTATAGGCTCGCTGTAAAGATGAGCTTTTTCATCGGGCATACTGCCGTCTAAGGTGTAGTAAACCTTATTTCCGCCTCCGTCAATAGTAAGTGTAAATTCCTCGCTGTATATACCACCCTCCGCCGAAAAGGACGGTGCACCTACCACTGCCTCTTCAGCATAAACGTAGCTAATTACGCCGGTAAGTAAAATACAAATAGCCAATATCGCCGATGTAACTTTTTTCATAATAATCCCTCATTTTATATTTAATCAAGAATATTATATTACACTTTTCCCATCATTTCAATACTTTTCTTGAAATACAGACTTTAAATTTGACGTGAAATATTTTAAATAAAACTGTTGCATTTTTCAAAACCTTATGTTATAATTCAAAAGGTTGATGAATGCAACTTAATACTTTATTTGCGGATGTGGCGGAATTGGAATCGAGCATGAGCGCGTCCTGCGGACGATAAAGCGAATGTGCAGAGTTGTGCCGCGGTCTGCAAGCAACGACCGAAGGGATGTTGATGCAGGGCACCGCAAACGGATACGCGTAACGCGGCTGCCATCTGTCCTTTCTGATGTGCAGTTTTTACAACTAAATACTATATTTGCGGATGTGGCGGAATTGGAATCGAGCATGAGCGCGTCCTGTGGACGATAAAGCGAATGCGCAGAGTTGTGCCGCGGTCTGCAAGCAACGACCGAAGGGACGTTGATGCAGGGCACCGCAAACGGATACGCGTAACGCGGCTGCCATCTGTCCTTTCTGATGTGCAGTTTTTACAATTTAATATTTTATTTGCGGATGTGGCGGAATTGGCAGACGCGTATGGTTCAGGTCCATATGAGAGCAATTTCATGCAGGTTCAAGTCCTGTCATCCGCACCAGAAAGAAACGACAATTTCGACAGGAAGTTGTCGTTTCTTTTTGTACTTTTATCTTTTCGTTCTTCTCTTTTCACTCTTCACAAAAATTGTCGTTTCCAGATAAGAGATAAAAGAGAATAGAGAAAAGATGATTGTAGTTTTGCTCTGCAAAACACTTATTTTATAAAATACAATGCCTAAACCCCTTACTATTACTGCATTTACGTACAAATCCTATAAGAACACTCGCACCAAAAAAGATGAGTAGCATCAACAGATGTTGCTCATCTTTTTTCTATCAATTATTAAACAGGATTTGAACCTCAAGGAGGTTTTTACCGTTAAAAAACAGTCCTGTGAACTATTTTTAGGCAAAAAGGTGTGAAACGGATACTGTAAGCTTTTGCTTACGGTCGTTGAGCAGATAAGGTGCGAAACAACTGTATCCCATTATCCCGAGAAAGGCCTAGCATTCTATTGTTGTAGATTTCAAATCCAGTCTTGTAATAATATCCTGCTGTATTTCAGGAGATAAATCAAGAAAGTTTACAAATGTTCCGTGAATTCTCATAATATAAACACCGCTCGGTGCATATTTTTCAGGATTTGCAAGTACTTTACGGAGTGTTTCAGGGGTTGTTACATTTACATACAAATAAAAAGGTGATACATCCTCGTTAAGTTCATTAAAAAACAACGGTTTTACAATATTATGATAAAATTCTATTCCCTTTTTGCTGTTATTTTCGCCTTTAAAGTATTTTGGATCAATACCAAGATGTGATGCATAGC
>JAFSGW010000042.1 GCA_017440585.1 Clostridia bacterium | reverse complement strand
GTGCTTAACAAGCCTTTGGATTGCCTTGCACTTTTAAACGAAGAGGCAGGCTTTGACGTAAAGTACCTGGTTGAAGAGCTCACGCGCGCAAAATACACCATGAAGGTGCAGGCTGAACTGGGCGAGAGTAACCTTAAGGGTAAAATAGCAATGGCAGTTAATGCAGATGTTCCCGTAAACCTGAGCGAGGATTTGAAGTTTGGTGCTGATGTTACCCTTTATGCGTGGATGGATTTTGACTTCACAAGTGAAGAGAATGCAAAGTACAATATTATTGTGAAGAACCCTCTGAACGGTCAGTTTATTGTGATTGACTATTTTACAATTATGGCACAGACCGGTATTGACATGAAGAGCCAGCTTACGGAGGTTTTCGCAGCACTTGACCTTGAAGCAGGTGTTAAGGAAATTACAGAGCTTACAAAGAGCCTTTACAAAAAGCATGCAAAGCTTGAGGTGAAGGACAACGAATACACCGTTACATTGACAAATGACGGAATGATTGACCTTGTATTTGATGCAATTACAGGTTATGTGAACACAGAATATGCAAAGAACAGCGGACTTGATGCATCTATGCTTGATATGGAAGGTGTAGACCTTCCCACAATCCAGGCGGTTGCAAGAGGTCTTGGCATTTTCGGTGATAACGATGCACTTGTTATTAAGGCAAAGTTAAACGGCAAGGGACAGATGACAGAGGTTGAAGAAAGCGTGCGTTTTGATTTTAACCTTGTAGAGCTTTTTGAAGCTTTGGGCGAGGATTCATTGATGCTGTACCCCGTTACAAAGGAAACGGGCAATATTGACGTAACAATCAGAACAAAGGCAGTGTATGAAAAGATTGATGAGGAAAACGTTGTTGTATTCCCGACTCTTACAGAGGAAAACAGTGCCAGTCTTATGGAGCTTATAGGCAGTACAATGCCTGAGGAAGAATATCTTGAGCCTGAGTACAACTATCAGAGCGAATACTTCTGGGACTATGCTCAGGGTATGATGGACCGTAACGGTATGTATGCAGAGGCTGCAGGCTTTATAGATTCCTGCTATTGGGATGACGATAACCTTATAGGCGAAGTGACACTTGCTGAAAACGGTGACGTTACAATGATACTCACAAGTGACAATTTCGGCACAGTTACAGTTAAGGGTAACCTTAAGAGCGACGAATATATGCTTAACGACACGAAGCTCTGGGCAAGAAAGCCCTTCAAGACAGCTACCGTATATGACTGGGAAGGCTATGAGGGTGAAGAGGTTGTATATGTGAACATGGACGTTCTTCACTATATTCTTGGTGCAAAGGTGCAGACCATACAGACATATATCCTTGACGAAGAGATGAAGGAGCTTACTAACCCTGAATATTATTTCGATATTGTAAGACCAAACCCGGCTTATGTTCCTGCGGAACAGTAATATAAAATTAAAGGGGCAGAAAACTGCCCCTTTAATTTTATGAAATTTTGCTTCGCAAAGTGAAATCGCTTACGCGGTGAAATTTGCCTGTGGCAAGTGAAATTCGTCGCAAGCGACGAGTTAAGGGAAAAAGGACACATTCGATTGAATGTGTCCTTTTTGATTATAAGTATATTGAAAGGTGCAGAAAAATGATGCAGAATTGTTCGAAGGGACCCGACGGCGTACACAGGTACTCCGAGAGGTCACTTCGGACGATAATGCAAGGCGGTAAAATAAGAAACAGACCGCATAACGCGGTCTGCACCTTATAAATTCATAAAATTTATTTGCCTTGCATGGTCTGCGCATTTTAATGTGCCTTTATCAGCCGAGTTTTGCAAGGGATTCTACTACTGATTCGTACATTTCTCTGTACTTTACGCCCTTAGCCTTTTCCTCGTCGATAAGCTTCTGGGGTGCACGGGATACGAAGCCTTCGTTGGAAAGCATTTTTTCAACACGTGCAATTTCGCCTTCAAGACGCTTCTTTTCCTTTGTTAAACGTTCACGTTCTTTTTCAGTGTCAACAAGTTCGCCTGTGGGCATGAAGATTGTTGCACCGGGAGCAACTGCATTTACACAGCCCTCGGGAACGATTGCATCGGAATCACCAACAGTAACGGAAGCGGCACCTGCCAATTTTTCAAAGAAGATGCTGCCTGCCTCGTAAAGAGAGGGGTTCTTTGTAACAATGTACATAGCTGCCTTTCTTGAGGGAGGTACGTTCATGCTTGTACGAAGGTTTCTGATTGCCTTGATAGCTTCGCATACTGCACCGATTTCCTCTTCTTCCTTGGGGAAGGAGAGAGCATCTGTGTATACGGGCCAAGCACTGGTTACTATTGTTTCATCACTTACGGGAAGTGAGCAGTAAATTTCTTCTGTAACGAAGGGCATGAAGGGGTGAAGAAGCTTTAAGAAGTTACTAAGAACATAGCAAAGTGTCTTTTCAGCATTCTTCTTGCTGTCATCATCTGTGCCGTAAAGACGGGGCTTTACAAGCTCGATGTACCAGTCACAGAATTCGTCCCATACGAAGTCATAAAGCTTCTGAAGGGCTATACCAAGCTCAAACTTTTCAAGGTTATCTGTAACTTCCTTCACTGTGGAATTAAGACGGGATAAAATCCACTTGTCTTCCATTCTGGGGTTATCGGGAAGAGTTATTTCCTCGATGTCAATATTCATAAGCACGAAACGTGCTGCATTCCAGATTTTGTTTGCAAAGTTACGGCTTGCTTCAACTCTCTCGGGATAGTAACGCATATCGTTACCGGGGGCGTTACCTGTAGCTAAAGTAAAGCGGAGTGCATCGGCACCATATTCCTTAATTACCTCAAGGGGGTCAACACCGTTACCTAAGCTCTTACTCATCTTTCTGCCCTGGCTGTCACGAACTAAGCCGTGGATAAATACGTGCTTGAAGGGAATTTCCTTCATATGCTCCATGCCGGAGAAAATCATTCTTGCTACCCAGAAGAAGATGATGTCGTAGCCTGTAACAAGTGTTGCTGTGGGGTAGAAGTATTCAAGCTCGGGTGTTTTGTCGGGCCAGCCGAGTGTGGAGAAGGGCCAGAGAGCAGAGGAGAACCATGTGTCGAGAACGTCATTCTCCTGCTTAACGCTTCCACCGCACTTGGGGCATGTATCGATATCTGTTTTGGAAACTGTCATTTCACCACAGTCAGAACAATAGAAGGCAGGGATTCTGTGACCCCACCAGAGCTGACGGGAAATACACCAGTCGTGAACATTTTCCATCCAGTTAAGGTATGTTTTAGAGAAGCGGTCGGGAACGAACTTTACTTCGCCTTCCTTAACAACTCTGATTGCTTCCTTTGCAAGAGGTGCCATCTTAACAAACCACTGGTCACTTGTAAGGGGCTCTACTGTTGTACCGCAACGGTAGCACTGACCAACGTTATGAGCATGGGGCTCGATTTTAACAAGGTAACCGCCTGCATCAAGGTCTGCTACGATTGCTTTTCTTGCTTCGTAGCGGTCGAGCCCTTCATACTTGCCACCCAACTTATTGATTGTGGCATCGTCGTTCATAACCTTGATGATGGGAAGGTTATGACGCTGACCAACCTCAAAGTCGTTGGGGTCGTGTGCAGGAGTAATCTTAACTGCACCTGTACCAAAATCCTTATCGGCGTGCTCATCACCAACGATGGGAATAGCACGGTCAACAAGGGGAATAATTACGTTTTTGCCGATGATGTCCATATAACGTTCATCCTCGGGGTTAACGGCGATGGCTGTATCACCAAGCATTGTTTCGGGTCTTGTTGTAGCGATTGTAATGAAGCGACCCTCTTCGCCCTCTACGGGGTACTTGATGTGCCAGAAATTGCCGTCCTGCTCTGTGTATTCAACCTCAGCATCGGAAAGAGCTGTTGTACACTTGGGGCACCAGTTGATGATGCGGTTGCCTCTATAGATAAGGCCCTTGTCGTAAAGGTTTACAAAAACCTCACGAACAGCCTTGGAGCAGCCTTCGTCCATTGTGAAGCGTTCTCTGTCCCAGTCGCAGGAGGAACCAAGAGTTTTAAGCTGTGTGATGATTCTGTCACCGTACTGCTTTTTCCAGTCCCATACTCTCTCAAGGAACTTTTCACGGCCAAGGTCATAACGTGTGAGACCTTCTTCCTTACGGAGGGCTTCTTCAACCTTTATCTGTGTTGCGATACCTGCATGGTCTGTACCGGGAATCCAGAGGGCATTGTAGCCCTGCATTCTCTTGAAACGGATAAGAATATCCTGCAGAGTTTCGTCAAGTGCATGACCCATGTGAAGCTGACCTGTTACATTGGGAGGGGGGATAACGATTGTGTAGGGCTCTTTCTTACTGTCTACTTCCGCGTGAAAATAGCCGTTATCGCACCACTTTTTGTAAAGGCGGGATTCAACATTCTGGGGTTCATAGGTTTTTTCTATGTTCTTCATGTTATCATTCCTTTTTTTACATAATAATTTAGAATATAATATCATAAAAGGGGAGCTTTGTCCACATTATTTTTAATTATTTCAGTAGAATTAAGCTTTGTTTTCTCTTTTGTGACATTTATGGAGATAATAAAAAAAGATGGTATAATTTAGTTAAGAAAAGGAGGAATTTATATGAAAAAAGTATTTGCGGTATTATTGTGTATGATGATGTGCTTTGGCAGTGTCAGTGCTTTGGCACAATACGAAGCTCCACCTACAAAAAATGTTTTGACTGCCTATCTGGGGTTCCAAAGGGTAGTAGGTGTTGTGGTTGAAGAAGATGCTGACAGGTTATCGGTTGTAATTACAAAGAATAACATGAGAGATGAAGCTTACTATGAGTCAGGAGAATGTGTAGTTTTTGAAGTTTTACTTAAAAAAGGAAATAATCTTTTAGGGCACAGGATTGATGCTTATGTGAAAAATGACGGAAATAAAAATGTTATCATTGCGGGAGATGGGAATAACGGAAGAAATGTGAGCATTACATTGAAACCTGATGCAATTAAAGAATTTACAAGCGAAAAAATAGCTTATTACAAAAATGAAGAGGCAAAAGCCACGACTGAAGCTTTTGTACAAAGCTTTATTGAGGTAAAAGACCTTGACATAGCAGTTGAGTGCAATGTGATTGTAAACGGTGAATTGAATCCTGATTTTAACGTGTATGAAGAATACAAAAATCTTGACGAAATAACCTTCCTTGACAATGACAACGATGGAGATTTTGAGTTTATAATTGTGAATACGGAAGAATAATAAGCGGGCGGATATAGAATCCGCCCCTACAAGGCTCTCTTGAAAAAGGGAGCCTGTTTTTTGTGGTTGAAAAGGGAAGGGATGTGTGATAGAATAATTATATATGTATGGTTGTGGGGGACGGAGCACCTCATCCGTCGCCTTGCGGCGCCACCTTCCCCTCAAGGGGAAGGCAGAAAGGTAGGGAATTATATGAAAAAAGTTTTATCAATTTTGCTTTGTGCGGTGATGATTTTATCCTGCATAAGCGTATTGGCGGAGGACAAGGCATACACAGTGAACCTTGACCTTAATAATAAAAGCCCCTTTGGCACATTTCACGGTTGGGGCACGTCTATCTGCTGGTGGGGTCACCATTTAGGTGAAAACTTAACCGATGAGCAGTTAGACAGCGTGGCAAAGGCACTTTATGACGAGGACGAGGGTTTAGGCTTAAACATTGCCCGTTACAACATTGGCGGCGGTGACGACCCTGAGCACCATCATCAGAGAGAGTTTGACGGACGTGATATGCCCGGTGTGCTTGACAAGGACGGCAACTGGAATTTAGAAAACGACATCGGACAGATAAAGGCTCTTAAGGCTTGTGTTAAGTACGGTGCCGATATTTTAGAGGCCTTTTCAAATTCGCCTCCCTATTTTATGACAGACAGCGGATGCTCGTCGGGTAACCATAATTCGGGTGAAAACAACCTGCCTGATGATAAGTTTGACGATTTTGCAGAATTTTTAGCAGAAGCGGTTTTAAAAATACAGAATACATACGGTGTTAAGTTTGACACATTAGAGCCATTTAACGAGTCCGACACAAACTACTGGGGCTATGAGGGCTGGCAGGAGGGCTGTCACTTCGATGTTGAGGACCACTCGAGGCTTATTTTACTTGTGAGAGAGGCACTTAACAAGCGTGGTTTAACAGACGTGGGCGTAAGTGCGGCTGACGAAACAAATGTGTGGAGAACGGGTGAAAACATTAAAAATGTTTACACGAAGGAAGCTATAAATGCTTTAAGCCAGGTTAACACACATTCCTACAGCGTGGGCGACTATAACCACACAAGAAATGCGGTATTGGAGGCAAAAAAGCCCCTTTATATGACAGAGGTTGACGGCGACGGCTCTATTGGCGGTGAAAAATCGGGCAGTATGGGACCGGCACTGTGGTTTGCAAACAAGATTAACGAGGATATAAGAGGGTTGGAGCCTAACGCCTGGGTAATGTGGCAGGCAACGGCTATGGCTTATGATGGTGAGCATAAGGACTCCGGCTACTGGAACATTATGTCCATAGATAAGGAAACAGGCGAGCTTCATTTGCCCAAGAAGTATTATGCATACAAGCAGTTTACAAAGTTTATCCGCCCCGGCGATACTTTGGTTAAAACTGATTACAGCAACATTGTTTCTGCAGTTAACGAGGAAGAGGGCAAGGTTGTATTTGTAATTACAAATACGGACAGCAGTAAAAAAGTGTATGATTTTAAACTTGAAAACCTCGGCATGCAGATTGAAAGTGTACAGACCTACGAAACAACACAGACAAGAAATTGTGAGCTTGGGGCAGTAAAGGAAACTGCTAAAGGCGTTGAGGTGCCCCCTTACAGCGTTGTGACTGTTGTTGTAAACGGTAAAATGGACGGTAAGAGCATTAAGCTTACAGAAAAGAATAATACGAAAACGGCATTTGTGGGCGATGTATTGGAATTTGAAGTTACAGACGAAAATGGTGAAGTTATTGAGACTAAAACACAAAAGTGCGAAAAAGAAGGTGCTTTAACCGTTGAGGCAGAGCATGAAGGCTTGAAGGATAGCTATAACGCAACGGTTGTGGATGAGGGCAGTAAGGTTCGCATCATCGGCTCCGGTAGCGAAAGAGCATTGAAGGTTAGCGGAAGTGATGTTGTAATCGCAAACCGTGACAATACTCCTTCACAAGTTTGGACAATTGAAAAACACAAGAACGAATACTATGCCTTCCGCAATGAAAAAACGGGCAAGTATTTGTCTACAGAAAGTTTTCTTACAACAAGCGAATTAAATGACAAGGCACTCTGGACTCTTGAAAAAGACAAAGGCTTGTACAGAATTATAAACAAGGCAAATGAGGAAAGCATTGACGTTTACAACCATGCAACGGAAGCAGGAAGCCAGGTTGGCGTTTACGGAGGCTATTACGGCACACCTAACCAGTTATTCTATTTTGAATTAGCGACACCTCAGAGCGAGGTTGAGGTTGAATATGTGGCAGGTGAGGTTGAATTAACGGGTACACCCTTTGGCAGTGAGCCCTGGGACGGCGATGAAAACGTAACATTTGACAAAGCGTGGGACGGTGACAGGGAAACATTTTTCCATGCAGGCAGAAACGACGACAGAACAGGCTTTACTGCAATTGATTTGGGTGAAAAGCATCTGCCCTTTAACAAGGTAACATTAAACAGCCGCCCCGGCTTTGAATACCGTGGCTGGGAGGCGGTGCTCTCCGGTAGCAATGAAAAGGACGGAGAATACACCATTATCCATCAGTTTACAGAGGACGACTTCAAGCGTGGCGAATACGCTTCTGTAGATTTAGGTGAATATGTAGACTACCGTTACATAAAGTACGAAACACCCAAGGGCGGTTATGTAAATATTGGTGAGGTTAACCTTATTTATGCTCCCGAAAAGCCGGAATACAAGCTTGTGGACGGTGCTCTTTGGATAATGGACGGAAAGAGGAAAATAGTAAGCTATTATGAAGGCGATGTGCTCAAAAAGGTTGAGATAACAACAAAGAGTGCAATTATGCTCAGGGACAGTGAATATGACGTAAGAATTCAGGTGCTTGATGGCGAAAGTACACTTCTTGCAACATTCTTTGTTAAAAAGTATTGACAGACTGATATAATGCATATACAATTACTACTGACATATCAACAATTGGAGGTAGTTTGTATATGGTATTTGAAACATTGGTTTCAATTATAGCGGAAAATATCAGTGTGGATGAAAATGATATTACTTATGACACAACCTTGGAGGATTTAGGTGTTGACTACATTGATTTACTTGATATTGTGATGGCACTTGAAGAGGCTCTCGGCGGCGTTGAGGTTGAAATTGACGACGATGCTGAAACGGTTGGGGAGCTTGCGGAAAGTATTGAGAGACAGTTATAATGAGCAATTAGCAATGAGCAATGAGCAATTGCGGGTGAAAAGCAGTCCAAAAGGACTGCTTTTCTTTTGATTTTTGGGAAAAGATGCGGAAACTAAAAAAATATTGAAAAATTTTTATATTTTTTATAAAAAGTACTGGAAATGTATGTTGCTTTAGTGTATAATATATCCGCATAGGAATACGCAAATAATTTTATTATTATATTTAGGAGGTACAATCCAATGGCTAAGTATGTTTATTTATTTAGCGAAGGCGATGCATCCATGAGAAATACTCTCGGTGGTAAGGGTGCTAACCTTGCAGAAATGACCAACATGGGTCTTCCCGTTCCTCAGGGCTTTACAGTTTCTACAGAAGC
>JAFSGW010000041.1 GCA_017440585.1 Clostridia bacterium | reverse complement strand
TTGCCTGCGGCAAGTGAAATAGCTCCGCTATGAAATACACTTCGTGTATGAAATATTGCTACGCAATATGAAAAGGCAAATTTTATTTCACATTTTTCTGAAAGAAAAATATTTCATAATCCGTCAGGATTATTTCATATCGAACGCGGTGAGATATTTCATTAAAAATATTTGCTTCATAGTGGCAAAGCAAATACTTCATTTAAAATTGACCTCTAACCATTTACAGAAATTTGTTTCCGTGCTAAAATACCAATGAGGTGGCTTTTATGAGCAATAAAGTTAAAATTATTACATTGACACTTTTGTTCCTTGTTGTATTGGGAATTTTCGGGTATAGTGTTTATACGGGTGAAGAAAGTGTGAGCGAGAATCTGCCCCGTATGATACTGACGGCAGCATCTTATATATTGGTTATTTTTAGAATTGCAACAGGCAATGAGCAAAGAAGCAGAAATTCCCTTGCTTTTTATGAAAAAAGCTACAGAAAAGAAATAGGGCAAGCCTTTTATGATGATAAAAACAAGAAAAAGAGGCTTTTGGAGGCTATAAGACTTTATAATGAAAATAAGTACGATAAGGCTTTAAAGATGCTTGAGGCATTGCAGTATGATACATATTCCCGTGATGACAGACTTGCCGTGGCGCTTTTTATGGGTCTTTGTTATATGGATTCGGGGCAGGAGGAAAAGGCATATATGGTTTATCGCCCCTTTGTTGACACAAGAGAGGCAACAGACTCCATTTACATAAACTGCGGATACCTGATGCAGAAGTATTTTAACGATGAGGACAAGGCAATTTATTATTACGAAAAAGCTGCACAGCTGAACACAAAAAACGATGTTGTATGTAACAATATTGCAGACATGGCTTTTTCCAAGGGTGATATGGACAAGGCAATTGAATATGCAACCCGTGCTCTTGAAATTAATGATAAAAGGCACGAGGCAGCATCCCTTCTTGCCATTATATATTCTAAAAGGGGAGATAAAGCTCTGGCGGATAAGTATTTCCACATGGCTGTTGTGGCAGGGCAGGACAAAAAGGAATTAAAGAATGCCATTGAATATTATTCCATATAAAAGGGAGGACCTTGCATGGTTGAAAGAGCGAAAAAGGAAATTAAGACTTATGTTCTTATAACCCTCGGCACGATTATGCTGACGGCGGGGGTATACTTTTTTAAAATTCCCAATGGCTTTGCTACGGGCGGTGTGAGCGGTATCGGTACAATTTTAGGCAAAATTACGCCACACTTTTCGGCAGGTAGCTGGATTATGGTTATAAACGTGTTCCTTCTTCTTATAGGCTTTGCTTTTTTAGGTAAGCAGAACGGGGTGAGAACAGTTTACTGCAGTATGCTTTTTTCCCTGCTTACATACGTGATGGAGTTTATTGCTCCGCTCTCAGGCCCCCTTACTGACCAGCCCCTTCTGGAGCTTGTTTATGCAATGCTTCTTACGGCTTTCGGCTCGGCTATTATTTTTAATGCGGGAGCCTCAAGCGGCGGCACGGATATTGCGGCACTGATACTTAAAAAGTATACAAGCCTTGATGTTGGTAAGGCTCTTTTAGCAATTGACTTCCTTGTGGCGGCATCCACCTTCTTTGTATTTGACATAAAGGCAGGTCTTTTTTCTATGGCAGGCTTGTTCGCAAAGGCATTTTTGGTGGACAGCATTATAGATAATATAAACAGCTGTAAGTACTTTGTTGTTATAACAGATAAGCCTGATGAAATAAATGAGTACATAACAGGCGAGCTTCACCATTCCTCTACCTTTACCCCTGCAGAAAGCGGTTACGCTCACACGGGCAAGGTGATGATACATACTGTGTGCAAGAGAATGGAAGCAATCCGTCTGAGAAGATATATTAAAGCCCTTGACCCGCACGCCTTTATAATTATAACTACCACAAGTGAGATTATAGGACGGGGCTTCAGAAGTATTTAAGAGCCTCATCCACCGCTAACGCGGTCCCCCTTCCCCAAAGGGGAAGGCTATAGAGCAATATTTGCAAGGTTAAAAGCAAATATTGCTCTTTTTTATGTTTGGAATATGTGATACAATTATGGTAGAAAGCTGTATTCTGAAAGGTGGAATATGAATGAAAAAGGTTTTGATATTTGCAATTGTTGCGATTATGCTTTTTGGCATGGTGCCAACACTGGCAGAGGAGGGATTGTATGAAGTGCCCGTGGGTGAAAACGTTACATACAACCTCAACATTGACTGGAAGTACAAGAGGCCTCCCGTGGCTGTGCCCTTGAAGGATGCGAGAGAGAGCATGGTTAAAAACGGGCTTCAGTTTTATGAGGTTAATTATGACGACTCCGACTGGGAGACTGTAAGCGTGCCCCATGCTATAAATTCTACCGATTCCTTCGACGGTTTGGGCGTTGATGCAGGTGAAGCAGGGCTTTACAGAGGATTTTCCTTCTACAGAAAGAAAATAACAATTCCCCCTGAGCACGTGGGAAAAAAGTTTATACTTGAATTTGAAGCTGTAAGACAGACCGTTTACCTTTACGTTAACGGAATGGAAGCAGGCTATTACGAAGCAGGCGTTACGGCTATGGGCTTTGATATAACAAGCCTTATTAAAGAGGGCGAAAACCTTATTGCCGTTGCAACGGACAACACAGCAGGACGCGGCACAAACTTTGTTGTGAGCGAAACAAGGCCCGGAGACGAAATGGGCACAAACACAGGCTGGGGCTACCAGTGGAATACAAAGGACTTTAACGAGGTTCAGGGCGGTATTACGGGTAATGTGAATTTATACGTTAAGCCCTCTCTTTATCAGACGCTGCCCTTATACAGCAACATGAAAACAACGGGTAATTACGTTTATGCTACCGATTTTGACATTGCAGGGCATAAGGCTGTAATTAACGTGAAGGCTGAAATAAGAAATGAAAGCGGAAGCGATAAAGCAATCAGCTTAAAAACAGATGTTGTTGACCGGAAGGGCAGGCTTATAGGAAGCTTTGAAACAAAGGGGAATATACCGAAAGCTTCCGATGCAGGCGTTGTGTATAAAACTGTTGTACCCATTGATGCTTATGCAGAAAACCCTCTGCCCACACCTACAGACACGGTGGAGGTTACATATGTGACAAACAGTGCAGAGGTTTCGGGTATTAATTTCTGGAGCCCTGACAGCCCTCACCTTTATGATGTGTACACATCACTTATTGTTGACGGCAAGGTATGGGATGTAAGTAAGATAACAACCGGCTTCAGAAAGGTTGAATATGACTATGCTGACGGCGGATTGAAGATTAACGAAAGAAATGTGTGGCTTACGGGCTATGCACAGCGTTCCACAAACGAATGGGCAGTTATTGGTGTTGGTAACGACTGGCTTACGGACATTGATATGCAGCTTGTGAAGGAGTCAAACGCTAACTTTATACGCTGGATGCACGTTGCTCCCAAGCCCAATGCTATACGCTCGGGGGATAAGTACGGCGTTGTTTCCGTTTGCCCTGCAGGTGACAAGGAAGGGGACGTGGGCGGAAGAACATGGGACATGAGAGTGGAAGCCATGAGAGATGCCATGATTTACTTCCGTAATTCGCCCTCGGTGCTCTTCTGGGAGTCGGGCAATAACCAGATAAGCCCTGAACACTTAAAGGAAATGGGTGAGCTTGAAGAAAAGCTTGATCCTTACACAGACCGTTTCTCGGGCTGCAGAACAATAAATAATCAGGAACAGATACGTGAGGCTGAATTTGCAGGCACAATGCTTAACCGTCATGCGGCAGGGGCAAAGGGCTCTATGGAGGCTATAGGCAAGCTTATACCCATTGTTGAAACGGAGTATGCCCGTGAAGAGGCACCCAGACGTGTGTGGGACGATTTTTCGCCTCCGGATTATGACTACAACAATAAGTGGCTTGGTGCAGGTGCAAAGAAAAAGGACGGCTTTGACGTGCACGATTTGACAAGCGAGGATTTTGCCATAAGCAATGTTTACGGCTATACAGAATTTTACCGTGACAGAGTGGGCGGTATTTCCGGTAAGGATTATTACAGTGCAACTGCGGCACTTGTGTGGAGTGACTCCAACCAGCATGTGAGAAACTCCGGCAGTGAAAACTGCAGAACAAGTGGTAAGGTTGACCCTGTGAGAATAAAGAAGCAGGCGTTTTTCGCCTACCAGGCAATGCAGGCTACAGAGCCCGTTATAAATATTATAGGCCATTGGAGCTATCCTGATTTAACAGAGGATACCTATTGGTACAATGTGAAGGAAAAGGTTGGGGACAGCTTTACCCAAACCGGTGAAAAAAAGCAGAGAGACCCCAAACACAAGACAGTTTACGTTATAGGCAGTGATTCGGTTTCTTCCGTTGAGCTTTTCGTTAACGGAGAAAGCCGCGGTGTTTGCAGTGAGCCCAGAAGTGAATTTATATATTTCTTTGACAATATTGACGTAACAGAGCAGGGCAAGGTGAGTGCAAAGGCATACAACGAAAAGGGCGAGGTAGTGTGCGAGGATGAGATTGTTACTGCAGGTGAAAAGGAAACAATACGCCTTACACCCGTGACGGGACCTGACGGACTTTTGGCTGACGGCAGTGACGTTATGTACTTTGATGTAGAGGTTATTGACAAGGACGGCAACGTATGCCCACTTTCCTATGACAAGATAAACCTTTCAGTTTATGGCGAAGGCGTGCTTTTAGGCGGCTACAACTCAGGTGAGGGTGATGCTGTTGAAAATTACGGCTGGAAGGGCGTAAACGAAATTGGCAGTGATTTTGTGTTTGCTGAATGCGGTGTAAACAGAGTGTTTGTAAGAAGCACAAGAAACCCCGGTCAGGTGACACTTACTGCAACAATTGAAGGCATGATGCCCGTATCGAGAACAATTAAGTCAAATTCCGTGGAGCTTACGGGCGGTATGACGACAAAACCTCAGAGAAGCTACAAGCAGGGCGAGGTAAAGGTTATTGAGCCTGAGACGGTTACACCCCTTAAGGTTTTAGGCGAAAAGTTTGTTCCCGACAAGGAGAGCATATACATTGCAAAGAAGGAAGAGGCAGTAATTGATGCCTATAAGGTAACAGTTAACGGTGAGGAGGTTACCTTTAAGGAGAGCCCCTACCGTCCTGACAGCACAACGGGCGTTATATGTGCAATTGTGCCCGTGCTGGACGCACTTACAAGAATGGGTGCATTTGTGCCCTATGAGTGGACAAATGAAATACCTTCTTACTGCGACGGACACACCTTAAGAGTTAATATTGTAGGTGGACTTATAGATGGAACTGATAACGTTGAAGCTGTGGCAGGCTCAACAACACTTTTTATAAATAAGGGCAGTGAGAAAAACCTTCTTAATGCGGAAACCTATATAAATGAGTACGGACACATATCAGGAGAAATAGCACCTCTTTTAGGCTACATAAAGGGTGTTGAATGTAACCTTAACATGGAAACAAAAACCCTTGAAATCACATATAAGGAGGCAGAATAATGAAAAAGAGTGTTTTATTTTTAATAATCTGTATAGCCTTTTCTGCCTTCAGCATATCGGCTTTAGCAGAGGATACGGTTTTACTTGACAACAAGTGTGAGGAAAAAATTGAAAACGTGACATTTATGGAAAATGGTGTTGACGGCACACACTTTTATCGCTGTGATAACGGAGCAGACATTGGCTTTTTGCCCTATGAGGTTTCAAGTGATGTTGTTTACGAGCTGGACATCCGCTTCAATAACGAGGGCTGTGGCTTTTCCTTTATGAAAAAGGGCAAGTGGAACAGCTGTATAAGAATAAAGGACGGTCAGCTTGCTCTGCAGACGGGCGGTAACAGCTTCAGTAAGCTTTGCCCCGTTGACCTTAATGCATGGTACCACTTTACATTTCTGGGAAGAACCAACAAGGACGTTAACCCCGTTACCTACGGACACATTATACTTGAACGCTACGAAAATGGCGAAAGAGTTGAAAGACAGGTTTTCAGAAACGTTAACCTTCGTAACAATGCGGCTACACATTACATAAATGCTTTCGGTGGCTGTGATATAGATAACCTTCACGCCTTTTTGCCTGCACCCACAAAGCTTGAAATTACAAGCGATGCCGAAAGCGTTATTGCAGGAGGAAAGGTGCAGTTTTCGGCTTTGAGCTTTTTTGGTGACCTTGAAATGCACGGGGTAAACAAGGATGATATTTCCTTTGAGCTTTATGACAAGGAAGGCAGGCTCAGTGACGAAAACATTGCCATCGACACAAACGGGCTCCTTACAACAAAGCCTCTTACTCAATCATGTGAGATTGTTGTGAGAGCGGTGAGCAAGAGTGCAGGGCTTTATTCAGAAAAGCCTCTTAAAATTACATCGGGCAGTATATTTAATGTTACTGCAATAGGTGTGAGCGAAGAGGGGGACTGCATAACTGAAATTGCGGTTACTAAAAACTTTGCGGCATATAAGGATACGGTTACCTTTGTGGTTGTGTTCTATAACAGTGACGGAAGCTTTAAGAGCCTTGACTTTAAGGCGGTAAATGCAAAGACTCTCGGGGAGGGAGAAAACAAGGTCAGCTTAAATATAAGCATTCCTGCAGATTTCGATGTGTACAGCGGAAATATGGGCATTTTCACCATAACTGCAATGAGTGCAAAGGTTGAAGCTATAAAGGTGACACTTGATGAAGCAAAGGCACTTCTTGATGACAGCTGTACAGTAATTGTGCTCCGTGAGGGAGGCGACATTACCTCTGTAAAGAGCGAGGATGTATTGTTTTTTGACGTGACGGGCAAGGATAAAATAGCAATTCCCGAAGGTGGAAAAGCATACATTATGGGAAGCAGCGGAAAAATTGATACGTTATTTGAAATAGTTAAGTAACAAAAAAGAGGGCTTTGCCCTCTTTTTTGTTTTACTTTTTTAAATATTGCAGTTATAATAAAATTAAGACTATTTTCAGGAGGTACAAAAAATGAAAAAGGTTTTATGTTTCTTACTTGCGGTAATTATGGCACTGGCAGTTATGCCTGCTATAGCCATGGCAGAGGATAAGGTTACCTATCTTTTACGCGACGTTAACGACGGAAGCTATACAGAGGTTGCCATGGATAAATACCAGACCTATGAAACGGAGCACTTTCAGATTTTTTACGATACTGACGGTGCAAACAGCCATAAGGTTACGGAAGACTTTTTAAAGCAGTGCGAAACTGTTCTGGAAAACTGCTGGGATTTATACATGGTGAAGATGGGCATGGAGCCCACAAGCACCTCTGTTGAGCCCTGGGGTGACAAGGTGACACAGTATAAGACAAACGTTATACTTATGGGCACAGGTGTTGAGCATTATGACCTTGGTGCAAATGACTGGGGCGCATACGGCAGTGTTGACACTGCAGGGTATCCTTACTTTATGTGCTGTCTTGCGGCTATGAATTCGCCTTCTGTTGTGGCACATGAATTTGGTCACTCCACTCATTACGCTCAGGGTGACAATGCATGGAAGGACAACATTTTTATGGGACCCTGGTTTGAGGCTGTGGCAAACTGGTTTGCAGAGCAGTATATTTATGAATACTTATCACCAAATCAGACACAGATGTCGTCTCTTTATTTAAGAGCCACACATCTTACAAAGATGAACGGACGAGGCTATTACGAGGCATGGCCCATTTTGCAGTATTTGCATGAAGACCCCGACAATACGGGCGTTTACGGCGAAAAGTTTGTGCAGAAGCTTTTAAGTACAAACCTTGGAAGCACAAACGTGCTTATGTGGGAGGTTTTGGAAAATGCAAACGGTGAAAGCCTTACAACTGCCGACACTGTTGGTATGTACGCCTCACACATGGCAACCATGGATTTTGCAAAGAAGGACTATTACAATGCAAAAATAAATGCGGAAATGAACGCGAAGGTGCTTTACTGGCAACAGAGGTATACCCCTCTTGAGGACTTAGACGGAGAAGGAACATATTCTGTGCCCACAGAAAAGGCACCTCAGGCGATGGGCTATAACATTATACCCATAACCTTCACTCCCGGTGAGGTAAAGGTTAAAATTAACCCTCTTACAGAGGCAGAGGGTGCTCACTGGAGAGGCAGACTTGTTCGTGAACGTAACGGTGTGACAAGCTATTCACCCCTTTTCAGTGAGGGCGAAGAGGCAAGCATTGAGGCAGAGAGCGGTGACGCACTTTACCTGACAGTTGCGGCAACACCCGATATTGACACAATAGTGAAGCACACCATAGGCGGATGGGCAACCCATTCCACAGAAAACAATATGCCCTTTGAAAACAAAACCCTTTACCCCTACAGCGTGACAATGGAGGGCTGTACACCTATGAAAAGACCCAATACGGGCTTTGGCATGATGACAATTCATCCCAACGGCGGTGGCAGAAAGTCCTTCAATGCGAAGGTTGCCGACACGGCATACATAGGCGAGAATGCAATTGTATGGGGTAATGCAACAGTTTCCGACAATGCTGTTATTGACGGCTATGCAATAGTTGGCGGAAACGCTGTTGTAAAGGATAATGCTTATGTGGGCGATTATGCAATTGTGTACGACAGAGCACAGGTTTCGGGCAATGCAAGAGTTATTGAAAACGCCTGCATTTATGTGGATTACAAGGTTGGCGGAAGTGCTGTTGTGAAGGGCTCAAGCTTAGGTTTATATAACGGCTCCGCAACAGGTGAGGCTATAACCTACGGTGACTGGTTTGAGGATTTGGGTAAGCACGTAACAGCAGGCAGTTACTCGGGCTATCATTCCTTAGACGATGGTCAGTACGTGGCAAGCCGTACAGCTGTGCCTGCACTTCGTTCTGCATACCGCTTTGACGAAAATATACGTGACAGCGTGGCATACAGTGATATGTATGCTGTGGGGGATGTGGTGCACAGGGACGGATGTGTTGTTACAGATGAAAACAGCTACCTTGCTTTGAACGAATCGGCACTTTATTATGACAATGTAAGGCTTCAGCTGAAGTTTAAGGGCGAGGGCGAGGTTTTAAGTATAGGTGAGGACATTGCTCTTAATGCTGAAGGCAGTACTGTGACACTTACTGTTGGAGACAGTACTGCAGAGGTTGCTCAAGAGGATGAATGGAAGGAAGTAAGCATTGAATTTGAAGGGGGTGAGGTAATTCTTACCGTTAATGGCAAGAAGGCAAAGGGTACTGCTTCTGTTACACCTCTTGAGGCTGTAAGAAGTGGAGAGAGCTATCTTGGACGCGGATTTAACGGTGAAATTGACTACCTTTACATTTTTGATACAAGCTGTGAAGAGGAGACGACAGGAACTACCCTTAAGGTAAATAATACTGCGTTCAGTGCACCCCGATGGGAGAATGGTGCACTCAGCGATAAAACAGCGGATACAAATTCAGTATGGTATGGCTGGGAATGTGCCGATGGTGCCGTTACAGTTGACGGAGGACTTAACTTTAAAGGGAATATAGCTACTACAGTAACAGCACCCGGTTATGAAACAGACAAGTTTGTGATAGAGTTTAACCCCGAGGGCGGTAAGGCATACCCCGACCATGGTGTTCTGGATACTGACGGGGATGTGCTTTTTGCACACCGTTATGCAACTGATGCAAATGCAATTTATGTGGGACGTGGCGAAACAAACGATGCTGTGAGAGGAAGCTATAGTGTGACAGACACGGCAACACAGAAGAGGCTTACAAATTTTGCTGCAGAAAAGCTTTACATGGGCTCTTCAAGAAGTGACCGTGGCGGACTTGTATACAACACAAACAGCACTGTGAGAATAACTGCAGAAAACTTTATCTGGAATGATACTCTTGCAGAATTTTTCACTGAAGCGGAAAACGTGAGTGAAAACCTTGAAAAGCTTACAAATGGCGATGAAATTTACCTTGTAACTTACACCCTCTTGTCGGGAGGACTGGAAACACCCGTATCTGTAAGTGTGTACAAGGGCAATTTTGAAGGCTTCGGTGGTTTTAAGGTTGCAGGCGGTGCGGCGGATGTTACCGTAAGCTATAAAAACCTTAAGGTATATACCTTTGCCGAGGGGAAAATTGTAAGAGAGGGCAACAGGGTTAAGGTTGAAAACTTTGAAGGGGAAGGAATTATGATTTTTGCCCTTTATGAGGACAAGACCCTTATGAAGGTAGAAACCCGTGCTTTCACCGGTGAAGAAGAAATTACGGTGCCGGAGGGCTTTGAGAATGCCACGGTTATGGCATTTAATTCAAAAGAGGGGTTAACGCCTCTTGCAGAAAGAAAATAATTGGCAAAAAAGAGGGGAAAACCCTCTTTTTTGTTTGCTTTTTTTTTGAATAGTTGTATAATAAAATAAGGATAATTTTTGGGAGGAATCAAAATGAAGAAGGTTATAAGCTTATTTGCATGTATAATCATGATAATGGCACTTTTGCCGACCATAACCTTTGCAGATGATTTTGTGCTCAAAAGAGAAGTTGCAGCACCTCCCGAATGGATGAGCGAAGAAAAAGAGGAAGACAATATGATTGGAAACGACTCTTTGGAAATGAAAATAGGTGAATTCGGGCAGATAGAGTCTTTAAAGATAAAGGACGATATAAGTAAGGAATTCTCGGATACGGAATATGTGCTTAATAAGAAAAACGCACCCAACCAGGGCAGAAGCGATGAGCATATGTGGATGGGTGAGCTTATCTTTACAACAGAGCGTGACGGAGAAAAAAAAGAGTTTAAAACAAGCGAAGAGAAAAGAGTTATTAAAAGAGAAAAGGACAAAATAACCGTTACCTATGAGGAGGACTTTAAGGTTATTGAAACATACTCCGTTAAGGGTGACTCCATATTCTGGGAAACAGAGGTTATAAACACAAAGGACAGCCCTCTTACAATTGAGGATTGGGGTATGCCAATGCCCTTTAACCAGTACTGGACCCCTGCCTATAACGGTGAGGAGCTTTACGACACAAGATGCGTTTACCATTCCTTTGTGGGCAAAAATTCAAGCTATATTTATGTGCAAAGACCCTCGGGTCAGGGAAAAATGCTTCTCTTCACACCCGTTTGTGAAACCGAAGCAGGCTTTGAATACCGTGACCACTGGAGATTAAATAACGGTCATAACGGCTCTGTATGGGCTCAGGACCAGGCAGGGTATCACTCGGGGCTTGATGTTTTCTATATTCATTCCGAAAATATCAAGAAAACGGGCTCAGGCTATATGTACTCCACCTCACTTAAAGTGAAGGGCGGAGAGAGTGTAAAGTACGCCTTTGAGTTCACTGCTGTAGACGATGAAGAGGATTTGAAGAGCACCCTTTATGAAAAGGGCATTGTTGATGCGGTGGCTGTGCCCTCAATGGCATTTGCAACCGACATGCCTGCCCGATTTTACCTTCATGCAAATGATGATGTGAAGATAAAAGAGGTTTACGGCAAGTGTGTACACGAAACCCTTCTTTATTCGACCCAGAAAAACATGGTTAACAATAACCATGAATGTACGGGTCAGGCAGAAATTAAGTTCACAGAAACTGTTAAATATAAAAACGAAAATTACCATGTTTATGATATTAAACTGAACTGCCTTGGTGCAAACCATGTTTATGTGAAGTACGAGATAAACGGACGAGAAATGGAAACCATGCTTCAGTTTTATGCTATGGAGCCTTTAGGAAAGGCACTTGACAGACGAAGCGAGTTCCTCATTAAGCATCAGACAGACACACCGGGCAAGGTTGGGGACAAGACCTTTGACGACTGGATGATGGATGATAAAAAGAACAGAGCTGAAACCATGCCCGGCTACTGGGATATGAGCTACTGGGGCTACGGCGACGACTGGGCACTCACTCACGGTGAGTACCTTGCACAGAAGAACGTGTATATGCCCGTGAAGAGCCAGGTTGAGGCAGTTGACGAATACCTTGACGTGGCTATATGGAACACACTGATGCGTGAGCATCAGGAGGATTATTTAATCCACGACTTTTTATCAAGTGAGCCGAATTTGTCACCTACCTACCGTGGGTATGCATATCCTCATATTTATAATACATATTTTGCAATGTATAAGATTTGTGCGGCGTACCCTGAGCTGATTGAATATAAAGAGGACAGAATTACATACCTTTTAAGGGCATACAACATTTTAAAGGCACTGTATTCGGACAAGGTTGCCTACAACTGGGCAACGGGGCTTATGGGCGAAATTACAACACCTGATATAATAGATGCTCTTTACTTTGAAAACCTTGAAAAAGAGGCAAAAGAAGTAGAGCGGATAATGGAGATTAAGTATAATAACTTTAAAAATACAAAGTACCCTTACGGCAGTGAATACAGCTATGACAATACGGGTGAAGAGGCGGTTTACACATTGGCGAAGATGAACGGCAACGACACCATGATGTATAAAATTGACCTTAAGACCCGTGCCTGCAGAGGCTTACAGCCCGTTTGGTACCACTATGCAAACCCCGTTACAATATGCGGTGAAAACTGGTGGAACTTCCAGTATACGGCTGCATTGGCAGGCTACTGTATGGACGATTACTTAAGATATGTTGACAAGAGTATGACCGAGGAAGAAAGAGCTGTTGCCCAAAGAGTAAACTACGGCGGAAAGCTGGCTAATTTTACTGCCATTAACTCAGGGCAGATAGATGCAGACGAGGAAAACATAGGTACAGTATCGTGGGCCTATCAGGCGGAACTCGGTCACAACGGCGGTCAGGGAACAGGCGGAGGACGGCTTCACAACGGCTGGCGACAGATGGCAGGTGAGGCAGATTTGGGCTTGTTCGGTGCACTGGAGATAATTTCTTCTGACGTTGCAAGAGACCCGGTGTTTGGTCTTTTCGGCTACGGCTGTGAGGTAGAGGAAGGTAAGGACAAGTACACAGTTGTGCCACGTGACGGGCTTTTCATGAGGCTTAACTTTATAAACGAGCACTTAAGCCTTGAAATGGAGGGTGCTACCTACTGCAAGGCTGTTGTCAAGAAGGATTTAAGCTATATTGAGCTTGACCTTAAGGATGATGCAAGCTATACAAAGATAAAGGTTGACGGTCTTAAAAAGGGCGTGCAATATGCTCTTTATGCACAGGGAAAAATTAAGGCAACAAGTATGGGTGAGGAGGGCTGCTTCTCCTACAGCGGTGCGGAAAGCGGTAAGGTTGTTATAAGAAAGGCACCCTATGCAATACCCATTGAGCCTTACGTTTTACCAAAGAGCGAAGCTGTTAAAGCAATGCGGGGTAAAATTGAAGAGGACGTTAAGTATTTCTTTGATGAGGCACACCCTGAAATAAAGATAGTGGGCAATGTTTTAATTGAAGATAACAAGGCGTATGTTTCCTCTGTTGCAGATTATGTAAGGCTTAGTAATGCTTTTACAAACGGGGTTGACGATTTTGTAATGGGCGTTAACATAGGCTTTGAAAAAATGCAGAAGGAAGGCTGCAGAGTTATTGAATTTTCCGATATGGAAGGCAGAAACCTTTCTGTTGTGTTCGGAAGAGACAATGAGCTTGGGATTAACGTTAACGGTGAATTTATTTCCTCGGGTATATGTTTGCCTGAAAAATACGAGGGCTATATCATATTAAAGAGCGTTTCGGGCAAGCTTCAGCTTTCCTGCGGAGGAGAGGAGATACTTTCCTATGTGACAGATATGAGATTAAGTGACCTTGGCGAAGTACAGCGTAACTACATAGGCCGTGGAAGCGACGAGGCAAAGGGAAGCTTTGAAGGCTTTATAGGTGACTTTATCTTCAGCCTTGAACATTGGAGCTTTGAGGTTCAGGATGCAGAAAAAGGCTATCCCGTAAGCACAGAGGAAATTGTTTATGACCATTTGAGCCCCCTTCCCGAAAGCGTGATTGTAACATATTCCGACGGATTTAAGAGAAGATGCAAAATTACATGGGGCGAAGAAAAGGACGGCTATATTACAGGCTATGCGGACGGTATGGAAATAAAGGCACCCGTAAGAGAGGTTGACCTTAGTGAAAATAAGGCTCCTCTGGCAAAGGCTGATGCAAGCTACTGTGCCCCCTGGGAGAGCATTGAGGCACTTAATGACAGATTGTACACACTGGACACAAGCAGTCCTTCAAACGAGGATATGCCACGCTTTGGTACATGGACCCGTGATTCCGCCGAGGAGTGGATTTCCTACACATGGGAGAAGGAAGTTGAGGTTAATGCAATAGGACTTGTATTCTTTGACGACGGCGGCGGTACAAGACGGGCGAAGAGCTACTATGTTGAATATATGGATTCTGACGGAAAGTGGCAAAGAGCCGAAAAGCCTTCAGGCGGTAAAAACGAGCTTAGGAAAATGAACATAACAAGCTTTGAAAAGGTTACAACAAGGGCTTTAAGAGTTGTTATGGACAAGGGCGGTGCAGCAGGCATCGGGCTTTTAGAGTGTGAAGTTTATTAAGAGTAAAAGGAGATTGATAAAAATGAGCATAAAGACAAATGAATTTGCGCCTTTAAAGAACGTTAAGGTAAATGACGGTTTCTGGTCAAAGTATGAGGATATTGCAAAGAATGTTATTATTCCTTATCAGTGGGAGGCGCTTAATGACCGCGTGCCCGATACTGAGCCCAGCCATGCGATAGAAAATTTCCGCATTGCGGCAGGTGAAAAGGAAGGGGAATTCCACGGCTTTGTTTTCCAGGACAGTGACGTTGCAAAGTGGCTTGAGGCAGTGGCATACCGCCTTACAATTGCACCCGATGAGAAGCTTGAGGCAACAGCCGACGATGTGATTGACCTTATAGGCAGAGCACAGAGAGAGGACGGCTACCTTGATACATACTATCTTTTAAAGGAAAAGGGCAAGGAATTTACAAACCTTCTGGACTGCCACGAAATGTATGTGGCAGGACATATGGCAGAGGCAGCTGTTGCATACTACGAGGCAACGGGAAAGAGAAAGCTTCTTGACATTATATGCCGATTTTTAGACCTTATTGCATCACGTGTTGGTAAGGAAGAGGGCAAGCTTCACGGATATTCCGGTCACCCCGAAATCGAGCTTGCTCTGGTAAGGGTATATAAGGCGACGGGCGAAAAGAAGTACCTTGATTTTTGTGAGTATTTAGTTAATGAGAGAGGGTGTGAGCCTAACTTCTTCCAGCAGGAATTGGAGGCAAGAGGCTTTATAAACATGTGGGGCGGTAAGGACAAAAAGGCAGATACACACTACTGCCAGGCACACAAGCCCCTTCGTGAGCAGAAGGAAGCGGTTGGACACAGCGTTCGTGCAGGCTACCTTTACACAGGTGCGGCACACCTTGCGGCAGAGCTTGGAGATAAGGAGCTTTTTGATGCCTGCGAAACACTCTGGGACAATGCGACAAAGAAGCAGATGTATGTAACGGGCGGTTTCGGCTCTCAGGTACACGGGGAGGCATTTTCCTTTGACTATCAGCTTCCCAATGATTTGAGCTATACAGAAACATGTGCGGCAATAAGCTTCCTCTTCTTTGCACAGAAGATGCTTATGTGTGATGTTGATTCGAAGTATTCCGACGTTATGGAAAGAATTTTGTACAACGGCTCCATTTCGGGTATGGCATTGGACGGAAAGCACTTCTTCTATACAAACCCATTGGAGATATGGGACGAACAGAATAAGAGAGTGCCTGCCTTCAGGCACAACAAGATAAAGAGACCCGGCTGGTTTGGCTGTGCGTGCTGTCCTCCAAACCTTGCAAGAATGATTACTTCTTTAGGTAACTATATTTATTCCTCCGATGAAAACACAGTTTACACACACCTTTATATTGGTAGCAACGCAAAGGTTGAGGTTGGCGGAAAAACGGTTACAATAAGCCAGGAAGCTTTAATGCCCTGGGAAGGAAAGAGCACCTTTACTTTAAGCAGGGGCGAGTATACCCTTGCTGTGAGAATACCCTCATGGGCTGATAAGTTTACAGTTACAGTAAACGGCAAAGAGGTTAAGTTTGAAGAAAAGAAGGGCTATGCATATATCAGTGCGAACTGGAATGAAGGCGACAAGGTAGTTGTTCTGATGCCTCTTGAGGTTAAGCTTGTTGAAGCTAATCCCCTTGTGAGAGCGGATGGCGGTAAGGTAGCTATAAGTCGTGGCCCTGTTGTGTACTGCTTGGAGAGCAAGGACAACGGTGACCGCTTAAGCTCTGTAAGACTTGATACAGATGGCGAATTCAGATGTGAAAAGGACGATGAACTCTTCCCCGGAAGTATTTCTATTTATGCTAAGGCTTTAAAGAAAAAAGCGTGGGACACAGAGGACTTATACAGGGCGTTTTCCGCAAGCTTTGAGGAAGTTGAAATCAAGGCTATTCCTTACGCATTCTGGGGCAACCGGGATGATAACCGTGAAATGGCTGTGTGGGTAAGGTATTGATAATGTTGCCTGTGGCAACGTGATATGTGCTTCGCACGCGATATGCCTGCGGTGCGATATAAATCCCTACGGGATTTGCGATATGTTTTGCCTTTGGCAAAACGTGAGCAAGGAAGGAGAATTATTATGGTGGTTAAGGTTAAGACGGCTACTCTTTTGGGAATAGAGGGCAAAATTGTAATTGCAGAGGCCGATTTTTCGGGCGGGTTACCTGCCTTTGACATTGTTGGTCTTCCCGATGCTGCAGTTAAAGAAGCGAAGGAAAGAGTTAAGGCGGCAATACGCAACAGCGAGTTTGAGTTCCCTGCAAAGAAGGCTGTTATTAACCTTGCACCTGCTGACCTTAAAAAAGAGGGCACACAGTTTGACCTGCCTATTGCCATTGCATGCCTTGCGGGCACGGGACAGATAAAGGCTGATTTTTCAGAGTATGTATTTTTAGGCGAGCTTGGTTTGTCGGGCGAGATAAGAGGCGTGAGCGGTATATTGCCTGCGGTTATAGGGGGCAGGGACGAGGGCATGAAAAAGTTCATTGTACCCTTTGAAAACCGCGAGGAAGCGGCACTGGTAGACGGTGTTGAAATTTACGGTGCGAAAACCCTGGCTGACGTGTACATGCACATAACCGGTGAAAAAAGGTTGGAAAAATCGGAGCTTAAAACCATTGATAATGATGAGTATTTATACGACTTTGACTTTTCGGAGGTTAAAGGCCAGGAAAAATTAAGACGAGGCATTGAAATTGCCGTTGCAGGGGGCCATAACGTGCTGATGGTAGGCTCACCCGGCTCGGGTAAGAGTATGATTGCAAAAAGAATTCCCACAATTATGCCCCGCATGAGCTTTGACGAGGTTCTGGAGGTTACAAAAATACATTCCGTTGCAGGTGTTTTACAAAGCGGTAAGGCTGTTACAAAAAGACCCTTCCGTGCACCTCATCACAGTGCAAGCAGTGTGAGCATTGTGGGTGGAGGAAGCAAGGCAAAGCCCGGGGAGATTTCCCTTGCACATAAAGGCGTGCTGTTTTTAGACGAGCTTCCCGAGTACAGAAAGGACGTTATTGAGGCAATGCGCCAGCCCATTGAGGACAATTTTGTGACGGTTGCAAGGGCGACGGGGTCTTATACATACCCGTCCAACGTAATGCTCGTTTGTGCAATGAACCCCTGCCGCTGTGGCTATTACGGTGATGGCAGCAGAAAGTGCCGCTGCAGTGAAAGCGACGTGGCAAGGTATTTAGGCAAGGTTTCGGGGCCTATGCTTGATAGAATTGATATTCAGCTTGAGGCAAAAAGCGTTAATTATGACGATTTGCAGAAGCCCAAGGGCGAAAGCAGCAGTGCTTTAAGAGAAAGAATTGAAAAGGCAAGGGCTATTCAGAAAGAAAGGTACAAGGACGAAAACGTTACCTGCAATGCTGACCTTACGGGAGGCCTGGTTGAAAAGTATTGTGCTGTGGGAGATAGCGAAAAAGCACTTTTGGAGCAGGCTTTCAAGAGCATGAACTTAAGTGCAAGAGCCTACAGTAAAATACTTAAGGTGGCACGTACCATTGCAGATCTGGACGGACGTGAAAAAATTGACAGTATGGATATTGCTGAGGCGATAGGGTACAGAAATTTAGATAAAAAATTATGGAAATAATTTTTATCTAAATTTCGGTGAAATCATCCGTAGGATGGTGAAATCTCAAAAGGTGAAATCCGTCCTTCGGACGGGTTATGGTAGAAACTCTGCTGTGGCGGAGTTTCTCTTGATAAAGGGGGAGAATGAGTGAAAGAGAGCAGGCTGAGAGATTTGTCAATGGATTTTGCAGTTAGTGTGTTAAAACTGTGCGAAGATATTAAAGGACATTATAGCGTTGCTAATCAGCTGGAAAGAGCGGCGACAAGTATAGGTGCAAATATACGGGAAGCAAATTATGCACAGAGCAGGGCTGATTTTGTATCGAAATTGCAGATTGCACTGAAAGAGTGTTATGAGACGGAATATTGGTTAGAACTGAGTGAGAGGGCAGGGTTGATACAAAAAAATGAGATGTTGCATCGTTGCGGTGAAATTAGAAGAATGCTGATTGCATCAATTAAAACAACAAAAGAAAACAGATAAATGAAAAAGGCAAGCTTTGCTACTGCAAAAGCTTGCCTTTTTTTGTAGGCTTCTGTATGAGGGGACGGATATGCGAGAGGCAATATTAAAGGAGGGCGAGGGAGAAGGGAAAATTAGAAAAGCGGTGTCAAAAGGTATACCTTTTGGGACCGAAGAAATTCCCTGTTTTTATGCATAATTTTGGAATATTTATTGACAGATTATGCAAAAAGTGATACTATTTATTCAAACAAACAGCGGTGTCAAAAGGTATACTTTTTGGCATGGGAAAGGACGGTTGTTATGAAAAAATTTTTGAGTTTGGTGTTGGTGGTTGTGATGATGCTGTCGACCCTGTCGGTGGTTGTTACGGCGAAAGCTCCGGGAGTAGAGACTTTGTCGGCTACTGATATAGAAGAAGATAGCGCTGTGCTGAGAGGCAAAGTTACTTCCAACAGTGGGATAAGGATAAGAGAATACGGATTTAAGTTTGTGAATGACGGAAATGTTTCTACAAAAAAGTTTGTTTCTGGAAAGGATTTTTTCTATCCTGATCCCATTAATAACGATGTTATTGAATATAAGAAAACTAATTTAAGGGAAGGCAAGGAGTATGCATATCAGTTTTATGCAATAAATGAAAATGGAGAGCAGACTGTTGGAAGAACAGTTTATTTTGAGACTGAAGAAGAGGAAGAACAGAACGATTACTACGGCGAAGGCTATAATGAGAAGTATTATGGCGACGATTATGAGGATGAAGAGGACGAAGAGTATTTTTATAACAACAATACAACCATACCATGGGATGGAGGAGGATTTGGA
Organism: Clostridia bacterium; assembly: GCA_017440585.1. Lineage (GTDB taxonomy): Bacteria > Bacillota > Clostridia > UMGS1883 > UMGS1883 > RGIG1927. The sequence goes on along the minus strand of JAFSGW010000041.1, from coordinate 2,854 downwards.
AATAATTCCGAAAGCTTTTCGGACACTCCGCAACAAGGGCAAAATGATACTAATACCGATGGAACATGGTGGGTGGAGGTAGTTACCGTACATAAACATAAATATAAAGATTGTTATAATGGTCATACAGAGCATAAATTGATATACGGAGACGAAGCGTATCACTATTACAAGAATTATTTTGATTATAAATGTGAAGAGTGCGGAGATGTTTTGGAATATGATGTTGAAGGTGACTGGGAAACCGAAAAGCATTATTTTGGTGGAGACAATGTGTGTGATAAATGCAATTACGAAAGACAATGCACACATAACGGAGGAACATATAAGACTGGTGAATCGAATTTAAAATATGAGTCAATCCCGGGAGATGCCAATTATCATTATACAACAAAGTGCAGCGACATAGCGTGTGCCCTTTGTCATAAAATCATCGAAAAAAATAAGGTTACGCGCGTTGTCAAGGAATGGCATTATTACCCTTCAGGCACTACTACCTGCTCAAACTGTAAATATGAATATACTTGGAAGCCTGTGTATGAGGTGGAGCAACTTTTGAATCAGTATCCTGTGGTTCTTCCGTTTCACGAATACAGAGAAGCGATATATAATATTGCTTTCGTTAAAAAAAATGACTGGTTAGAGAATGGTAAGGCATTTGTGAGAAGAAGCTGGGACGAAAAAATGTCATTGTTGTTTAGCTTGATTGGTAATAAGGTGAAAAATGAAAGCAATGCTTATGGGGTTGAGATGTATGAAAAAGTATTGCTTGATATTTTGGCACAAGCAGACGGTAGATTGACAGAGCACGAAAAGATAAATAACATAGTTTCACTGTTTGAAACTGATCAATCAGGAACAGGCACTATAGATGTAGTGACTGACTACGCATTAGATATGTTTAAATCGAATCCTGAGCTTCAGAGACCATTTAAATTGATACAAAAAGCAACTTCATGGTTAGATTTGGGATTAAAGGCAGGGCAACATACATTCGTGGTGTATCAAAGTTTTGAACAGGAATATGAACAGAATGCCAAGTATTTGCTTTTGATGAATGATTTTATCAAAAAAACAAATGACGAAATGATGATACAAGCTATGAGTAACATAATAGACGACTTTGTTGCTCAGTATGAAAATAGGTGGTATGCTCTTCAAAAGGAACTTCCAGCTATTGCACTTGATATTGTTGAAGAAGGATTAGATCATGTCAAAGTTTTGAAATCTATAAATGGTGCATTAGGTGTTTTTACCGTTGCAGACTTTGCAAAAGGCACATTGTATGCTTTTACTGATATAGATGAAAGGCTCGAAGCTAGTGAAAAGCTTGGGTTTTCTTATGTGATTGCCACTGCGTTTGAAAATGGGTTTTACGAAAAAGGACGGGAATTGAAAGCAGATGGATTTGATCAACATGATAACGACTATATGTTGACTGCATTTGAATTGTGTAGAGCATCGACATACATGAACTATAAATATTTGGCAGACGAATATACTGATGCCGGGAATCAGGCTTGGATTAATGATGCTATTCGCGGAATCCTTGGGAAGAGCATAAGAAGTTATCTCTATTAATGATAGGAAGCAAATAAAGACATAACGAAAGTTGAAGGAGGGATAAAAATGTCTTTTTGTGTGAAATGTGGAAGTGAGATAAGAGAGGGATTTGTATTTTGCCCTGTTTGTGGTACAAAGGCTATAATTCCGGAGGTTGTGGTTAGAGCGGAACAAAATGCCGACAATTCGGAAAGTGTAAGGAAAGCCACTGTTTCAAGGGATGATTTGCTTAACTATATAAGGGTGGCTGCAGATATGGAAAAAGGGTATTATAGATTAGGTGAACTTTGTAGTAATATCGACTTGAATATAAGTGTGTTAAACAGAAAAGCGAATGAAGCACGTAAAGAGCAAAGCACAAATGCACCTCAGCCACCTATAGAGCCCATCGACTATTCAAATGATGAAAGGCATATAGAAATGGCTCGAGTTCCGGATATGTCAGGAAACGATTTAGGCGATGCACTTAAAGCAATGTTTTTGCCGACTGTCTGGATTACTGATGAGGTGAAGAAAAAACGTGAAGAGATAAGAAAGGCTAAGGAAAGACTGAAAAACGAATATGAATCTGCATATAAACAATACTTGAAAGATAAGGAAGATTTTCCGCGTAAAGTGCTTGCACATAATAATTATGTGCAAGCAAAGATAAATGAAGAAAGGGCAATGTTGCAGAATATTCAGGAACTTAATCAAGTTAAAGCAGACTTGAAAAAACAAATGAGTAAAGCAAAACTCAATATGGAGACATTTTATTCTGCAGACATAGTGTATTCAAAATACAGAGGGCTAATCCCGATTGTTATGTTCTGTGAATATCTGGAAAGTGGTAGATGTGATAGTATAAAGGAATGTATGAATAAGTATGAAGAAGATGTAAAGTATCACAATATTATAACAAAGCTAGAGGATATTGAAAATGCAGAATATGCCACCCAACGAGCCCTTTGCGAACTGGCAGAAGCCGTTAGCCATGGAATGAAAAAAATATCAAATACGTTATATGATATTAACAATCAAATAAACGTGGCTACTTATAATATGCAAATACAGACAGAATGTCAAAAACAGATGCAAGAAAATCTGGATGCCATAAAATGGTATGAAGATGTAAAATTTATCAAAGGCTATACTCGTTAAGGAAGTGATAAAAAGCTGTCTCGTCTAAGAGGCAGCTTTTTAGTTGATTGCAAGTGAAGGATAGGTACAGAAAAGCGGTGAGATGGAATGAAATTAAAGAGTGTGGTCTTGGTTATGGGATGCATTCTGACGTGGATTCTTCTTTCGGGGT
>JAFSGW010000040.1 GCA_017440585.1 Clostridia bacterium | reverse complement strand
GGCAAGGTGACGCTCTACCACTGAGCCACTCCCGCAAATGGTGCCTCCGATCGGAATCGAACCAATGACACGGGGATTTTCAGTCCCCTGCTCTACCGACTGAGCTACAGAGGCAAAAATGGCGACCCGGAAGGGGCTCGAACCCTCGACCTCCAGCGTGACAGGCTGGCGCTCTAACCAACTGAGCTACCGGGCCAAAATGGTGGGAGTTAGAGGACTCGAACCTCTGACCCTCTGCTTGTAAGGCAGATGCTCTCCCAGCTGAGCTAAACTCCCATACACCATCTTTGGCTTTGTTGTCTCTCAACAACAATAGTTATTATAACAGCCACTTTCCGATTTGTCAACAACTTTTTTTAATTTTTTAAAACTTTTTTTCGACACTATTTTTGCCCCATAATTAAGGCGTTTTTTCAAAACAAAAAGGATTTTGTTTTCACAAAATCCTTTCCTTAATTGCTCATTGCTCATTATCTTGAGCTCTTTTCAAGCTCCTCAAGCTCTTCCTTTGTAAACTCATGCTTTGCATTGCAGAACTGACAGCAAACCTCAGCTTTTCCGTCCTCTTCAATCATTGCACGAAGCTCTTCCTTACCAAGGCTTATAAGTGCCTTTGCCATTCTTTCCTTGGAGCAGTCGCACTCATAGCAAGGCTCCATTTCGTCAAAGAACTCAATTTCATAGCCTTTAAGAAGCATTTCCACAATATCACGGGGTGTCTTACCCTCTTCAATAAGCCTGGGAACTTCGCCTATTTCGCCTATTGCCTTTTCAACTCTGTCAATATCCTCATCCATAGCACCGGGCAGTATCTGAATAATAAAACCGCCTGCACTTCTCACACTAAGGTCTGTATCAACAATAACGCCCAAAGCCACCGCAGAGGGAAGCTGTTCGCTCTTTGCATAGTAGTAGGTCAAATCTTCGGCAATTTCGCCCGTTACAAGCTCAACCTGACCTATATAAGGCTCCTTTAAGCCAAAGTCACGTATAACAGACAAATAGCCCGTCTTACCTACAGCACCGCCAACGTCCAGATGACCATTTTTCTTTAAGGGCAGGTCAACGTAAGGGTCACCTGCATAACCCTTGACCTTTGCCTTGTTATCGCTCACGGCAATCACTCTGCCTATAGGTCCGTTACCCTTGAACTGCAAAGTGAGGGTATCCTCCTCACCCTTCAGGGTACTGCCTATCATAGCTGCCGCAGTAAGGCTTCTTCCAACAGCAGCAGTAGCTGTTGGCGAAAAACTGTGTATTTCCCTTGCCTTTTCGCAAAGGTTTGTTGTGCTTGCGGCAATAACTCTTATACTGCCACAGCTTGTTATCGCGTTAACTATATAGTCCTTCATCATTATATCTCCGTCTCAATCATCTTTTTAATGAACTTAATTTCATTTTCCACATCGTCCATATGCACCGTTTCCTGAGGCGAATGAATATATCTTGTGGGAATGCTTGTTGTAGCCGCAGGCACACCTGTACCCGTAAGCATAATTGCACCCGTATCTGTACCGCCGAAGGAAGCCGCCTCAAGCTGATAGGGAATGCCCGCCTCGTTAGCACACTTTATCATAAAATCGCGCGCTTTGGGGCTTATAATGTAGGATGCATCACGTATTTTAACGGAGGGTCCCTTGCCTAAGGTAAGGTCAATCACATTACTCTCGGGTGTGTCGCCAACACTTGACACGTCAACGGCAATAGCCATATCAGGCTCAACAACTGCCGCTGCAACCTTTGCGCCACGAAGGCCAAGCTCCTCCTGGGTTGTAAACACAGCGTAAAAATCGTTGGGGCACTTTTCAATCCTCTTAACAGCCTCAAGAAGTGCATAGCAGGCAACACGGTCGTCCATTGTCTTGCCCGTAACCTTTTTTCCCATAACGGCAAAACGTCCGTTAAAGGTTGCCATGTCCCCTATTTTAACCATTTTTGATGCTTCCTCATAGCTTTCGGCACCAATGTCAACAAACATCTTGTCCAGTGTCCAGTCACGCATAGCGGTCTTTCCTTCACCGGAAATAACGCCCTCTACACCGTTTTCAAACCTTACCGCACGGTGAATGCAGTTATAAGGGTAAACACCGCCAACAGCAGCAAAGCGTACAAAACCGTTCTTGTCAATATGTGTAACCATAATGCCAATCTCGTCCATGTGGGCTGCCATCATAAGCTTTTTGCCATTCCCCTTCTTACGGCAAATAAGGTTACCCATGTTGTCAACTGTTATTTCATCAACATAAGGTTCAATCTCGCTTTTTATAAGCTCTCTTACCTCGTCCTCTCTGCCCGAGGGACCAAAAGCCTCTGTTATCTTCTTCAATAATTCCATATTAACCATCCTTTCCTGTAAGGCTCCCTCTCCGAGGGAGCTGTCGGCGTAGCCGACTGAGGGAGTGTTGCAATCATTCACCTAATTCCTTCAAAAACGCCTTGCCCAGGCTCACCTGAGCCTCAAAGTCACTTTTATTCATCACGCTTACGCCCGAATGTATATATCTGCAGGGTGTTGAAATAACAACACACTTAACGCCCATACCGCTTCTCTGTATGCTTCCTGCATCGGTACCACCCATGGTAGTCCTCTTAACCTGGTAGGGGATGTTATTTTCCTCTGCCACCCTTTTTGCCATTTCAAACATTTCTCTGTCTGCAACTGCCGCATTGTCCATAGCGGTCAGTGCACAGCCGTCGCCTAAGTGTGTAACTGTCTTTTCTTCAGGTGTTCCGTAAACGTCGGAGCAGGTAGTGCCTTCAAAAACAATTGCAATCTCAGGCTTAACAAAATTAGCCGCAATAATGCTTCCTCTGCAGCCAACCTCCTCCTGGGTGGTAAATGCCGCATACAAGTCAAGGTCTGTATCCATTTTAAGAAGCTCTAAAAGTGCCGCACAGCCAACCTTGTCGTCTAAGCCCTTGCACTTTAACAAATTATCGCCGTATTCCACTATTTCGCTTTCAAAGGTGCCGTAGTCGCCTACCTTCACCTTTCTTTCAGCGCTTGCCTTATCCTTTGCGCCAATATCAATCACAATATCAGAAACGGAAAGAGCATTGTCCCTTTCACCGCCCGACTGTAAATGAATTGCCTTATAGCCCGTTATACCGGGCACTCTGTCCTTACCTATGGTAACCTTTTTGCCTAAAAGCACCGTTGTAAGTATACCGCCTACGGTTTTGAACTTAACAGCACCGCTGTCTGTAATTTTTGAAACAATAAAGCCAACCTCATCCATGTGAGCAGAAAGTAGCACTTTTTTTCCCGTGCCCTTTTTGTGCACAATAACATTACCCATGCTGTCCACAAAATGCTCCATGTCCTTCACTCTGCTAAGTATCAGCTCCCGCATTTCATCTTCACAGCCGGAGGGTGCATTGGTTTTAAGCATTTCCTTTAAAAGCATAACTGTTCCCCTCCTTTAAACTTAAGTGCCGTATATGCACAAAGCTTTGCAATAACCTCTATATCACTCACGTCAATAACCTCATAGGTGGAATGCATGTAGCGAAGAGGGAAGGAAAGAAGGCTTACGGGCACGCCTAATCCTGCCACCTGCACTGCCCAGGCATTTGTGCCGGTGTTTCCGTTTTCAACATCGCTTGTAACATCTATTTTGTATTCGCTTGCCGCATCAAAAATAATCTTGTTTAATTTCGGGTGCAAATTGGGTCCCACGGAAACTATAACACCGCTTCCCAAATCAAAGCCCTCGGAGGAATTTGCACTTGTGCCGAAGCCTGCATCAATGCAGATTGCACAATCTGCCTTTGCACTTTCGCAAATAACCTTTGCCCCGCGCATACCAAGCTCCTCCTGCACGGTTATTGCACATACAATGTCGCACTCAATCTTTAAATCCTTTACATATTCCAGGGTCTTTACAATTGCCGCAACACCTGCTCTGTCGTCAAAGCAGCGTCCTGCAACTGCGCTCTCAAGCTCTGTAAAACAAGTGTTAAAGCTTATAAGGTCACCAATTTTAACCCTTTTTTCGCTCTCTCCCTTACTAAAGCCTATATCCACGCTCATGTCCTGCATTTTCACAGCCTTACCACGCTCTGTTGTAAGGTGGGGAGGCTTCGCACCAATAATTCCGTAAATATCTCCGCCTTCCGTGTGCACGGTAACCTCGCTTCCGGGAAGCACCTTTTCGTCAAAACCGCCCACGGGCACAAAAAGAAGACTGCCCTCGTCGCTTATACCGCTTACCATAAGCCCTATCTCGTCCATATGTGCTTCAAGCATAAGCCGTGGAGCATCCTTTTTTCCGCACTTGTAGGTGCCAATAATGTTACCTGTATTGTCTGTAAAAATATCCTCACAGCCATTTTCACTAAGAAGCTTTTTTATAACCTCGCTAACCCCAGCCTCGCTTCCTGCAATAGCTACCGGGTCAACCAAAGCCTTTAACAGCTCTTTTGTTTCCATAATCTCACCACCATAATATACTATTTTATATTATAACCCCATTTTATTTTATTTGCAACAACAAAAAAGGCTCCTGCAACATGAGAGGTGTTCTCTTTCGGATAAAGTACCTATCAATAGCTAAACTAACTTATTCTCACCCAAGCTGCGTTTTTTCACGTTTTGTCCCCTGACTGGCAGAAATTGCGAGTATCAGTTCCCTTAGCTCGCGAGCAATTTCAGTTTTCTCAGGTCGCTGAGTGCGTGCCTTTGAAAACGGTGACACAAAAGGGGCAAAATGTGAAAAAACAAAACCCACCATACCGATAAAGAACACGTTTGTTTAATCTCCGCCCCTGCGAGGCCGCTTTGGGGTCCGGGGAATCGGAACCCCGGTGGTTTTGGTACTTTTGCCACCAAAAGTACATAGCCTTTACACTCTGTGAAAATTTACAAATAAATTTATATTTGATGCAACAAAAAAAGGCTCCCTTGTGTAAAGGGAGCTGTCACGAAGTGACTGAGGGATTGTCCTATTCTATATAAAACTCAGCGTAATATACATCTTCTTCAAAATCACCCGGTGCTTTAAAATCCATCACCTTTTTCGCAATGCGGTAATACCCTGTAGGAAGCTCTCCGTAAAGCCACTCCCAGTCAGCTTCCATTTCCGTGCGGTCGTTCTTCTTTATCATGTAAGCAACGCTATTGAAGGCATAATCAATAAGAGGGTTTGTTGCAACCTTTTCCCACTCATTATCTTCGTTCATAACCTCTATCTCAAACCATTCGCCCGTTTGCAATTCACCCTCGGCATTACCCTCAAACTGTTCAAATACTATGGTTGCACCCGTCGGCTTCACATCCTCTGCCCACATGCTCACGCCCCAGCCTTCATCCAAAATCACGGGCAGAACATAGCAGTCAAGCCAGTCATTACTGTTTGAGGAAAATATGGACTTTGAAACCATATCAAAATCAATCGTCAGGTCATTTGTTAAAACTATGTACTCACTTGCCCTTGCCGCATTTGGGTGCCAACCGCGTAATTTCAGCACGTATTTAAACTTGCCAAAATCCGTCTTGCTTTCAGGGAACCTTTTAAAAATTCTCCACTTTCCATCTATCGGCACTTCCTTTGTCATCCCCGTCACGCTCTGGTAACCGCTTGTTTCAAAGTTGCTCTCCCCGTCCTTTTGGGGCACTTCAAATTCCATTCCGGTGGCTTTAAGAGCTCCGTCCAATGTTCCGCAACGTGGTATAAGTGAGCTGTCCACTCCCGTGTCGTAATACAAATCGCCGTCAGCCCTTATCAGCTTAACGCCCTGTGCCGTCACTTCCTCCCCCACAAATATGCTCGTGGGCCCGTCAGCACCGCCTATTATTCCAATACTTGTGCTTTCACTGCACCCCGTCAGCATTAATATACACAAAACTGCCGCTAAAACTCTTTTCATTTTCATCCTCCTTTACTTGTCTCTGTATATAATACTTTTCACATTTACCAAAAGTTGCATACAAAAAGATTTTTCATTTTATCAACCCGTCATAAATGACGGATTTCATCACGCAGTGATTTCACCCTTCAGGATTTCACCATCACGCAGTGATGATTTCACCGAATAAAACAAGAAAGAGGCAAAAGCCTCCTTCTTGTTTTATTCTTCTATTCCTGCGTCCTTCTTGCTTCCTAATGTAACGGACACATCAACATCAATATATGCTCTGCCTTCCATCCTCTTAACGGAAAGGATAATCTTTTCTCCCGCCTCGTAATGAGTAAGTCTGTCCTGAAGTGCCGCCATGCTGGAAACGGAAACATTGTCAATTGCAACAATAATATCACCCTTCATAAGCTCCGACTTTGCCGCAGGTGAATTTTCAATTGCCTCCTGCACAAATACGCCCACGGGCATACCGTACATCTGAGAAACAGAGCTTGTTACATCTGTGCCGTAAATACCAAGGTAGCCCCTCTTCTCCTCGGGCACAACATCACGGGTCTTCATAGCCATAAGCTCGCCAATAAGCTCCTCAACATCTGTTATGGGAATAGCATAGCCCATGCCCTCGACACCGTTGCCTGCAATTTTTGCACTGTTAATGCCGATAAGCTCACCCTTCATATTCAAAAGTGCACCGCCTGAGTTACCGGAGTTAATAGCCGCATCGGTCTGGATATACTTGTTTGTAATTTTTCCGCCCTTTACGCCGTCCATTGTAACCTCACGGTCAATCGCACTTACAATACCGTGTGTCACGCTCTGTCCGTAACCAAGAGCATTACCAATGGCAACAACACCGCTACCAAGCTTAATTTCCTTGGAATCACCTATGGTTGCAACCTTTATCTTGCTCTTTGTTTCACTTGATATTTCGTCAAGGTTTACGGCAATAACCGCAATATCCTTGTCCGCATCGTAGCCCTTTACCTTGGCAATGTTAATATAAGAATCGTCGCCCTTCTGTGCCGCCGCCTCATCGTGGGAGAATACCACCGTAAGCTCCTTACTGTCTGCCACAACGTGGTAGTTTGTAACAATCAGTAATTCCGAATCGTTCTCGCCTATTATAATGCCCGAGCCCGAGGAAATGCTCTCTGTCTGGTAATTACCGAAGAAGGTCATAATTTCACTTACGCCCTTATTTGTAATGGACACAACACCGGGCAGGCACGCCTCTGCAATTTTTTCAATACTTAATTCGCCGTCAACATCACTCATTGCCGAATAGCTCAGGGTAATCTTATTGTTGTCGCTCAGTGCCTCCTGAGTTGTTCCGATTTTAATCTTATCAATAGCTCTGTCTGTCACGTTCATCGCAAAGCTGAAAACACCGCCTGCAACTGCCGCACAAACTGCAACTGCTACCGCCTTTTTGAAAAAGCCTCTGCTCTTTCTCTCTTTTTTGGGCTTTTCAAATTCTGCCTCAAAATCATTTGTGAATAAAGGCTCGCTCTTTACTTCTTCAATAACTTCAGCCTCTGTTACTTCTTCTATATATTTTCCGTTTTCATCAAACATTTTTATGCCTCCTTTTGCATTTTTCAATACGATAATACAATACAATTGTTAACAAATTATAATCATCATATTTCAATTATTTAAATTTTTAAAAGAATTTGTCAATAACTTCCACTATTCCGTCCTCATCGTTGGAGGGTGCAATGTAGTCTGCCGCCGCCTTACATTCCGCACAGCCGTTTGCCATGCAAACACCCACCGCAGCATACTTTATCATGGACAAATCATTAAACCCGTCGCCACAGCACACAATGTTTTCTCTTTCAATGCCTAAAATGCCTCTTAAAACCTCTAAAGAAGCAGCCTTGTCAACACCCTTTGGCATAATTTCCACAAAGAAGGGCTCGCTTCTGTAAATGCTCAGCTCACCATTGTATTTTTCCGCCAATTCCTCACAAGCCTTTTTTGCCGCCTCGTTTTCCTTTGTAAGAAGGCACTTGTTCACGGGGAAATTTACATATTCCGTAAAATTCTCCACCTCTCTTAAGCCAATGGAATTAATCCTTGCCTCAAGCTCCATATATTCGTCAATTCTTGTGCCCGTAATTGCATCGTTATCTTCATAGGTCATCATGCCCATATCGTTTTTAATGCAGTAGTCAAAAATTTCAGGTATATACTTTTTGTCAAGGACCTTCTGGTGCACAACCTCATTGTCACCAAGCCTTGTGATTTTAGCACCGTTATAGCTTAAAACATAGCCCGAATAGTTTTTAAGCTCCAGCTCCTCGCAAACCCTCTTTGTGCCGGGGGTAGGTCTGCCCGAAGCAATCACCACAACATGCCCCTCCTTTAAAACACGGGTAATAGCCGCCTTTGTGCCGGGGGTTATTTCCTTTTTCGAGTTTGTAAGGGTTCCGTCTATATCTAAAACAAGCATTTTCTTATCCATTTTAACTTCTCCGTTTCTTTTGTTAAAAGAAAGTATATCACCTCTCTTTTCTTCCGTCAATCACAAAAAAATTACCACCTTGCATTTAAGGCTTTTTTGTGGTATTATTTCCACTAAAGGACGTGATAAAATATGCTTACACTTGATAAAGCAAAAGAGCTTCTTAATACTACCACCACTGAGGAGCACCTTTTCCTCCATGCCAAAAACGTAATGGCTGCAATGGAGGGTATGGCAAAGCACTTTGGGGAAGATGGTGACCACTGGAAGGCAATCGGCTATCTTCATGATTATGACTATGAGCAGCACCCTACTGAGCACCTTCAGCACACAGCCGAGCCTCTCAGGAAGGCAGGTCTTGAAGAAGGGGAAATCCGTGCAATACTTGCCCACGGCTACCTCATCATAAACGATGTTGAGCCCGTAACAAATATGGAAAAATCACTTTTTGCAGTAGACGAGCTTACAGGCATCATCCAGGCAGCTGCACGTATGCGCCCCACAGGCATTGTGGACATGGAAATTGGTAGCTTCATGAAAAAATTCAAGGACAAAAAATTTGCCGCAAAGTGCGACCGTGAGCTTATTAAAAAAGCCTGCGATATGCTCGGCATGGAAGTAAAAGAAGTAGCTTCCATCTGCATTGAGGCAATGAAACCCTATGCCGACGAACTAAACCTCGGCATAAAGGAATAAGTAAATACAGACATTTGCAACCTCAGCTTTGAGCGTTTTAAGTAAAACGACAAAATGCACCTTATAGCAAGATAAACCTTGCCGTAAGGTGCATTTTGCTATGTATATCCGTATAGGTGTAAAATGTGACAAAATCCTTTTCAATTTGCAAAAACTGTGATATGATATAAATGTGAGGTTGTATCCAAAACAATTATATAGATTTTAAAGGGGCGAGAATGTAAAATGTCAAAGAATAATGCCAATATAGGCTTTGAAAAGCAAATCTGGGATGCAGCGTGTGTTCTTTGGGGACATATTCCAGCAGCAGAATACAGAAAGGTAATTGTAGGCCTTATCTTCTTGCGCTATATATCAAGTGCCTTTGAGAAAAGGTATCAGGAGTTAGTTGAAGAAGGTTATGGCTTTGAAGATGATAGAGATGCATACATAGAGGAAAACATCTTCTTTGTTCCGGAGGCTTCCAGATGGAGTACCATAGCATCAGCAGCACATACACCTGAGATAGGCACAGTTATAGACAATGCTATGCGTGCGATTGAAGCAGAAAATTCAAGTCTTAAAAATGTTCTGCCAAAGAATTATGCAAGTCCGGACCTTGACAAAAGAGTTCTGGGTGATGTTGTTGACCTGTTTACTAATATGGATATGGGTGATACAGAGGAAAGCAAGGACTTACTTGGTAGAACCTATGAGTTCTGTATAGCGCAGTTTGCAGCATATGAAGGTGTTAAGGGTGGTGAGTTCTATACACCATCAAGTATAGTTAAAACTATTGTAGAGATATTAAAGCCTTTTGATAATTGTAGAGTGTATGACCCTTGCTGTGGTTCGGGTGGTATGTTCGTGCAGAGTGCGAAGTTCATTCAGGCTCATAGCGGAAATCGTGGTAACATCTCTGTTTACGGTCAGGAAAGTAATGCAGATACTTGGAAGATGGCTAAAATGAATATGGCTATCAGGGGTATAGATGCAAACTTTGGTCCATATCATGCTGACACTTTCTTTAATGACCTGCACCCTACTCTTAAAGCAGACTTTATTATGGCAAACCCTCCTTTCAACCTCTCTAACTGGGGACAGGATAAATTACAGGATGATGTTCGTTGGCAGTATGGTATGCCACCGGCAGGTAATGCCAACTATGCGTGGATACAGCATATGATACATCACCTTGCACCTAATGGTAAAATTGGTTTGGTGCTGGCTAATGGTGCCCTTTCTACACAGAGTTCGGGTGAAGGTGAAATCAGAAAGAATATTATAGAGAGTGACCTTGTAGAGGGCATTGTAGCACTCCCTACACAGTTGTTTTATAGCGTAACGATCCCTGTAACCTTGTGGTTTATCAGTAAGAATAAAAAGCAAAAGGGCAAGACTTTATTTATCGATGCTCGCAAAATGGGTTATATGGTAGATAGAAAACATAGAGATTTTACTCCCGAAGACATACAGAAATTGGCTGATACATTTACAGCGTTTCAGGATGGAACTTTGGAAGAAGTCAAGGGGTTCTGCTCTATTGCAACTATTCAGGATATACAAAAGCAGGATTACATACTTACTCCTGGCAGATATGTTGGTATTGAAGAACAGATTGAGGATGATGAGCCTTTTGAAGAAAAGATGACAAGATTGACATCTGAACTTTTTGAGATGTTCGATAAATCTCACGAACTTGAAGATGAAATTCGTAGAAAGCTGGGGGCGATCGGATATGGATTATAATTTTGAACAAGCATACAAGGAGTTTGAAAAAATAAAATCAGCAAAGGAGTTTTTGGAATATTGTGATGATATAACCAAGACTTCAGAGATAATAAATAGAATACCGTTCGATGAAAAGGAAGCGGCGAAACAAATATCTGATATGTCAAAAAAATATGAGAATGAGTTAAACTGGCTTGCCGGCGTATATGCAAATGGAATGACGGTAGTGCAAAATGCTCCTATAAAAAATGAGGCTGAGCTCAGAAATGAACTATTTTACATAAACAATCAGATACCAATAATCGCACTTATGAGAGAACTTGATTCACATGCTTTAAAAAAGCTACTGGGAATTGATTGACTTATATAATTATCCTTTGGCAAAACAAATCAGTGTAAAATTAGCGCATAGAAAATACATTGGATAGGAATGAAAAGTATGGAATTAAAAACTATATCTGCAATAGATTATTGTAAGTTCGTAACAGACGGTACACATGATTCACCAAAGCCAAAAGAAAGCGGATATAAATTGATTACGTCAAAGCATCTCAAACGTTATGACATAGACTTTGATAGTGCGAATTATATTTCTGAAGAAGATTACAAAAAGGTAATAGAACGTAGTTATGTTGAGCAATGGGATATTTTATTCAGTATGATAGGCACCATTGGAAATACATATATAGAAACAAATAATGATATTAATTATGCTTGTAAAAATATGGGTATCTTTCAGATGGGGAGAGATGAGATAAAAGCAAAATGGCTTTATTATTATCTTCAAACTCCAAAAGCAAAAGCATACATAGAGGCAGTTTCAAGGGGAACTACACAGGGTTATGTGCCATTGGGGGCATTAAGAAAGATGCCCATTGAAATTACAGACGACGACAATACCAAAAAAATTGTATCATTATTGTGGGAGTTAGATGAAATAATTAAGGAAAACATTAAGATAAACTCTAATTTAGAGCAGCAAGCACGGGCTATTTTTAAGTCATGGTTTGTTGATTATGAACCCTTTGGTGGCGTTATGCCTTCTGATTGGCAGGTATCAACATTAGGTGAAATATCTGATATGAGTGCTGGTGGAGACAAGCCTGACATTGCTTCTGATATTGAAACTGAAAATTGCAGAGTACCCATATATTCTAATGGAATTACAGACGAAGGATTATATGGTTACACAGATAAAGCGAGAATATTTGATGAAAGTGTAACTGTATCTGCAAGAGGCACTATTGGTTATGTATGTTTAAGACAAGTTCCTTATGTTCCTATCGTTAGACTTGTATCTTTGACACCTAAAAAGAAACTTGTTAGTGCTAAATACCTGTACTTATTCTTAAAGCAACTTCATATCGCAGGAACAGGTACAACACAACAACAATTAACCGTTCCTAATTTCAAAGGTACGGAAATACTGATTCCCACAAGTGAGATTATGAGCAAATTTACTGATATTATAACTCCATTCTACGATAAGATTTTGGATAATAAGGTTGAAATTAAGAAATTATGCTCATTGAGAGATACTTTACTCCCGAAACTTATGTCGGGCGAAATAGACCTGTCCAATATAGACATTTAGGCTGCTAAATTAGAGTTTAACTTAAAGGAGGTTGCTATGGGAAGAAAATCTGCACGTTTTATTGCTGATATGCTAATAAATTATACAACCAAGGATGTCTATGAGATATGGAAAGACATGGGGTTGGTAATTAAAGATAAGTTTGGAGATTGGGTTTTAACGGATTTGGGAAGGTCT
Source organism: Clostridia bacterium (assembly GCA_017440585.1). Taxonomy (GTDB): domain Bacteria; phylum Bacillota; class Clostridia; order UMGS1883; family UMGS1883; genus RGIG1927. Next base: position 4,928 of record JAFSGW010000040.1, on the reverse strand, counting down.
ATTGGCGGAAAAATGTCAAGCGGAAATCGACTTTCTGTTCCAACCTTTGATGCAGACTTCATAATTGACAAAATGATAGAGTTTTGTAAGAAAAATGGTATTAAATAATATGCTGTTTAAGGGGGTGTCTGAATGGCAAAGAAGAAATTATATTCAGTAAAAGATGAACTTATAAAGAAATCACGCGAAGCCATGATGGCATCAGTTCAAATATATAATAACCCGAATGTCACCTTTAAGGCTGAAAGTTTTATTACCTTGGCTATAATTGGTTGGACATACTTATTACATGCATATTATAGGCAGAAAAAAATTGACTATCGATATTATACTGTTGTTGGTAAAGTCAAAAGATACGATAAAACAAAATATGGTGCATATAAGCATTGGGAATTAGAGAGATGCTTGAATGAAAAGAATTGTCCTTTAGATTCGGAAACAATTTCAAACCTAAAATTCTTAATTGGAATACGTCACGAAATAGAACATCAGATGACAGATAAAATTGACGAATATTTAAGTGCAAAACTTCAAGCCTGTGCAATTAATTTTGACTTCTACATATGCAAATTGTTCGGGAAAAAATATGGCTTAAATAAGGAACTTGCTCTTGCAATTCAGTTTTCGCCTTTATCTCCTACTCAACAGAGGGAATTAAAAGATAATCCTCACATAACAACAAACATAAAGAATTTTGTTGTTGAGTATGAAGAATCATTGACAGATGAAGCGTTAAAAAGTTCAAGGTACGCATATCGTGTGTTATTTGTCCCGATAAATGCAAAGAGACAGGGACAGGCTGACCAAGTGGTTGAATTTATAAAAAGTGATTCTCCTTTGGCAGAAGGTATGGAAAAGACATATGCCTTGATTAAGGAAACGGAGAAACCTAAATATCGTCCTGGTGAAATTGTGAAAATGATGCAGGATGAAGGATACAAGAAGTTTTCTATTAACAAACATACTGATTTGTGGAAAGAAAAGGATGCCAAAAACAAAAAATATGCTTATGGAGTTAGCGTATCTGGTAGTTGGTACTGGTACAGTAATTGGTTAGATGTTGTAAGAAAACACTGTGAAGAAAACAAAGATTTACTTAAATAGAGAGAACAAGGAGAATTGATGATGGCAGATATAATAAATTGGTGTAATCTGAACAATGGCTTTTTGACTGCTATTTTATCATTGATAGGGCTTATCATAAGTACTGTTGCGATTATTGTATCTGTAAGCACAGCCAGATTGCCGTACAAAAAGAAATTGAAATTATCTTCTTCTCTTGATATTGAATTTTCTCAAAATACAATTACGAGAGAAACCTCAACAGGTATAAGAGGTATTTCGGTAAATGCAGCCAACATAGGTTCAAGAGATGTGAATATTACATATTTGGGGTTGGCAATAAAAGGTGGAACAGTGGGAAAATCTCCTCAAAAGATGGCAAAAACCAGAGATGAGATAACAGGTGTTGGACGTATCGCCCCAACAGAAGTGCGAACAGAAGAATTTAAGAAGACAGACCTTTTATATTGTTTGCCACGTTTCGGCGAAGATGCAAAGGTGTTTCTTTATGCACACGATAGTGAAGGAAAAGAATATTTCCAGAAATCAGGTACAGTAGGAAAAATGATAGCGAACTTATCAAATTAGCAAGGAGAGAATACTATGGGAGTGTTTTTTACAGAAGAAAAATATGAAAATTCTGTAATAGAGTTATTTGAAAATATGGGTTATAGCCCTGTCTATGGTCCTGATATAGAAAGAGATTTTTATAGTCCTTTATATGAAGAAGTGCTAGAGAACGCCTTATATAAATTGAATAAGGGGTTGCCAACGGATGCGATACAGGATGCCATATTCAAGTTAAAGAACTTTGAAAATGGCGAACTTGTACAGAAGAATGAAGTATTTATGGACTACTTGCAGAATGGTATTCCTGTACGCTATTTTGAAAACGGTGAAGAACGCTCCTCTATTGTTTACCTGATTGATTATAAAAACACAGAAAACAACTCCTTTATAGTAGCAAATCAATGGACTTTCATAGAAAACTCCAACAAGCGTCCTGATGTCATTTTATTTATAAACGGTCTGCCCCTTGTTCTGATAGAGTTAAAATCTCCTTCTCGGGAAGAAACAGATGCATCAGAAGCATACAGGCAACTTCGCAATTATATGATAGAGATACCATCCATGTTCATATATAATGCAATCTGTGTTATGAGCGACCAACTGACCTCAAAGGCAGGAACTATCACCTCTGGCGAAGACAGGTTTATGGAGTGGAAAACAAAAGACGGTAACTATGAAAACACGCAGTATGCTCAATTTGACACATTCTTTGAGGGAATGTTTGAGAAAGAGCGTCTGCTTGATATACTCAAAAACTTCATCTGCTTTTCAAATGAGGGGTTAAAGAGTTTTAAGATATTAGCAGGATACCACCAATACTTTGCAGTTCGCAAGGCTGTTGCATCGACACAAAAAGCGACTGTTACTGATGGTAAGGGTGGCGTATTCTGGCATACACAAGGTAGCGGTAAATCATTGTCAATGGTATTCTATGCTCACCTTTTGCAGGAAGCATTAGAGATGCCTACAATAGTGGTGCTTACAGATAGAAATGACCTTGACAATCAGTTATACAGCCAGTTCGCAAAGTGTAAGGACTTTTTAAGGCAAGAGCCTATGCATGCAGAAAGCAGAGAACATTTAAAGACACTTCTTGCAGGCAGACAGGCTAATGGTATCATCTTCACAACAATGCAGAAGTTTGAAGAAGCGGAAGATGCTCTTTCGGAACGCAGAAACATTATTGTTATGGCTGATGAAGCCCACAGAGGGCAGTATGGTCTTGCTGAAAAGATAAAGATTACCAAGAATGAAGATGGCGAAGAAGTGGCAAAAAGGATTGTTGGTGCTGCACGTATCATAAGAAACAGCCTGCCTAATGCTACATACATTGGTTTTACAGGAACACCTATATCTGCACAGGACAGAAACACAAGAGAGGTCTTTGGAGATTATATTGACATCTACGATATGACACAGGCTGTTGAGGACGGTGCTACCAGACCTGTTTATTATGAAAGCAGGGTTATTAAACTTAATCTTGATGAAGCCACCCTCAGACTTATTGATGCAGAATATGACATTATGAGCCATAATGCTGACCCGGAGGTTATAGAGAAGAGCAAGAGAGAATTAGGCCAGATGGAAGCAGTGTTGGGTAATGAGAACACTATCAACTCCCTTGTATGCGATATTTTAGACCATTATGAGAACAACAGAGAGAACCTGCTTACTGGTAAAGCTATGATAGTAGCCTACTCTCGCCCGATAGCGATGAAGATATACAAGCGTATTCTGGAACTGCGACCTGCTTGGACTGAAAAGGTTGGAGTTGTAATGACTTCCGGTAACAATGACCCTGAAGAATGGCGTGAGATTATCGGGAACAAAACTCACAAGGATGAATTGGCAAGAAAATTCAAGGACAATGACAGCCCTATGAAGATAGCTATCGTTGTTGATATGTGGCTTACAGGCTTTGACGTTCCTTCTCTTGCTACTATGTATGTATATAAGCCTATGAGTGGTTACAACTTAATGCAGGCTATTGCCAGAGTAAACAGAGTATTCAGAGACAAAGAAGGTGGTTTGGTAGTTGACTATGTGGGCATTGCAGCTGCTCTTAAACAGGCGATGAACGACTACACCACCAGAGATAAGAAAAATTACGGTGATACAGACGTTGCAAAGGTAGCGTATCCAAAGTTCTTGGAGAAGTTATCCATCTGTAGAGATATTTTTCATGGGTATGATTACAGCAAGTTTTCATCCGGCACAGACCTTGAAAGAGCAAAAACTATAAGCGGTGCGGTAAACTTTGTTATTGCTCGGGAAAAAGGCGAAGATAAAGATACATTTATCAAGGAAGCGCTTATGCTACATCAGGCTTTGTCCTTGTGTTCTTCTTTGGTTGAAGAAAGTATGAGATTTGAGGCTGCTTTCTTTGAGAGTGTGCGTGTTCTGGTATTAAGGCTTTCTAATACGGGTGTTGGCAAGAAGATTTCCCTCCCCGAAATGAATGCGCGTATCAATGAACTCTTAAAGCAGAGCATTAAGAGCGATGGCGTTATAAACCTGTTCTCTGATATTCAGGAAGAATTTTCTCTGTTTGACCCCAAGTTCTTGGCAGAGATAGCGAAGATGAAAGAGAAAAATTTAGCAGTAGAGTTGTTAAAGAAATTAATCGCAGAGCAAGTGCATATATACAAAAGGACTAATGTGGTAAAATCAGAGAAGTTCAGCGAACTTATGCAGAGGGCTATCAATGCTTATCTTAATGGCATGCTTACCAATGAGGAAGTCATAGAAGAAATGTTAAAACTGGCAAAGCAGATTGCTGATGCTCAAAAAGAAGGCAATCAGTTAGGCTTGACTGCCGATGAATTGGCTTTCTATGATGCTCTGACAAAACCTCAGGCCATAAAGGACTTCTATGAAAATGAAGAACTTGTAGCCATTACAAAAGAACTTGCAGATGCTTTGAGAAAGAACAAAACTATTGATTGGCAGAAACGTGAAAGTGCGAGAGCCAAGATGCGTATGCTGATTAAGAAACTTCTCAAAAAGCACAAATACCCGCCAGAGGGTATGGACGATGCAGTTCAGACGGTTATGACACAATGCGAGTTATGGGTAGACAATGAAGATTTCAATTAATAAAGGTATCATTTAGCAACGTACAGTTCTTGGACAATTGATGATAATAATCTTCTTACACATCAAAAAAAGCACGGATTTCTGAACTGCACCAATTTGTGCAGACAGTACAAAAAAGCACCTTATGGTAGCTAAAATTAAATTTATGCAGCATACTTACTCCGTTGTTCTAACGGAGTAAGTTTTGTTTTTAGTTGTAT
>JAFSGW010000039.1 GCA_017440585.1 Clostridia bacterium | reverse complement strand
TATGACGGAACATACACCGTTACGGCACTTAAGCCGGGCAAGGCTGTGCTTAACATGGATGTTTCAAAGGACAACTGTAAGTTCCATCAGTATACCTCCGGCGAGACAGACGTAACAATATACGTTTACAAGCGTCCTGAACCCACCCCCACAACCACAACCATTACACTTACAAATCTTGATGAAGACTGTACATATTATATCGACGGTGTTGAAGGCACATACCAGGCAGACGGTACTGTAATCTTTACCGGTCTTACCCCCAACACAACATATACAATCGAGGCAAAGGGTCAGGCAGAGGGCACAGCACCGGTTTTCGCTTACACAACCTGCACAACACTTCCCGTGTACAATGCAACCGTATATGTTATCTTAAACGGTGGCTTTAATGCAGAAACAAATACTGCATACGGTACACCCGTGAACATTTCCGACATAAGAGACACGGACGATTCTATATACATCAAGGAAGTAAACGGCAGTGAATTTATTGAGCTTACACATGCCGATACAGGCATTTACACAGCGGGCGTTTCAAACGGCACATATCTTATTTACCGTGACCCTGTTGAAGATTCCAACCCCAGCACACAGCAGCTTATAGTTGACAATGCCGATAAGGCAAGATATCTTTTCTACTACAGCGTGGATTATGACGCTGCAGGCGGCGAGGGTGCTCCCGAAATTGCTTACTATTACGAGGGCACAACTGTAAAGGTTACCGATGTTATTCCCATACGTGAGGGCTACGCATTCCTCGGCTGGCAGGATGATGAGGGCAATGTATACTCTGCAGGAGAAACTCTTACAGAGGATATTGAAAAGGCATACACTCTTACAGCTCTCTGGGAAGAAACAATCGATGTTTATGTAAATATTACACTTGACCACAACACAGAGGGTGGCGAAAACACAGAGGATGTAAGAAGCAACATTACATTTACTGTTGATGCCCGTGAGGCAGGCTCTGCAAATGACTATACAGAGCTTAGCGAAAAGACTGTTGAATGGGACGAGGTTGGCACGGTTGAAGGCTTTGATGCAACAGTTGAAAACCATGTAACAAGGTATGTTGCAACAGAGGCAACCTTTACTGATATGCCCTCCGGCATGGAATACACCTTCACTTCCGCAAAGACAAATTATGAGCTTGTAAGCGTTGAGATGACAGAAAATGCCGACGGCGACGTTACAATCAATGCAACACTTAAGTATGCTCCCGAAAATCGTGATTTCACATTCTATGTAGTTCTTGACGAGGCTGCAAAGGCACTTCCCGATGAATTGAAGCCCATTGCGGCAGACGTTAAGGTAACCTGCTACTACGATAACGGTGAAAGCTTCGACTGGCACGAAATCAAGCAGCATGAAGAGACCTACATTAAGGTATTGCTTGATGAAAACGGCGAAGGATCCGGCACATACCCCGTATGGGCAGCAACTACCGAAGGCGAAGCATATTACTACAGAATTGAGGTTGTAAGCTTCGTATTACCCGACGGCAGTGTTATGACGGCAGAGAATGTGGATAATGCACACGAAATCTACCGTACAGAGGATGAAAGATACTCTGCGACAGTTGAGGTTACAGACGGTGAAGCTCCCGAAGGAAATGCACTTACAGGTGCCTACTTTGCCCCTGATCAGACAGGTGAAGTTAAAGCGGTTATTTCCATTGAAGTGTTTGACGTAACCTTCGACCCCGCAGGCGGTAAGTTCAGCGACAACACAACAGAAGCTAAAATAGCAGAAAAGCAGATTGCAATTCCTTCCTTTGATGAATATGTTCCCACACGTGAGGGTGGATATACCTTTGCAGGCTGGTATTATGAAGGCACAGAGGAGAAGGCTTCTGAAGGAACGGTTCTCTTTAAGGATGAAACCCTTGTTGCAAGATGGAAAGAACCTCTTGTAATAGAAGGCACAGTTTCTGTGGCAGGTACATACGAGCTTGAATCTACGCAGGTTATATACGATAACGACAGAATAACAAGCGTTCACGTGCTTCTGAGACATATTGACTCAAACGGATATGAATCCACTACAGAAAGCAAAGTAATTCCCATTACCTATGAAGGAAACCTTGGTATGGGTACATACAGCTTCACAATTCCCGATGACGGTCACGAGCACCATATAAGCGTTACAAGTGCAAACTACAAAACAGCTTATCAGAATGAATTAAGTGAGTCTGTAAATGTTAATGACTACTGGGCTTACACCCTTGACCACGGCGAGGCTGAATTTAACGGTGACAACGTGGCTATGGTAAATGCTTACCTTGCCTTTGACCCCGTAACATTCCCCTTACAGTACGAAATTGATGCAACTGCACTGGGCGAAGGCTTCCGTCCCGAAAATGTGGAAATGCTTGTTCTTTGTGACGACGGACAGCACGGAAACAATCCTCAGGGCTGGGCGGTTATAAGCCAGATGGCATTCGGTGAGGGCTATGAAGGACAAATAACAGCTCTTGCAGAGGGCTTGGGCTCTGACAGCTACGAGGTATGGAACAGTAAGGCTGACGGTGCAACTCTTTACGACTATGCAATCCGTGTGAAGGCTGTTGACGGCGTTGACTTTAATATACAGGAAGCACCTATGGTGATTTCCTATAACGGCAGTGCACGTTACAGTGCACTTAACGGTCAGACACAGATTCTGACAGCAACCATAGTTCCCAAGATGTACACAATTACCTTTGACCTTAATGCAGGTGAGGATGTTGTTACGGGAATGGAAAAATACGATAATGTAATCGGTGCGTTCCAGGATACATACTATTACAGCTACGGCAAGAGCATTACGGCAAAGCCCGTAAGAGATGGCTACACCTTCCTCGGCTGGTTTGATGAAAACGGTAACGAGGTAACCTCGGTAGCTCCCGAGATGCACGAAAACATCACAGTCACAGCTCAGTGGGAAAAGCTTCCCGATTACAAGAATGACTATGCATACATTTTCGGCTACAACGATGCCGTTATGGGTGCAGAAGGTCCTCTTCTCCGTTGTGAGCTTTCTGCAATGGTGCACCGCCTTGTAAAGCAGAACGGTAAGTTAGGTGACTTTGTATACAACGCAGGCACCCCCTCCTTTGATGACATTGCAGGTCAGTGGTTCCAGAGCGGTATTGAATACATGAACCACAAGGGAGCTCTTGCAGAGGGAGCAAGTGCACAGCCTTATGTTGAGGTAACACGCGGCGAGGCCTTCAAGTATATCTGCCTTGGCTTAGGCTTTGTTGAGGATACAACCCTTACAAATCAGCAGTATGCGGACTTCCTCTACAATGCAGGCTATATCATTGGTGACGGCAGCGGTGATTTAAAGGTTGACGACCTTATCACAAGAGCAGAATTCTGTACAATGTATAACAGAATCATAGGCAGAGAGAATGCTCTCCTTATTGACACAGACGGCAACCCCGTTACTGCAGAAACCTACGGTTTCACAGACATGACAGACAAGAGCGTGTGGTATTACGAAAACATGGTGCGTGCAACAAGTGCTTACGAGGGCGAATATGTAAGCATCGAAAAGCGTGGTATCAGAAACGTTCTTGACGACTATGCAGGTTGATTTTTAGCGTAGAGAAGGGCACTTTTGTGCCCTCTCTATACGTTTTACAGCCTCCGTTTACAGTTCGCGTCATGAATTTTACCATTCACGTCAAACTTGTTGAATCGGATAATTTTTATGCTATAATCGAAAATGTAAATGAGACCTTATATCAACTTGGCCGTAAATGGCTTCAGATATAAAGTAAGAACGGAGGAATTATAATGAAAAAACTCAACAGAAAAATCAGCTTAATTGTAGCGATGGCAGTGATGATTTCACTTTTTGGTGCTGTCACGGCTTTTGCGGCTGAACCCACAGCATCCTTAAGAGCAGCTATCTGCGGCAGCACACACGATTTCCGCTCCAGCCAGCTTATGGAGGTTGTAACAGAAGGCTTCAGCGAAAATGCAACACTTCAGTACACATACAACCGTGACGACTTCTATATGAGAGGCATTCTCGGCGTAAACTGGTGGACAGAGCTTTATCCCTACTTCTTCTCCTTCAGCTCTACAGATATGTTCACAGCTGACGAGGACCAGAACGGTGGCGGTACAGATGAACCCGGTAGGCTTGTTTCCGATTACAAGTATTTTGCCCTTTCTTCCCGTTGCTGGTACGATAATAGATGGTACAACATGACAGCTGAAGACATGGCTGATATGACCCTTACAATTACGGTAAGAGACACAAACCGCCAAAGCTCTACATATAACAAGACAGCTACCGTAAGCTACACAGGCTTTCTTGAGCCTGACCTTGAAACAGATATTGACCACGTTGCAGTCGCTCTTTTCGAGGGCGAGTCAATGAGAATACTTGACGCTCTCGGTCATGCGGGCGTAACTCACATCACTTGTGACAATGCAGATGTTAACCTTGCTGTTTTAGAGGATGAAAGCATTGCCAATGTTGAAGAAACAAACAATGTATACTACATCGAGGGTATCAAGACAGGTCAGACACGTATGGAGATTAAGGTTGTAAAAACCGGTCATTGTGCAATGCACTCCGACCAGGAAGCAGACTCAATCGTTGACATACGCGTGTTCAAGCGTCCCGAGCCCACTCCCACAACAACTACAATTACACTTACAAACCTTGAAGAAGGTGTAAGCTATACAATTGACGGTGTTACAAAGGTGTGCGAGGACGTAAACGTTCCCCTTGTATACACAGACCTTACTCCCGATACAGACTATACAGTTTATGTAGCAGCAGAGCATTCCTTTGAGGAAAACGGTGAAACCTATCACCACAGTGCTCATGCATCTGTAGACACAAGAACTCTTGTGGAAGAAGAACCTACAGAGGAACCCACTGAGGAGCCTTCCGAAGAACCCACTGAGGAGCCCTCCGAAGAACCTACTGAAGAACCCACTGAGCTTCCCGATTACAAGAATGACTATGCATACATTTTCGGCTACAACGATGCCGTTATGGGTGCAGAAGGTCCCCTTCTCCGTTGTGAGCTTTCTGCAATGGTGCACCGCCTTGTAAAGCAGAACGGCAAATTGGGCGATTTTGTATACGATGCATCTAACCCCTCCTTTGATGATATTGAAGGTCAGTGGTTCCAGAGCGGTATTGAATACATGAACCACAAGGGAGCTCTTGCAGAGGGAGCAAGTGCACAGCCTTATGTTGAGGTAACACGCGGCGAGGCCTTCAAGTATATCTGCCTTGGCTTAGGCTTTGTTGAAGATGCAACCCTTACAAATCAGGAATATGCAGATTTCCTCTACAATGCCGGCTACATTATCGGTGACGGCAGCGGTGATTTAAAGGTTGATGACCTTATTACAAGAGCAGAATTCTGTACAATGTATAACAGAATTATAGGCAGAGAGGATGCACTTCTTATCGACACAGACGGTAACGAGGTAACTGCAGAAACTTATGGTTTCACAGACATGACAGACAAGAGCGTGTGGTATTACGAAAACATGGTTCGTGCAACAAGTGCATACGAAGGAGAATATGTAAGCATTGAAAAGCGCGGTATCAGAAACGTGCTTGATGATTACGCAGGATGATTTATAACAGACAATAATTATATTTATTGCCGCACCCTGTATGGGGTGCGGCAATCCCCAGTTTAAAAAGTTTTTTTAGTTTATACGAATTTTTTAAGCTTAGGATTGCCGAAGGCAGAAGGGAGGAAGGCGGATGCTGAGATTTAAAAACGGAATAAGCCTGCATTGTGTTCTGGCGTCGGTGTATTTTCTTATGCTGCCACTGACTATTGCCGTAAACTCTGCAGGTGCCTCCTTCCTTAAAATTGCAACGGTGCCCATAGGCTTGTATTTTGCAATTTCACTTCTTTTTTATAAGCAGGAATTTCAGATTAACCTTGTGCACATAGCATTGGTGGTGTTCACCTTAAGCACTGTAGTTACGCTGTTTATGGCAAATGACAGGGTTTCGGTTATGACGGTTATGGGCTACTTCCTGAATGCTGCACTGTATATAAGCATGTCGGTTGTTCCCTATAACGAGAAGGAGCTTAAGGTGTTTGAATATGTGCAGGTGGCACTTCTTGTAATTATCATTGTGGCAACTCTTGCAGATGATGCTTTAGGTATAGCAGACCGTGAAACACTCACAGTTTTCGGACAAGTCAGTGACCCTAACTACTTTGTTGGATTTTTGGTATTTCCTCTTTCGGTGGTTTTAGAGAAGACTATAAAAAGCCGATGGAGAATTTTTTACATAATTCTGGTGGCGGTGGGCATTTACACGGTATTCCTTTCGGGCTCACGAGGCGGTCTTTTGGCGATTATTATAACTGTCATAGCCTTCGCCGTGATTTATCCTGAGGGGATCCACAACAAGGTGTTGGTTATGATAGCTCTTTTGGGTGGCATGCTTGCCCTGTGGGTTTTGCTTTCGCCAATTCTGCCGGAGCATATAGTGGAAAGAATGAGTGTTGAAGCTGTTGTTGAAACAAGGGGTACTTATCGTGCCGATATATGGCAGTCAATGCTTGAGGAAATCAAAAATTCAGGCTGGGAAGTAATTTTCGGACGAGGAATAGCGGTGCAAAATATTATGATGATTGCAGGAGAAAAAGCGGCTGTAGGTGCTCATAATTATTTTATACAGCTTATATACAATCAGGGAATAATAGGATTTGTGCTGTTTTTGTTTCTTGTGATAACGATTATTGCCAAATGCATCAAAAAGCAAAAAAATGTGGTGGTTGCACTTATAGGTATGTTAATACTTGTTATGTCGTTGAGTGTTAACCCCAGTATAAAAACCTTATGGAATATTATCCCCTATGCGGCATTTGCAATTGCAGATGGGGGAAATAAAGAATTTGAAGGAGGGGCGTTGGAAAATGAAAGTTGAAAACGCAAAAGTAAAAGTGAAAGAAAGAAGATGCTTTAAGGAAGCATCTTCCGTAACAAGAACTCTTGTAATCGCGGGAATTATTTTTATATTTGCCGGCATATGCACCCTTATTAATGCAGCAAACAGTGCAAGCATTACCATAGGGGTAAGGTTTGACGACGTTTTTGACGGCAGAAACCCCGACGGTTCTCCCTTTGAAATAAGCGAGGTTTTGTCGGATGAGGTTCTGGGAAGAGCCATCGAAAGGCTTGAAATGAAGGTAACGGCTGAGGATTTAAGACGCCACCTTACAGTTTCAGACCTCTTCGACCAGGGAAGGGTAAAAAAGGGAAGAGATAATATCAACGAGGGCAGAGATGCATATTCCGACTTTCCTTCAACCTATCAGATTACATATTCCTCTGTTTCAGAGCAGATAAAAAATGAAGGCATAATAAGCTGTATTTCTGTTTTCTTCAAGCATTGGGGAATGCCCTCCAAGGGTAAAATCCTTGAAACGGTAGGCGAATGTGCAAAGGAAGTTTTCAGTGAAAATTATGTTATCGATGCCTCTGCCTTTGATATAAACTGGTCAGGCGCCGACGAGCTGGATTATTACAACAGGGCTCTTTACGTGAGAAAGGTTATAGGCAGAATAGGAAGACTTCTGTTTAACGAATATAGTAACGATGCGGCATTTGAAGCTGCCCGTTCTGCAGAAGGCTTTGGAGATATCTATAAGCAAATTAATTACATAAACGATGTTTCGATTGAAAACTTCCTTTCCTATGTTGTAAAGAATGGTGTTACAACAAACCGCGAGGTATTGCTCGGACAGTTTGGTTACATGAAAGACAAAAACATTGAGGTTTATGAAAGGAACATGGAGGCGTACGAGATAAATAAAAAAGCAATTGAAATGTACGACCCACATGTTACAAAGGTTGTTTTCATTCCTTCTTTGGATTCAAGTAAAAACTTTTATATGAACCGCACAAAGGTTGGTGTGGACTATCTTATTGAAAATGCAAATTCTGCTAAAAAAGCGGCAGACGATGCTCAGCACAATATTGTGAATTACGATTACTTAATAGCTCAGTTTGCCGAAAATCAGAACAGCGATGAGACAACGCACAAAAAGGCAGATGAGCTCTACGATGTTGTTAAGGAAGGCGTAAATGCTGTTGTAGAAGAGGCTAAGGTTGTATTCGATGACCACCATGCCACAAGGTATGAATTTCTGAATTTAAGCGAGCCTGAGGGTGGCTTTAAGCTTACAAGCATGATAATTTACGGCGGAAAGCTCTTTGTATGGCTTTTGCTTGCAGCATTTGTGCTTGTGGGCATTTTTACAGAAATCCGCAACAGAGTAAAAAGATAAGGAGGGACGAAAATGAAAGTAACTGATTTACAGAATTGTTTGCTGAAGTACAAGGCGCCATTGGCTCTTTTCGTTGCGTCCTGTATTCTTTTATGTAATCTGGCAATAGGCGTTATCCAGTCCTATACTGCCGAAACCTACATTAAATTTCTTGGTGAAAATGCTGTAGAAGGACTTACCCCCGATGGTAAAAACCCTCTTAACCCCTATGAAATGACAAATGCCTCTGTTATTGCAAATGCAATGGACAGGGTTAATGAAAAGGGAGACAACAACCATAAAATTGTTAAAAATTTAACCATTGTTCCCGTTGTTTCCTTTGCAGAGCAGGAAAAGTATAACTCCTGGATTGACCGCTTCGATGACTATGAGAACGATTCTGAGGACGAAAAAGCATTTGATGTTTACTACAGAGTAAGCTTCACAAGTGATAAAGGCCCCGACCATGCAAGAAAGGTGCTTAAGGCAATTTTAGAGGAATACAAAATATTCTATGTTGATAAGTATGGCTACGAAAGCGACGTAATTGAGCTTTCCGGCAAGGCTGTGCTGGGATACGACTATTTCGAGTCTGCCCGTATTCTTGAAGGAAAAATTGAGAGCGATATTAAATACTTCAGGGGAATGGAAGAGAGTGATGCAGGATACCGCTCTCCTGCAACGGGCTACACAGCAAGTGATATTATCAGTATGTACGTAAATCTTCAGGACACTGCTCTTGCAAGCGTTTATAACAAAATCCTCACAGAGGGTATTGCCCGTGATAACGAAACCCTGGCGGCAAAGCTTTCCTACGAGGCAGACAATGCAGGCATGGAAAGAGACCGTAACACAGAAAAGGCAGACACTCAGGTGGAGCTTATGAAGGTTTACTCTGAGAAGAACAAGAATTACCTCTGGGACGAAAGACGTTCCGATGATGAAAGCGAGCAGGTAAGAGAGGATACCGAGCGTGACCACACCTACACCAGGGAAAAGAGCGTTTACGACACAATGATGCTGGATTACACAAACTTTATGACCACTGCGGCAAATGCAGATATTGACGAAAAGTATAACAATGAGTATGCAAAGCGATTTGTAGATACTGCCGACGTTGTAGACGAGGATGTTCAGGCAGCGCTTGAAAATATCTGCCACAGACTTAATACAATCCACGACATTGCAGAAAAAACAATTGAGGATTATAACCACTACAAGTCGGCAAGGTTTATTCAGCTTGTAACGGGTATTTCTGTTTCC
>JAFSGW010000038.1 GCA_017440585.1 Clostridia bacterium | reverse complement strand
TATATAAGATTTGATTTTTTTAAAAATTCCTTTAATTTTTCAAAGGTTATCTCGCTTAAGTCGTGCTCGATTTTACAGCTGTCTTCCTTGGCAGTTTCTTCGTCTACGCCTATGTGAATTAAAAGCTTCGTGAGGATTTCGTGGCGTTCATATATTTTATTTGCAACCGTGAGACCCTTGTCTGTAAGAGTTATGTGGCCGTTTGTATCAACCTCTGCGTAGCCCTTTTCACGAAGTGACTTCATGGCGATGGATACGGAGGGCTTTGAAAAACCCAATGAACGGGCAATATCGATACTGCGGACAAACTCATTTTCATTTCTGAGCATAAGTATGGTTTCGAGATAATCTTCCAGAGACTGATTTGTACGCAAAGGATAACCTCCCTTGTATTATTCCAAAAAGTCCTTAAGCTTCTTGCTTCTGGAGGGGTGGCGAAGCTTGCGGAGAGCCTTGGCTTCAATCTGACGGATTCTCTCACGTGTAACGTTGAATTCCTGACCAACCTCTTCAAGCGTTCTCTGTCTGCCGTCAACTAAACCGAAGCGGAGACGAAGCACCTTTTCTTCACGGGGGGTAAGGGTACTGAGAACCTCCATGAGCTGTTCCTTCAAGAGCATGAAGGATGCCGCTTCACTGGGAGCGGGAGCATCGTCATCGGGGATAAAGTCACCAAGATGGCTGTCTTCCTCTTCGCCGATGGGTGTTTCAAGACTGACGGGCTCCTGGGCAATCTTCATTATTTCACGAACCTTCTCTAGGCTCATGTTCATTTCCTTTGCAATTTCCTCGGGAGTAGGTTCTCTGCCTAATTCCTGAAGTAACTGACGGGAAACACGGATGAGCTTATTGATGGTTTCAACCATATGCACGGGAATACGGATTGTTCTTGCCTGGTCGGCAATGGCACGTGTGATAGCCTGACGGATCCACCAGGTTGCATAGGTGGAGAACTTGTAGCCCTTTGTGTAGTCAAACTTTTCAACTGCCTTTATAAGACCAAGGTTACCTTCCTGGATAAGGTCTAAAAAGAGCATGCCACGGCCTACATATCTTTTAGCAATACTTACTACAAGACGGAGGTTTGCTTCGGTGAGCTTCTGGCGGGCAACCTCGTCGCCTTCGCTCATTTTCTTTGCATATTCGTGCTCCTCTTGGGGAGAAAGAAGCGGAACCTTACCGATTTCCTTAAGGTACATTCTTACGTGGTCGTCGATACTAACCCCTTCGGGAACGGACAAGTCCTCGGGGTTTTCCTCGGAAGTGGATTCATCAATTTTTGCAAGCTCGGAATCCATATCGCCCACTACTGTGATGCCCTGTTCGTCGAGACGCTCGTGGAGCTTTTCAAACTGCTCTGCATCAAGCTCAAATTCGGCAAGAGCCTCTTCAATTTCCTTTGCTGTGAGGATGCCCTTCTGCTTGCCCGATTCGATAAGCTCCTTTATTGCAGCTTTTTTGTTGTTGGTATTTTCACTCATTGAGATCATCCTTTCAATGATTTTTGTTTTTTTAATAATTCGGAAAGAAGGTTAACGTTGCCTGAGGCTGTTGCCTCTGCTATCTGCACGTTCAAGGTTTCTTCCTTTATTACTTTTATATAATCAGCCGCCGCAGTTTTTACGTCGGCAATTTCAGCCGTTTGGAGGAAAACCTCCGAAAATTCACCCTCTCTGCCCACGAAAAGGTGAGAGAGCTCTGTTATGCCGAAAGCGGAGCCGCTCTCATACATTTCAGAGGCTTTGCGGTAAATTTCACGATGGAATTCATATGTAAAAAGGTCTTCCGATACATTGCCCGAAAGCTTTTCAAAGGCGGTACGCTCTGAGAGCAGTGTTGCAAGAAGCCCGCATTCTGCCTTCTTTAACCGTTGCTGACTCTTTTTTGCGGCTGTGGGAGCAGTCTGCACGCCTGAGGTACGCTTCATAAGGCTTGTCTCCTCATTTTTCAGGGTACGCCTGCGAAGCTTTTTGATTTCAGAAAGGAGCGCATCGGAGGACATGTTTGCCTTAAGGGAAATGTATTTGATATATTCATCCTGCTCTACAGCACTCTTAAGCTTTGCAAGCAGCAGAGCAACTTCGCGGGAAAACTCAACCTTCTGGGCAATGTCGTCAAGGTCGTACTTTGCCATGATTGAGTCAATTTCATAACGGGTTGTTGCACGGGCAGAGGTTAAAAGGTTTTCAAAGGCTACAGAGCCGTGCTTACGGATAAATTCGTCAGGGTCCTTGCCGTCGGGAACCTTTAAAACCCTTACGTTACATTCAAGTGGCGAGAAAAGCTCAATTGCTTTCTTTGCCGCTTTCTGACCTGCCTCGTCCGAGTCGTAGCAAAGATAAATGTTTTTTGAATGCTTTGCCGCAAGACGTGCCTGGTCCTGTGTTAAGGCGGTGCCACAGCCTGCAATTGCAGAGGTGAAGCCTGCCTGATGAAGGCTTATAACGTCCATATAGCCCTCTGTGAGTATAAGGTAATTATGTGTGCTCTTTTTTGCAAAGTTAAGTGCATAAAGAGTTTTACTTTTGTTGTAAACAATGCTTTCGGGTGAGTTGATGTATTTTGCACCGTCACCCTCTAATTTTCTGCCTCCGAAGCCCACAACGTTACCGCGGGTATCGATAATCGGGTACATTACACGGTTACGGTAGCGGTCGTAAACATGATTCTTTTCATTTCGGATACAGAGCCCCGATTCAACAATAAGGTCTCTTTCGTAGCCTAAGGACAAAAGCCTTTTTAAGAGGCTGTCCCAGCTGTCGGGAGAGGCACCCAAGCCAAAGGAGGTTATGGTTTTCATTGATAAGCCACGACCCGTGAGGTAATCAAGAGCCTTTTTGCCCTCGGGTGCGAGCAACACCTCACGAAAGAAGCGTGCGGCATCACGGTTCATTTCATAAATACGGCGTTTTCTTTTGTAAAACTCGTCCGCTTCGTCCTTTGAGTGACCCATTTCGGGCAGAGAAATGCCTGCCCTTTCGGCTAAAAGCTTGACGGCATCGGGAAAATCAAGGTTTTCCGCAGCCATGACAAACTGAATAACACTACCGCCTGCACCGCAACCGAAGCAGTGGTAAAGCTGTTTGTCGCCGCTTACATGAAAGGAAGGCGTTTTTTCACGGTGGAAGGGGCAACAGCCCATGTAACCTGAGCCGCTTTTCTTAAGGCTCACATAAGACGAAACAAGAGAGACTATATCGTTTGCGTTAACTATTTCCGAAATAAGCTCGTCCGGATAGAAATTAGCCATATCTGCACCTCCGTTAAAATTACACTATGCATTATACTGCGACGGATGTACGAAAAAACGCACATAGACCTCTCTTGAAAAAAGTGTTCAATGTATTTATTCGACAAGTTATGAAAAAATCCTTTTTTAAAATATAATCTTTAGGGAAAAATCGTATATTGAAGTTATTGCCGAAAAACAGAATTATATACCATTATGTCCCCAGGAGGAGGGAATGTAGAGCTTGTTGAAAACGTAGATGGCGTAGCGGTCACTCATGCCTGCTATATAGTCGCACACACATCTTTCAATTGCCTCTGCATCCATAGTGGATACATCCACATCGGGAAGAGCCTCGGGGTGGGTTATGTAGTAGGAATACAAGCCCTCCATAATGTTGTAGACCTTTGTTTCTTCAATTTTTGCATCGGAGCCTATAACGTAGACATTGTCAAACATGAACTTGCGGAGAGCATCCATTGCTTCTTTAACTTTGCCCGTCATGGAAATTTCGGGGGAGTTTGAGCTTGCCTTAACACAATTTTTTATCATACAGCTTATACGCTCTGAATGGGTTGAACCTAAAACTTCGATTATTTCCCCGGGAATAGAGGAAAGGGAAAGCACGCCTGCACGGATGGCATCGTCAATATCGTGGTTGATGTAGGCAATGCGGTCAGCAAATTTTATGATTTTGCCCTCAGGGGTTGAGGCTGTACCGCCTCCCGTATGATGAAGAATACCGTCACGGACCTCATAGGTGAGGTTTAATTTTTCAATTGTGTCCACCACGCGGACGCTTTGCTCATTGTGCCTGAAGCCGTAAGGTGAAAGAATGTTAAGAGCATTTTCGCCTGCATGGCCGAAGGGAGTGTGACCTAAGTCGTGACCCAGGCTTATGGCTTCAACCAAGTCTTCGTTGAGGCGGAGACTACGTGCAATTGTTCTGCCGATTTGCGAAACCTCAAGGGTGTGGGTGAGGCGTGTGCGGTAATGGTCGCCCTCGGGAGAAATGAAAACCTGGGTTTTGTGCTTAAGGCGACGGAAGGACTTTGAATGAATGATTTTGTCACGGTCACGCTGAAACTCTGTTCTTATGTCGCAAAGGGGCTTTTTTATTTCACGACCCTTTGTTTCCCTTGCCTTTGTGGCGTAAGGGGAAAGAGTTAAATATTCAGTTTCTTCAATCTGTTCACGGATTGTCATATTATCACCTTTTAAATGCAGAGTGCAGAGTTTAGGAAGATTTTCGCACCGAAAATCTATTATTTAATTTATTTATACGGGAAAATTTGGGAAAATCCTTTATTTAATGGGGAATGGGAGCGGACCGTCGGGGACGCCGGTCCCTACAAGGAAACAGCAAGTAGATTACAAAGAGAAAAGGATGCAAGGTGAAAGGGAAAATGCGAGTGGAAAACGATGTAGAATTCTTTGAAAACATGTACGGCTATACAAGTGTATGGGAGCAGGATTAGACAAGGAAAATTGATGCAGAATTTCTCGAAATGATGTACGGCTATACAAGTGTATGCCGTATATTATTTCGGGAAATAGTGCCGAAAATACAGAAAACCCCACCAAGTGGTGGGGTTTTTTCGTCTGAAAAAATGCACGTTCTGCGCGATTTAACTGTCTAATCAGTCGCCGAAGCATACGCCGAGGGCCTTAGCCATCTGCACTAATTCACCGTTGGGGTCAACGTTCTTTGTCTTCTGACCGATAACGTCTTCAAGAGAAGCATATGTCATTTCATCGCCGTGAAGAGCTACGATGTTGCCGAACTTGCCTTCCATAGCCAGTTCAACAGCTGCATAGCCGTAACGGGAGGAAAGAACTCTGTCGTGACCGGATGTGTTACCGCCACGCTGTGTGTGACCTAAGATTGTGGAACGGGCTTCTGTGCCGCAAAGAGCTTCGAGCTGGTCAGCAACAATTGCACTTACACCACCGAGACGGATAGCGTCGGGAGAATCTTCACGAATCTTGGAAATAACAATGTCACCGCCAAGGGGCTTAGCACCTTCTGCAACTGCAACAATTGCAAAGTCCTTACCCTGAGCCATGTCAGCCTTGATCTTTTCAGCAACCTTATTGATGTCGTAGGGGATTTCGGGGATGAGGATAGCATCTGCTGCACCTGCGATACCGCCGTGAAGTGTGAGCCAGCCTGCACCACGACCCATGACTTCAACACACATAATTCTGCCGTGAGACTTAGCTGTTGTGCGGATTCTGTCAAAGGATTCTGTTACAACACTGATAGCTGTGTCGAAACCGAAGGTATAGTCTGTTTCAGCAAGGTCGTTATCGATAGTCTTGGGGATACCGATTACGTTAACGCCCTTACGAGCAAAGTCACGACCGGATGTGAGTGTGCCGTCGCCACCTAAGATGAAGAGAGCATCAATGCCTGCTTCCTTAAGGTTTTCGACTGCAACGTCGGACACGTCGTGATACATAATCTTACCGTTTTCGTCACGAACGATGTTATCGTTTTCGTCACGGATGGGGTAAATGAAAAGGTTGTCCTTATTAGAGGACTTAAGGATTGTGCCGCCCTCGGAGAGGATTTCCTGTACGTTGTCAAGTGTGAGATCGATGAAGTCCTTATGATAAAGACCGTGGTAACCCTTTTTGATACCAACAACTTCAAGACCGTACTTAACGATAGCTGTCTTTACAACGGCACGGATAACCGCATTGAGGCCGGGGCAGTCGCCGCCGCCTGTGAGAATGGCAACTTTTTTAATTTCACTCATATGATAAACCTCCGTTTAAAAAATTAACAAATTATTGCCTAATAATCATACTATAAAGTCAGAATTTTTGCAAGTAAAATTTTGATATTTGTACAAATAATGTTTTTGTTGCAATTTTGGTAATAATAACATATAATGTATATGTTATTCTACGGAAAGGAAATGAATGTGAAATGGAAGAGAAAAAAACATCCAACTTTATTCATGACATTATTGATGCCGACCTGGCAGAAGGCAGGGAAAATGAGGTTCATACACGTTTTCCTCCCGAGCCTAACGGCTATCTTCATATAGGCAGTGCAAAGGCTATTTACATTAACCACACAGCTGCAAAAAAGTATGGCGGTAAGTTTAACCTCCGTTATGATGATACAAACCCCGTGAGAGAGGACGACGAGTACGTAAGAGCCATTGAGGAGGACCTTATGTGGCTTGGTGCCGTGCCTACGGGCGGTATTTTCTACGGCTCCGACTACTTTGACAAGTGCTACGAATTTGCCGTAAAGCTCATTAAAGAGGGCAAGGCATTTGTTTGTGACTTAACACCCGAGGAAATGAGCGAATACCGCGGTGTGCCCACCAGCCCCGGTAAGGAAAGCCCCTACAAGAACCGCTCTGTTGAGGAAAACCTTGATTTGTTCAAAAGAATGAAGAATGGTGAATTCAAGGACGGGGAAAGAACACTCCGTGCTAAAATTGACATGACAAGCCCCAACATGAACATGCGTGACCCCGTTATTTACAGAATAAAGCATGCGGAGCACCACCGTCAGGGCAACAAGTGGTGCATTTATCCCATGTATGACTTTGCTCATCCCATTCAGGATGCTTTGGAGGGCATTACACATTCTCTCTGCTCCATTGAATTTGCAAACCACAGACCCCTCTACGACTGGGTAATTGAAAATGTGGGCTTTGAACATGACCCTCATCAGTACGAGTTCGCAAGGCTTAATATGACATACACTGTTATGAGTAAGCGTTACCTTCGTAAACTGGTTGAAACAAGAACAGTTGACGGCTGGGACGACCCCAGAATGCCTACACTTTCAGGCCTCAGAAGAAGAGGCTATACACCTTCTGCAATTTTTGACTTTATTGAAAGAAGCGGTGTTGCAAGAAGCGAGGCTATGGCAGATTTGAACCTTCTTGAGTACTGCATTTGCGAGGAGCTTAACGAAACTGCTGAAAGAAGAGTTTGTGTGCTTGATCCCTTGGAGGTTGAAATTACAAACTACCCTGAAGACAAGGTGGAATATTTTGAGCTTTCAAACCATCCCAAAAGGCCCGAGCTCGGCGTAAGAAAGCTTCCCTTTACAAAAAATGTGTACATTGAGAGAAGCGACTTTATGGAAGAGCCCGTGCCCGGTTTCCAGAGATTAAAGCCCGATGGCGAGGTAAGGCTTATGGGTGCATATATTGTTAAGTGTAACGAGGTTGTGAAGGATAGTGACGGCAACGTTGTAAAGCTTCTTTGTACAGCAGATCTGGTTACAGGTAACGGCAAGAGAGAGGAAGGCCCCAAGGTTAAGGGTACTATCCACTGGCTTAGTAAGGAGCATGCACTTGACAGAGAGGTAAGAATTTATAACAACATTTTCAATAAGGAAAACGTGGCAACACTTTTGGAGGACGAAAACTTTGAAGAGTTCTTGAACCCCGAAAGCTTAGAGATTATGCCCAATGCTAAGATTGAAGAAAGCCTTAAGGAAGCTAAAGTGGGCGAAAAGTTCCAGTTTGTGAGAATGGGCTACTTTACACTTGACTCAAAGTGCGAAAACGTGTTTAACAGAACCGTGGCATTGAAGACGGGATTTAAGGCGAAATAATAAATGCGAAAAATCTTCCGCCATCTTGCGGCTTTGTGTTTCTCTTGTGTACACATAGTACACGGCGTTCACGCAAAACCACAATCTGACGAAATCCTTTCCGCATTAAAGAAAGCGAAAAAAGCAGGAATGAGGAAGGCCCCGTGCCGGTGCTCCCGGTGAAAAAGAGAGGAGAAATACTATGGATTACAATAAGTTAGCGGAATTATTATTTCCCGATATTGACTGCGATATTGATTTTTATGAAAAAAAGTACCCTAAACGTGATTTGCCCGAGGGTGCAAGAGTAACGAGACTTGGTCCTTCGCCTACAGGCTTTATTCACTTGGGTAACCTTTATGGTGCACTGGTTGATGAAAGACTGGCTCATCAGTCGGGCGGTGTGTTCTTCCTTCGCATTGAGGACACAGACAACAAGAGAGAGGTTGAAGGTGCTGTTGATATTATCATAAACTCTCTTAAGTACTTTAACGTAAACTTTGACGAGGGTGCAACAAGCGACGGCGAAAAGGGCATTTACGGCCCCTACCGCCAGAGACAGAGAAGAGAAATTTACCGCTGCTTTGCAAAGCACCTTACAAAGAAGGGTCTTTGCTACCCCTGCTTCTGCAGTGAAGAGGAAAACGAGAAGAGAAGAGCAAGCCAGGAGGCTATTAAGGCAAACCCCGGCTACTACGGCGAATGGGCAACTTGCCGTAACCTTTCCTATGAAGAGGTTGAAAAAAGAGTTAATGCAGGGGAGAGCTATGTAATGCGATTCCGTGCACCCGAGGGAAGCACAAGAACAATTGAGGTTGAGGACGAAATCCGCGGCACATTGAGAATGCCCGAGAACGAAATGAACTTTGTTGTTTTAAAGAGTGACGGCATTCCCACATACCATTTTGCACATTTGGTGGACGACTACCTTATGGGCACAACACACGTTGTACGTGGTGAGGAATGGCTTGCAACACTTCCTTACCATCATCAGCTTTTTGAAGCCTTCGGCTTTAAAATTCCCGTGTACTGCCACACTGCAGTGCTCATGAAGATAGATAGTGAAACAGGGGTTAAGAGAAAGCTTTCCAAGAGAAAGGACCCCGAATTTTCACTTGATTTCTACAAGAGCGAGGGCTATCTTCCCGAGGCTGTGTGGGAATATCTTTTAACTGTGCTTAACTCCAACTTTGAAGAGTGGAGAAGAGATAACCCCGAGTGTGATGTTCACGACTTTAAGTTCACAACACAGAAGATGAGCGTTTCCGGTGCCCTTTTTGACACGGACAAGCTTGCCGATGTGTCCAAAAACTATATAGCACACCTTGACGGTCAGGTTGTTTACGATGAGCTGACAGCATGGGCGAAGGAATGTGACGAGGAGTATTACAATCTTCTCACAAAGAACCCCGAGTTTACACTTAACATGATAAACATCGGCCGTGGCGGTGATAAGCCCAGAAAGGATATTGCATGCTGGCGCCAGAGTAAGGAGTTCTATTCCTTCATGTTCCCCGAAACCTTTAAAATGGAGGACGGCTTTGCTGAAAACGTAACAGAAGAGGACAGACGTGCTATCCTTGAAAAGTATATTGAAATTTATGACCACAATGCCTCCAAGGAGGACTGGTTCCCTGCACTTCGTGCTATGGGTGAGGAAATGGGCTTTGCTCCCAAGCCTCAGCTTTATAAGAAGAACCCCGAAATGTATAAGGGTCATGTAGGTGACGTAAGTGGTGTTATCCGTGTTGCTTTAACCGGCAGGATGAATGCTCCCGACATATGGGAAATTCAGCAGGTTTTAGGCGAGGAAGAGACCTTAAGAAGACTTAAGAATGCTTTAAACTGAAATGCTTTGTAAAAAAGTGGGGAACCTTAAGGGTTCCCTTCTTTAAATAAAAAAGGTGATAGTATGAAAACTGTAATTTGTGCAATTATGGCGGCTGTTATGCTGTCGGGCTGTGGTAAAGTTGAATACACCTCCGGCATGTACACTGATGTACGTGACTGGGACTTTTACACCGATGCTGTTGCCTTTTGTGTTAACGGGGGCTATATGGTGCCCGAAGGGGATGCTTTTGGGGTATATGAGCCCGTTACACTGACGGAATGTGCCGACATTATAACAAAAATAATCGGCAAGGGCGAAGGCGACAGCATAAAATATGTTGTTAAAAACAATATTGCACCTTATGATTTCGGCGAATGGGACACACCTGCAACAAGAGAAAACGTTGCATATATGCTCTCCAGGGCACTTGAGCAGGAGTACATAAACCCCGTTGTGGAGGGTGCAATAGAGGATGCAGGCAACAGCTTTGCAAAGGATGAGATTTACTCCCTTTACAGGATGGGCATATTTTCGGGCGACAAGGAAAGGGCAACCTTCAGACCGAAGGATTACATGGTAAAGAGCGAGCTTGCCATTATAGTTGAAAGAGCCTGCAACAAGGAAAAAAGAGTGCACTTTGACAAGAGCACCTTAAGGGTTGATTTTGTTGCATTCGGAGATTCTATCGGGCACAGCCCCGTTTTAACTGCTGCCTATGAAAATGGAGTGTACGATTTTACGGAGTGCTTTGAAAACGTGAAGCCCTATGTTGAAGAGGCAGACGTTGCCTGCATAAACCAGGAAACTGTTTTTGTGGAAAATAATTTCACGGGCTACCCCTCCTTCGGCACACCAAAGGAGATGGGCATTGCCGAAATCGATGCAGGCTTTGACGTTATAACACACGCCACAAACCATGCCTTTGACAGAGGTGTGGGCGGTATTATGTATACAACGGCATTCTGGGAGGGCTACCCCGAAATTGAAATGCTTGGTATACACGAAGACGAGGCAGATGCTGCCGAGATAAGCGTTATTGAGAAAAACGGAATAAAAATTGCACTTTTAAATTACACCTACTCCTTGAACGGTTATCGCCTGCCAAGCGGCAAGGAATATATGGTTGACCTTCTGGACGAGGCAAAAATAAGAAGGGACATGGCAAGGGCGAGGGAGATAAGCGATGCCATTGTTGTGTTCCCCCATTGGGGTAACGAGTATCAGAACAAGCCCTCCGAAAGCCAAAGAAGATGGGCACAGCTTTTTGCCGACTGCGGTGCCACGGTTATTGTGGGGCATCACCCTCACGTTGTACAGCCTATGGAAATTGTAAGGGATATTACGGGACGAGCTGTGCCGGTGTATTACTCCTTAGGTAACAGCATATCAAACCAGAACGATTATCAGAACGCCCTTTGCGCTATGGCAGACTTTACAATTATGAAGGATGAAGAGGGCGTAAGGTGCGAAAAGGCATTTATTGAGCCTGTTGTAACACATATGGAGCCGGGCTGTTACAGTATGTATCTTTTAAAGGATTACAGCGAGGAATTGGCAACAAAGCATAAGCACCGTGGTAAGTACGGACAGAGGTTTACCATTGAGGCTTACCAGGAGGTTTTTAATAATATAGTAGAGTAAAAAAATACTACCCGAAAAAGAGTTTTGATTTCTCTTCTTCGGGTAGTTTTGTCTTATACCATTGTTATGTAATTTTTAGCCTTCAAACTGGCGGGTTACGGGGGTAAGGGCATCGTCCCAGATGAATATTTCAACCGTGCCGTTTGTGCCTGCGGAAGAAACATCGAAGGTGACACCGGTCTTTGTTACTATACCCGTTTTGTAGGTTGTGCCCGATGCATTCTGAATTTTTATGAATGCACGTGCACCTTCGCCCTCGTCGCTTGAAACTGTAACTGTTTTGTTTGTGTCGTTCCAGTCAACATTGTAGCCGTTGTAGCTCCTTGTGCAGCTGATGGTAAGGGGGTTGGAGTATACAACGCATGCTGTGTCGCCTACCATAATGATTGCCTTGCATCGGATGCTGCTTTCACCTTCAATAAGGGATGCGGTAAAGTTTGCGCGGGATTCGTTGAAATCTTCAATATCCTCCCAACCATCACCGTTATTCACCTGCCACTGATAAAGGGTGTCGTAGCCCTTGTTGCCCGTGACAGAGGAGAATGCATTGAGGGTTGTGCCGTTACGGTAAATTACATTTTCGTCAAAGCCTTCAATGGTGATGTCTGCAGAGAAGTTATCGGGGAAGGTTGTGATTGTAATCTGTTCTGTGCCCACACTGCTCTTGCCTACATTCGTATAGGACTCAAGCACGTAGTGCGATGTGTTTTCAGGGTTAAGATTCTTTATTGTGTAGGAGTATTTTCCGTTATCGCTTGTGAGGTTGTTTGCCACAACACTCTTCTGCTCTACGCCGTTTACCATATAAACTCTTGAAAGCTTGTAATAGCTTGCCGGACGGTCGCCATCCTCCCAGGTGATTGTTGCAGAGCTATCCGTAACATCTTCAACAGAAATATTCTGTGCAACTGAGGGAGGGGGTGTCTGTGTCATCTTTGTAAGATAGCCTACAACAGGCACCTTACTGCCGTTTAATTTTGCATTATATGCAACCAGTTTCCAGCCGTAGGAATAATCGGAGGGGGAACCGTCGGGAAGGGACACAACCTCGCCTGAATACTCGTTGCCCTCTGTAGTTGTCTTTACGCTGCTTCCGTTATATTCGGCAGAAACTGTAAAGCCCACCTTTGCGCCGCCCACGTTTGCAATGGAGGTATTTTCAACTGCTGCACCCCAGCCGATGGTGTCGGAGGTTGATTTTTCAACAGAAATTGACTGTGACTGTGAGCTGCCTGCTGCGGAAGCACTGCTGTTTGTAAGGAAGCCGTCCTGAGAGTCGCCCATTGCCTGCTTGGACTGGAGAATTTCGTCTACAGCATTAAGAGCTGCAATAGTATGAGCGTAGGTTGAGGGGTCCCCTGCACGGTAGCCCTCGTGGAATACGTTGCCGTATATCTTGTCAAGATTGGGAGAAATTTCTGCGATTGCATCGTATGTGTCTACAGAAACTGTGGTCACCATAGGCTGCTGGGGAATGTTGTAATGGTAGGGAAGTGTTGCACTCTCTACTGTGCCGCCCCACGTGCCTGTGCCGCCCTTATTAAAGGAAGCAATTGCTTTTTCGATAAAGTCAACTTCCTCTGCAACCTTGTAAAGGACAGCCGCCTGGTCCTGATAATTGTCCTCTGTTACATAGGAGCTGTATTTGTACATATAGTATTTACAACCCTTTGCATATGTGCCGGTTGACTGCGTTTCGCCCGAGTCAATATAGTTTTCGAGGTTTTTGAGAAGCTCATTACGGAAAGCACATATTTCGTTATATTCGGATTCTGTGGGGAGCTTGTATTCGGGAACATACATTGTACAGTTGTAACGCACATAGGGTACTGCAAACACAACTGCTGTGTCCTGTACACCGCTTGTTGCGAAGCCCGAGGTGTAGCTTACGCTTGTTTCGGTTTCGTGGTCGTAGGAAACTGTGCCGGTAATACTGAATTCGTACTCTGCACCGCCTACCTTAAAGAGACCGAGGAAGCTTGTTTCCTGTTCAAAGCCTGCTATAACTCCGGCTGTTAAAGCACCGCCGTGAGATGTTCCTTCAGCGGAGCCTTCAGACTTTGCAAAGCTTGTTGATGAGTTGCCGATGTGGTCACCACCGTCAAGAACGCCCAGCTCTTCATAAAGGGGCGGTGCCTGCATAATGGATAAAACTTCAACATCACTGTAGTATACATCGGTATTGTTGCCGTCATAAGTGATATAAGAGGTTTTGTTGCCTCCGTCAAGTAAGGCAAGTGAAACGACTTTCTGTGTGGTGGCATCTTCAAATACATATACACTGTCGTATGTGCTGAAATCCAGGCTTTTACCTGTGGTAGATACCATATTGACTATTGTTTCATAATTGGAAAGGACCTTGCAGTTGAATTTATCCTTGCCGCTTACCTTGAAATAGAAGGGGAAGAATAACACTTCTCTGCCGAACATATCGCCTGCAACGTTACCTGCTACGGCTTTACCGATCCATACAACACTGGTTGTTTTGCCGCTGTAAAGGTCGGCGTTGTCACCTATAACTGACCTGCCTTCATAGTTGTGCTTGAATTCAAGATTTCCCGAGGAAGGGTTATATTCAAAGAGCTGACCGCCTACAAAGATTGTGTCGGGGTAGCCTGTGCCTCTGTGCTTATATGCACAAAGGGAGGTTGTGATAGG
>JAFSGW010000037.1 GCA_017440585.1 Clostridia bacterium | reverse complement strand
TACGGTTGCCCCGTTTTCTATTATGTAATGAGCAAGGCTTCGTGCCCGCTCCTCAATATAATCCTTCATACTATATCCTCCCTTGCTCCCATTTATATGAAAGCCAAAGGAAAATAAGAACGAAAAAATGACGTGATCTCAGCACGTCATTTTTTAAATATTAAGGTTATTTTTGTACCTTCTCCCAGAACACTCTCCAGCTCAATTTCAGCATCGTGATACAAGGCACCGTGCTTTACAATTGCAAGCCCCAGCCCCGTACCGTCAACCTCTTTTGAGTGGCTTTTGTCAACTCTGTAAAACCTCTCGAAAACTCTTTCCCGGTGAAGTGCGGGGATTCCTATGCCCGTGTCTGAAACAGACAAGCGTATATCCTTTTCGGTTTCACAAATTTTTATTTCCGCTTTTCCCTCAGCCTTGTTATACTTTATGGCATTGTCGCAAAGGTTAAAAACCATCTCCGTAATGATTTTTTCCGAACCCTTTACAATGCTTTTTCCTCCTTCGAAAGAAAGCTTTATGCCCCGCTTGTCCGCAAGGGGCATAAGGGTTTTTATAACGTTTTTACAAACCCTTTCAAGGTCCACCTCTTCTTTTTCATCACTTAAGGGCTTTTCGCTTATTTCGCTTATCTTCATAATGTCCGAAACAAGCCCCGTAAGCCTTTGTGCCTCGTCATAAATTGACTTTGAAAAGTCCACAACGGTTTCCATGGGCATATCCCCTGCTTTAATCATTTCAGCAAAGCCCGAAATTGATGTGAGGGGTGTTTTCAGCTCGTGGGAAACATTGGATGTAAATTCACGCCTTAACTGCTCTCTTTTTTCACGCTCCGTCACGTCCACAATAACGATAACGGCACCTATAACCTTACCTTCTTCAAAAACGGGGCTTGCAATAAGGTCATAATGCTTATCCTCAAGCCTTAGTGCTTCCTCGCACCTTTCACCGCCAAGAGCCTTGTTCACAACCTCACGGAAACTTTTTTTACGGTTGAGTACCAATGCACTGGTGCCCGTAATTTTTTCAATGCCCAATAGCTTCAATGCCGCAGTATTATAGGTGAGCACATTTGTATATGCATCAATTACAAGAAGCCCCTCACTCATATTTTCCGTAATGAGCCTGAACTCCTCCTTTGCCTGCATTGCATCCTTTATCTGCCTGTCAATTGTAACCTTCTGTGCCGAAAGCTTTCTTAAAAGCGGGGTAAGCTCATCATAAACCTCGCCCTCGGCAGGGTTATCAGGGTCAATATTATTAATGGGCTTTACAATTGCTCTTGAAACCCTTTTCGACACAACAAAGGATATAACAAGTGCAAGCAGCACTATTAAAATCAACGGCTTTAAAAGCCCTAAAAGGAGCACAAATACCGACCCGTAGGTTGTGGATACACGGAGTATGTTGCCGTCGGGCATTTTTGTAGCATAATAAAGGTTACGCTCCATAAGCGTGTCCGAATAACGCTCACTTCTGCCCACACCCTTTTCCATTGCCCCTGCAATTTCATCCCTTTCCTTATGGTTGTCCAAAAGGCTGATATCTGCAGAGGTGTCCTTTATAACAGTGCCCTCAGGGTCAACTATGGTTATTCTCTTCTCTGAGCCGTCAAAATTATCCACATAATCAATGCCCTGAGCCTCTATCGCCACGGATATGTACGCCGCCTCGCTTTCCATTTCCTTGAAAAGCCGGGCTTCAAAATTGTCAATCAGAACACCGAATATAAGCCCCAGGCTGATAAGGAGCACCAAAACGGAGGTTATAAAGCTCGCCTGAAAAATTCTTCTGCTCATTCTCCCAATCCTCCAAGTCTGTAGCCCACATTCTTGACGGTATGTATCATTTCTCCTGCACTCTTAAGCTTTACTCTCAGCTTACGGATATGCACGTCAAGTGTTCTCGACTCGTCGTAAAACTCGCCCCATATTTTTGTTAACAGGCTGTCACGGTCAACCACGCTTCCGTCTGCCTTCAGAAGAGCAAGCAAAAGCTCATATTCCTTGTAGGCAAGATTTATCTCCTCGCCTGCCACCTTAACAATATGCCTTCCGTCATCCACATAAAGCTCGCCTATTCTGTATTCCGCAGTATCCTTTGTTTTCTCATACCTTCTGAGAACAGCTCTCACCCTTGCCACAAATTCGGTCATGCCAAAGGGCTTTGAAATGTAATCGTCTGCACCCATATCAAGCCCTATAACAACGTCAAATTCGCTGTCCTTTGCAGTAAGGAATATGGCAGGAATATCCTTGTATTTTTCATCCTTACGCATGTTTTCAAGAAGCTGCAATCCGTCAACGCCCGGGAGCATTATGTCTAAAATAACAAGCTCGGGAATACACCTCTCCAATGCCTTTTCAAGATCAGCCCCGTTTGCGAACTCCTCCACCTCATAGCCTTCCTTTGTTAAGGCATAGCACACAAGCTTGCGGATATTAACGTCATCTTCAACAAAATAAATCATTGTTCTGTCACCCCTTAATCATACGTGTTCTCCCGTAATGGAATATATAACCCATTCGGCAATATTTTCAGCGTGGTCACCTATTCTTTCAAAATATTTTGCAATCATAACAAGGTCAATTAATGCCTCGCCGTTTTCCTCGCCATTTGCCACCGCGTCAACCAACTCGTTTTTAACAGTGTTAAAAAGCCTGTCCACTTCATCATCGCACCTTATTGCTTCATATGCCAGCTCCACATCCTTTTTAACAAAGGATTCTATGCTGTACTGAACCATTTTCATGGTTGCATTTGCCATATCACGGATGTGCACCCTTGTCTGCATGCCGCTTTTTTCAACGTAAATTGCCATAGATGCAATATCAAGTGCCTGGTCACCTATTCTCTCCAGGTCAGAAATCATCTTAAGTGCCGAGGAAATAATCCTTAAGTCACCTGCAACGGGTTGCTGCTGCATGAGAAGCTTCATGCAAAGAACCTCAATATCTCTTTCCTTGCCGTTAATCTGCTTTTCGGTATCCGCAATTAATTCCTTTAATTCCTCGTTACCGTCAAAGAGATACCTTATGCTGGTTTCAATAGCCTCCTCGCAAAGTGCACCCATAGTGATAATTTCATTGTTAAGCTCTTCCAGTTGTCTTTCAAATCTGTTACGCATAATCAACCAAACCTTCCTGTAATATAATCCTCGGTTCTCTTATCACGGGGTGTTGAGAACATTTTTTCCGTATCATCAAGCTCTATAACCTCGCCCAGAAGAAAGAATGCGGTTTTGTCGGCAATTCTTGCCGCCTGCTGCATATTATGCGTTACCATAACTATAGTATACTTTTCTTTCAGCTCAATTGCAAGGTCTTCTATTTTAGAAGTTGAAATCGGGTCAAGAGCACTTGTTGGCTCATCCATAAGCAAAACCTCGGGTTCAACAGCCAGTGCACGTGCTATGCACAGCCTCTGTTGCTGTCCTCCGCTCATACCGAGAGCACTCTTTTTCAGTCTGTCCTTACATTCGTCCCATATAGCCGCCTGCCTGAGTGACCTTTCAACTATTTCATCCAGCAAAACCTTCGATTTTACACCGTGTATTCTCGGTCCGTATGCTATGTTGTCGTATATGCTCATGGGGAAGGGATTAGGCTTCTGGAAAACCATACCCACCCTTTTTCTTAAAATATTTACATCAATGCCGTGAAAAATATCCTCTCCGTCAAGGGTAACAAGCCCTTCCGTTCTGCAGCCCTCCACCAGATCGTTCATTCTGTTCAGGCACTTCAGAAAGGTGGACTTACCGCAGCCCGAGGGGCCTATGAGGGCTGTAATTTCCTTTTCGGGAAGCTCAACATTTATATTCTTCAGTGCATGCACCGCACCGTTATTATACCATAAATTAAGTTCTTTTGTACAGATTTTCTCCATCATCTGCCACTTCCTTTCCCTTTAAGCTTAGCTGCCGCCAGCTTTGACAAAGCATTAATTATAAATGTAAGAGCTAAAAGTATGAGGGCTATTGCAAAGGCTATTTCAAACTCGCCTCTCTCCTTTGCATACATGTATAATGCAACAGTAAGGCTTGAGCCCGACATTTTCGGCTTGAAAAATTCAAATATACCCAAAACCTCATTAGCCATACCTGCCGTAAACAAAAGTGCCGCACTTTCGCCGACAATTCTTCCTATGGACAAAATACAACCGGTTACAACGCCGTCTATGCAGGAGGGCAGAACGGTGGTTCGTATCATATACCATTTTCCTGCACCAAGTGCAAGCGAGCCCTCACGATATCCGCCGGGTACAGTTTTCAAGCTCTCCTGAGTTGTGCGGATAATTGTGGGCAGGGTCATTATTGCAAGAGTAAGGCTGCCTGCGATAAGGCTTGTTTCAAGCTTAAAAAGCTGAACAAACAGAAGCATACCCACCAGACCGTATATGATGGAAGGAATACCTGACAAGGTTTCCGTGGCAAGCTCAATAAGCCTTACAACCCTTTTATTTTTTGCATATTCATTAAGGTAAATGGCAGAGCCTACCCCTAAGGGAAGGGATATGGCAAGTGTCATTATAATTATGTAAAGAGTGTTCAGTATGTTTGGCAATATGCCTATGGTTCCTTTAAGAAGGCTTGGCTTGTTAACAATTAAATCAACCGTCACCCCACCTGCTCCGCGGTAGATTATGTAGCCTGCAATGCCTGCAAGCATCAGGCAGATAACCGCACAGGAGATATACATGAGAATATTTAAAAGAGCACATTTCACTTTTCGTTTTATTGATACTTTTTCCGTCATACCTTTACTTCACATCCTTTTTCACAACAAGGTTCAGAATTAAATTTATTATCAGAATAAACACAAAAAGCACAAGTGCAACTGAGAACAGAGCCTGCCTCTGCAAGCCCGAGGAATAACTCATTTCGCTGGCAACCGCCGTTGTGAGAAACCTTACACTTTTAAAAAGTGAGGGCATGTTTGCCACATTGCCCGACACCATCATAACAGCCATTGCCTCACCGATGCTTCTGCCTATGCCGAGAACTATGCCGGTTAAAATACCGCTTTTTGCCGCAGGCACTATAATTTTGAAAACAGTTTCCGTTTTTGTTGCACCCAAAGCCAGGGATGCTTCCTCGTATTCCCTCGGCACAGACCTTATTGCCGTTTCCGACACGGAAATAACCGTTGGCAATATCATAACTGCCAGCACAATTATTGCCGAAAATAAATTCGCACCGTCGGGCAGGTTAAAGGCTTCCCTCACAAATGGCACTATTAAAATCATACCTATAAGACCGTACACAACAGAGGGGATACCGCTTAAAAGGTCAACAGCATTGCGAATTACAGTCCCAAGCCCTTTTGGTGCCATTTTCGCCGTAAATATTGCACATAATAAGCCTAAGGGCACCCCGATAAGTACAGCGCCCACCGTTCCGTATACCGATGTTAAAATGAAGGGTAAAATGCCATAGGAAGGGCTTTGGGCAGTAGATGCCCACACCCTTCCGAAAAGAAAATTGAATATTCCTATTTCTTTTATGGCAGGTATTCCCGACACAAGAAGAAACACCGTAACCAGAACAACAAATGCAATGGCAATAAATCCGCAGAAGGTAAATATTACATTCATTGCTTTCTCAAGAAAATTTGCTGCTCTTTTCATCTTTTACTCCTTATCTTTCCACGGGAACAGCCCCTGCTGCAATTATATAATCGTCAGCCTCTCCACTTGTTGCAAAGTTGAAGAAATCCTCGCAGGCACTGCTCATAGCACCATCCTTCTTTGTGACAAACACGAAGTTACGCTGAATTTTATAATCACCGCTCTGGATACTTTCTGTTGTGGGCTTTACGCCCTCAACCAAAAGAACCTTTACACTGTCCTTAACGCTTGCCAGAGATGCATAGCCTATTGCATTGGGGTTTGATGCAACAGTCTGCACAACATCACCTGTGCTTGTCAATTCCTGAGTATACTTACATAAATCCTCTGTACCGGTGATGCTTTCAAAGCCGTCACGTGTGCCCGATGCCGCTTCACGTCCGATAAGAACCACGGGTGCATCGTTTCCTCCAAGCTCCTTCCAGTTTTCAATCTCGCCTCTGTAGAGAGCACCTATCTGTTCTACCGTAAGGTCGCTTACACTGTTTTCGCGGTTGACAATAACTGCAATGCCGTCGATAGCTACCACAGTTCCGGTAAGCTCCTCAGCCTCTGCCTCTTTAAGGTTACGGCTTGAAAGACCTATGTCGCATCTGCCGTCAAGAACTGCCTGAATACCGCTGCCGGAGCCGGTGGGATTATATGTAACCTTAACCTTATCATTTTCCTCCATATAAGCTTCGCTGAGAAAGCCTATCACCTTTTCCATGCTTGTTGAACCATCTGTTGTAACACTGCCTGCTACAACCTGACTTACAGTACCTGAGGGATTTTCATCAACCTCTGTGGTACCACAGCCTGCAAATGCACCTACAGTAACAATTGCAAGTAAAAATGCCATAATTTTCTTCATACAAAATCACTCCTTAGTTTTTTGTTTTTCTGAGTACATCTGTATTGTACACCTTCAAAGGTTAATTACGAAAGCATATTCCGGTTAACTGTAGGTAAACAAAAAAGGCTGAGATTTTCTCAGCCTTTTTGTTTACTTAAGCACTATTTCGCCGTTTTCCATTGTAAATTCGTAAAACTCACGTCTGTCACCACGGATAATACACTCTGCAAGTCTGTCCTCGATTTCTCTGCCGACAAGTCTGCGAAGGGGTCTTGCACCCATTGCACTGTCGTAGCCCTTTTCGCAAAGGTATGCCTTAACGCTGTCGTCAACCGTAAAGTCCATGCCTCTTTCCTTTGCCATATCACGGATTTCATTAATCATCAGATCAACAATTTCGTTAAGCTCAGATTTTGTCAAGGGGTTAAAGACAATAATCTCATCCACACGGTTTAAAAACTCGGGACGAAGGAACTTTTTCAAAGCCTCCATAGCTCTCGACTTTGAAGCCTCTGCCTCTGTTTTACCAAAGCCCAGTGCCGATGAGGAATAACTGCTTCCTGCGTTAGATGTCATTACAATAACAGTGTTTTCAAAGCTTACAACCTTGCCGTGGCTGTCTGTAACCCTGCCGTCGTCAAGTATCTGAAGCATAATGTTCATCACATCGGGATGTGCCTTTTCAATTTCGTCAAATAAAATAACGCTGTAGGGCTTTCTTCTCACCTTTTCCGTAAGCTGACCGGCATCGTCATAGCCCACGTAGCCGGGAGGTGAGCCTATAAGACGGCTTACCGCATGCTTTTCCATGTACTCTGTCATGTCAACACGGATTAAAGCCTCCTCGCTTTCAAAAAGCTCACACGCAAGTGCCTTTACGGTTTCTGTTTTACCAACCCCCGTAGGGCCAACAAAAATGAAGCTTGCAGGACGCTTTTTCTTTGAAAGAGCCGCTCTTTTACGGCGGATGGTTCTTGCCACGGCATTAACCGCATCATCCTGCCCTATTATCCTCTTATGAAGGTTTACCTCAAGCTCCAACAGCCTTTTTGTTTCTTCCTCCGTTATCTTTTTAACGGGTATTTTTGTCTGGAGCTCAATAACCGTTGCAATGTCCTCCACGGTTAAGTATACGTCCTCCATTTCAGCGGTTATTTTATCAATGGACTGCTGAATGGAGCACTCCTGCATTTTTAAATCTGCCGCCTTCTGATAGTTTTCGATAGAGTCCTCCTCTGCGGCAGAGTCCTTCTCCTTTTTTATGAGTTCAAGCTGCTTTTTAAGCTCAAAAACCGTTGCCAACGCCTTGTTTTTAAGGTTTGCACGGCTGCCTGCCTCGTCAATAAGGTCAATTGCCTTGTCGGGCAAAAAGCGGTCTGTTATATATCTTTCCGACAAAATTGCCGCCTTTTCAATAACCTCGTCTGTTATTTTAACCTGATGGTAGCTTTCGTAATAGGGGCGTATACCCTTTAAAATTTCAATTGTTTCACTAACCGAAGGCTCTTCAATAATAATGGGCTGGAACCTTCTTTCCAACGCACTGTCCTTTTCAATGTGCTTGCGGTACTCAGAAAGGGTTGTTGCACCTATAACCTGAATATCGCCACGGGCAAGGGCAGGCTTTAATATATTTGCCGCACTCATTGCGCCCTCTGCATCACCTGCACCAACAATGTTATGAAGCTCGTCAATAACCAGAATGATGTTGCCAAGCTTTTTAACCTCATCCACAATTGCCTTGAGCCTTGCCTCGAACTGACCTCGGTACTGTGTGCCTGCCACAATTGCGGTAAAGTCTAAAAGGTAAACCTCCTTGTCACGGAGCTTAACGGGCACCTTGCCTGCTACAATCCTTTCAGCCAGCCCCTCTGCAACAGCTGTTTTACCAACACCGGGTTCACCTATAAGGGCAGGGTTATTTTTTGTTCTGCGGTTTAAAACCTGAATCATACGGTCAATTTCCACATCTCTGCCAATAACCTTGTCAAGCCTTCCTGCAATTGCCTTTCTTGTGAGGTTTTCACCGTAGGAATCGATAATCCTCTTGTTATCCTCTTCCTTTTTGCCCCTTCTTTCCCTCTTGGGGGCACCCTGAGGCACATCAGGCTTTTCACCTCCGCCTGAGAAAAGGTTATTCATAATGCTCATAATGCTTCCCGAAATGTCCTCTGTGGGTAAATCGGAGGAATTAATTGCATCCATCATTTCGTTTTCAATAGCTGAAAGCTCCTCGGGGTTAATGTCACCCATCATTTTGCCCAAATCAAAGCCAAGGGACTTTGCGCAGGGCAAACAAAGGCTTTCGTTTACTGTTTTATCTCCCTCCACGCGGTTCATAAAAATCATCGCGGGATTTTTCTTACATCTTGTACAAAGCATACTTCTCTACTCCAATAATATATTGTGGTTTACAGTATATCACAATTACATAAAAAGTCAAATTAACATTTTGTGAAGTAATTAAAATTTAACACTTATCTGTCGAATTTTTATTGCAGTTTTTCATGTAATATGATATGCTGATAGTATAAGATTTTTACGGAGGTTACACAATGAAAAAACGAATTATTGCCCTTGCACTTTCCGCTTCAATGCTTTTAGGCGGCATAGGTGCATCCGCACAGTCCACCTTTACCGACCTTAACGAATTTCACACCTGGGCAGAGCCACAGATTGAGGCTATGACAACCTTAGGTATTATCAAGGGCTACACCGACGGCTCCTTCAAGCCCGACCGTGCCATTACAAAAACAGAGGCACTGGTTCTCACAGCCCGTGTTGCAGGCTACATAACAAAGGATTATGACACCTTCAAGTCGGTTGCATCCGAGGTTTATGGCGACATAACAGAGGAATACAACACTCCCTACCCCAACGAGGTGGCATTCCTTCTTTATAAGGGCGTGCTCACAAAGGAGGACCTTGCAGGCTACATCGCACCCGACCGTG
This sequence comes from Clostridia bacterium, assembly GCA_017440585.1. Lineage (GTDB taxonomy): Bacteria > Bacillota > Clostridia > UMGS1883 > UMGS1883 > RGIG1927. The sequence continues at coordinate 17,357 of JAFSGW010000037.1, read as the reverse complement.
CCGACTCGCCCCTTCTCCGCTACGAAATGGCAATCCTTTTAACAAAGCTTATCCGTGCAGAGGAAAGCCTTAATAAGAGTGGCAGTTATAACCTTACATATTCCGATGCAGGTGATATTCCCTTCATTGCAGCACCTTATGTTGAATACGTTACAAATTCCTCCCTTATGCAGGGCGTGTTTGACCCGGAATTCCCCAATGATATTTACTTTAAGCCCTACGGCTCCGTTACAAGAGCACAGATAGCAGTGCTTTTGCACCGCGTGATGGACAAGTTTGAAACGAATGTTTCCTTCGGTAAGGTCGTTGGTAAAAACAAAAAGAATAACACCATCACCTTCAGTAACCCCTCGGGCTCTCCCACAATTTTTGCAATTCCCGAAGATGTTAACCTTTATGTTGACGGCTATAAGACAGATAACGTAAATGCCGTTACAACAGGTGCAGACGTGGCGTTTTTCTACATTAACAACACCCTTTGCGACATTGAAATTGTAAACGGTGAGGAAAGTCGCTGGAACGGTGTTGAAAAGAACGACAATGCCTTTGTTCCCACAGACCCGGTTGAAGGCAAAATTTCAACAATAACACTCAGCGATGAATGCAGTGTAACGGTAAACGATGTTGACTATACCATCTCTGCCGCATCGGCAATTTATGTTAACCACGTTGCCTCCACAGTTTATGATTTACGTGTTGGCTACGACGTAAAGCTTGAATTTGTAAACGGCAAGGTTGTTCTTATTTATGCAACAGCTCCCCTTGATTCCTCCTCCCAGACAGTTATTGCCGAGGGCGTAATCACAAAGCTCAGCCTCACAAGCCGTCAGGTTTATGTTGAGGTTGTAAACTCCGAAACAAACCTTCCCGTTGAACGCTCCATCATTATTGAAACGGGTGCATCCATCTACAACGGCATTTCAGGCGAAAAGGTTGACTTTTTGGCACTTGAAATTGACGACCACATTATTGCAACGGGCACAATCAAGGACGGCAATTTCTATGCCTCCAAGATTGTTATCAGATAAAGAAAGGTTGGGTACCATTTATGCAGAGAAGAGATAAAACAAACTACTACCTTGATATTGCAACAGTTGTTTTAGAGCGTGGCACATGCCTTCGCCGCAACTACGGTGCAATCATTGTAAAGAACGATGAAATCATTTCCACAGGCTACACAGGTGCTCCCCGTGGCAGAAAGAACTGTATTGATTTAGGCTATTGCCGTCGTAATGCAATGAACATTCCCCGTGGTCAGCGTTATGAGCTCTGCCGCAGTGTTCATGCAGAGGAAAATGCCATTATTTCAGCCTCCCGCCGTGACATGATGGGTGCAACCTTGTACCTTGCAGGCAGGGACATGGAAACGGGTGAATATGTAGCAGGTGCATCAAGCTGTGCAATGTGCAAAAGAGCAATTATAAATGCAGGCATTGAAAAGGTTATAATCCGCAACACAAACGATAAATATACTGTTGTGGACGTTAACTCCTGGATTGAAAACGACGATTCCATCGGAGAAACCTTAGGCTATTAATAAATGCAGAATGCAGAATTATTAAAAGGTTTTTGCTTTTTGCAAAAACCTTTTTTTGTAGGGGCGACCATTGGTCGCCCGAAAGGAGGAAAATATGAAAAGAGAAACAATTTACTTATCCTCGGGATGGAAATTTCACCGTGGCGAAGAGCCCATGGCGTTTTACAAGGGCTTTGACGATACCGCTTGGAGAGATGTAACGGTGCCTCACGATGCAAGCGTTGAGTGCGAGTTTGACAAGTCAAATTCCTCAGGCACAGGCTACCTTCCCGGAGGAAGAATGCACTACAGAAAGAGGTTTAACCTTCCCGAAGGCTGCGGCAAGGTATACATAACCTTTGAAGGCGTTTACAACAACTCCAAGGTGTGGTTTAATTCCAACTACCTTGGCAAACGTCCCTACGGCTATTCCACCTTCACCTACGATGTAACGGAATTTGTAAGTGACAGTAACGTTATAAGCGTGATGGTAAACCGTGACGAAACTGCGGACTCACGCTGGTTTACGGGCACGGGCATTACAAGAAGGGTTTATGTAACGGTTTGTGATAGTGTTTCCGTTGTACCCGACAGTCTTTTTATAACAACACCTTCCGTTTCCGAAAATGAGGCAACGGTTAAAATTGAATGTGAAACAACCCTTCCCGCTGAAATTGTAAACACAATTCTTGATAAAGAGGGCAATATAATCGCAACGGGAAAGGGTACACTTACCATCCCCGCACCCTCCCTCTGGTCACCGGATAACCCATACCTTTACACCATGAAAACAGAGGTTGTATCCGAGGGTGAGGTTACAGACACGGTTTACACCGCCTTTGGTGTACGTTACTTTAATTTTGACCCCGACAAGGGCTTCTTCTTAAACGGCAAGCACACACTTTTAAAGGGTGTATGCGTTCATCACGACGCAGGCTGTTTAGGTGCAGCAGTTCCCAAAGAAGTGTGGCGTGACAGGCTTATAAAGCTTAAGGAATGCGGAACAAATGCCCTCCGCACAAGCCATAACCCTCCCGACCCCGAGCTTTTGGACCTTTGCGACGAGCTTGGCTTTATCACCATGGACGAAGCCTTCGACGAATGGGAAGGTCCCAAGAACAAGTGGTGGCAGGGTCATAACGTGTATCCCCCCAAACGCTTCGGCTATTTTGAGGACTTCCCCGAATGGGGTGAGAAGGACTTAAAGGCAATGGTTCTCCGCGACCGTAACCACCCCTCCATCTTTATGTGGTCCATCGGTAACGAGGTTGACTATCCCAACGACCCCTACTGCCATCCCTCCTTCTCTTCAATGACGGGCAACAACGACCATAACAAGCCCGAAATTGAAAGAATGTACGACCCCAATAAGCCCAATGCAGAGCGCTTGGCAGTTATTGCAAGGCAATTGGTTAAATGGGTAAAGGAATGCGACACAACACGCCCCGTTACTGCGGCACTTGCATTCCCCGAGCTCAGCTGTAATACGGGCTATTTTGAAGCATTGGATATTGCAGGCTATAACTACAAGGAGCACCTTTACGAAAACGACCATAACCGCTTCCCCGGCTCTGTTATTTACGGAAGTGAAAACTCTCACTCCTGGAAGGCGTGGAAGGCAGTTATTGACAACGACTATATCTGCGGACAGTTCCTCTGGACAGGTATTGACTACATGGGCGAAGCACGTGGCTGGCCCATCCGCTCCTCAATGCCCGGTCTTCTTGATATGGGCGGCTTTAAAAAGCCCTCCTGGCACTTCAGGAAAACCCTCTGGGACCCCACTCCCTATATCTACATCTTCACCCGTGAAAAGCGTGATGAAAATGAGCCTCCCCGTCGCCGTCCTCCCAGATGGTTCTGCGAGCACTGGAACTTTGAAGAGGGCACAATGTGCGAGGTTATTGCATATACAAATTCTTCCGAGGCAGAGCTTTTCTTAAACGGCAAATCCCTCGGCGTAAAGAAGGCTGACAACGAGGAGCACGGCAACATGATAGTGTGGGAAGCTCCCTTTGAAAAGGGCGAATTAAAGGCTGTTATCGAAGGGGCTGAATATGTTCTTGCTTCTACCCAAAAGGCTGTTAAGTTAAGCCTTAGTGCCCAAAGAACAACACTTGTAAACGACAGCTACGATACTATCCGTGTTGATGTTACAGCACTTGACGAAAAGGGCAACAAGGTAAACTGGCAGGATGTTGTAATAACTGCCCAGGTGTCGGGGCTTTCTGCAAAGCTTTCGGGCATTGAATCGGGCTCAGGCTTTGACGTAACCCCCTATTCCTCCCCCTCAAGGAAAATGCATAACGGCAATGCGGTTATCTACATTAAAGCAACTGATATAAAGGGCGAAGCAACCCTCACCGTTACAAGTGAAGGCATGGCACCCGTTTCCATTAAAATTGTAACAGAATAAACAATCATATAAAAACCTCCTTTGCATACATTATTGCAAAGGAGGTTTTTTTCATGTCAGATGGTCCCGAATACGTTTATATAATGTACCCCATACCTATTGATGAGGTTAAAAAGCTACCCATTTTTAAGCCCGTCTTTCAGCCCGTCAGCCTGCCCGAGGAGGAAAGCTTTGTGCCTTTATGGTTCGGCACCGCACGCTTCCCCGAGGACGACGTGGAGGATTAGTCCATATTTTTGCGGTAGTAGAATAAATACTGCTGTGCAAAGCCGCTCAAAGAGCCGAAAAGCTTTTCGCCGTCAGCCTTGGCGGTAGCATCATGGCTTCCGAAGCTTTCACACATAACCCTTTTTATCCACACGTCAGATGGGAAAAGGTCGTACTTTGCCAAAGAAAAAAGCATTACACAGTCGCAGACCTTGTCGCCCACACCGTAAAGGGTCATGAGCTTTTCACGGGCGGAAGCTGTGTCCATTGTAAGAAGTGATTTTTCGTCTATTTCGCCCTTCATTACAGCCTTCACACATTTTACAAGGTAAGGTGCACGGTAACCAACGCCTAAAGCCCTAAAGTCCTCTTCGGTCACGTCACGAAGCTCCTCAGGGGTTGGGAAGGTGTAAAATTCGCCCTTCTCGTCAAGCCTTCTGCCGTACTTTTCACAAAGCTTTTTAACGCAGGCTTTTATTTTGGGAATGCTTGAACGCTGTGAAATAATAAAGCTCACAAGTGCCTCAAAAAAGTCCTGCCTTAAAATGCGGATACCGCTTCCGTATTTAACAGCCTCTTCCATTAAAGGGTTAAGGCTTACCCTCTTTTTAATTTCGCCATAGTCCCTTTCAAGGTCTAAATACCTTATCCAGAAATTATCATCGGGGCAGTTTGTTTCAAGCTCAATGCCTTTGTCCGTATGTATAAAAGTGCCCCAGTATTCACCTGCCACACCTTTGTATCCTCCGTCCGCTTTCTCCCAGCGGAAGCACTGACCGCAGTCAAAGGTATGGCGAAGGTTAAAATCCTTATCGGGAAATATAATTTTTCTCATATCAATCACCGCTATAATTGTAACACAATCTGATTACAAATACAAGGGAAGTGCTCCATTGAAATTTTTAATTATTCTGCCACTTTACTACATTTTAGCATGCCTTACGGTGCCCTTTGTCACAACTCTTTTCATGCCCCGTGAAAAGGAAAGAGAAACCCTCAGCACAGAAAATAATGCCACCATCAGCGTTTTTAACCATGTAAATAAGACCACGGAAAATATGAGCATGGAGGATTATCTTACAGGGGTTGTTGCAGCGGAAATGCCTGCCGCCTTTGAATTGGAGGCACTGAAGGCTCAGGCTGTTGCCGCCCGTACCTATACAATGTACAAGTCCTCCTCTACAGACCACGAGGCAGACGTGTGCACCGATTATAACCATTGCCAGGCATACCTTACAGATGAAGAAATGCACACTAACTGGGGTTCGGATTACGATTTTTATTTTGCCAAAATAAAGGATGCGGTCTATTCCACCCAAGGGGAATTTTTAACCTACAACAACGAGCCCATCATGGCGGTTTTCCATTCCATGGGCGGTGGCTACACACAAAACAGCTCTGACGTGTGGCAAGCACAGCTTCCCTACCTTGTGAGCGTGCCAAGCCCCGGCGAGGAGGAGGCTGTAAATTATAAAAGCAGCCTTAGTGTAACCTTTGAGGAATTTTGTGCAAAGGTCAAAGAAAAATACCCCGGGGCAAAAATAGAATCCTTCCTTGATGTTTCACAGCCTGCCTTAACCCAGAGCGGTCACGTTAAAAGCCTTCTTATAGGCGGTGTGACAATTACGGGAAGTGAAATACGCTCCATGTTTAACCTTCGGAGCACAAGGTTCGCCCTTAATTTTGAAGGAGACAACGTAACCTTTAACGTAACGGGCTACGGCCACGGAGTGGGCATGAGTCAGTACGGAGCAAACGCCATGGCAAAGGAAGGCAAAACCTATAAAGACATTTTGTCCCACTATTACCAGGGGGTAGCTTTTTCTGAATAAATAAAATATTTCGGGCAATCCTCACTATTAAGGAGGCTTGCTTATGACTAAAAAAACACATATTATTTATTCTTTAATTTCAATCTGTGCCATTATTGCCTACGGAGGCTTTATAGTTAAAAGCTCCATTTCCCCGGTTGACACAGTGGAGGAAACTCTTCCCTATGAAGAAATAACCGAAGCAGAAACCGAAGAGGCAACAGAGGTAATCTTTACACCTATCTCCACTGTTGAAGCTCCCACGGAAGAGCCCACAGAGACGGCTACAGTGGAAGAGCTCAAGGGCTTTTCGCCTCTTTTTCCCGTGGAGGGCACAATAACCAAGCCCTTTTCCCTTACACACAGCTATGTCCCCGAAACCCGGGACTGGCGTGCCCACAGCGGAATAGACATTGCATCTCTTCCTGCTGAGGCAGTTATATCCGTTGAGGACGGGCTCGTGACAAAATGCTGCAGTGACCCTCTCTGGGGCAACGTTATTGAAATTTCCCACGGAGAGTACACAAGCATTTACAAAAACCTTTCCACCCTTATAATGGTAAAAGAGGGCGACAGTGTAAACCGTGGTGAAAAAATATCAGGCGTTGGGAATACTGCCACATGTGAGCCGGGAGAAGCACACCTTCATTTTGAGCTGAAGCATTATTCAGATTTTGTTAACCCTATGGACTATCTCAGTTGACAACGCCCGCCCTTTTTATTATAATAAAATTACCATATTAAAGGGCGTGATATTATGATAGATGTTGCAATAATAGGCGGCGGTCCAGCCGCATTGGGTGCGGCACTTTATGCCGCAAGAAGCGGTATGTCGGTTACCGTGTTTGAAAAAAAGTTTGTAGGCGGTCAGGCATCCACAACCTATGAAATTGACAATTATTTAGGCTTTGGCGATGCTCCCTCGGGAAGTGAGCTTGCTGAAAGGATGCAGCAGCATGTAGCAAAGTTTGACGTTAAGTTCAAGTACAACGAAATTAAAGAGATTGACCTTTCAGGCGACGTAAAAAAGCTTTATACCGCAAAGAAGGAGTTTGAGGCAAAAAGCGTTATACTTGCCATGGGTGCATCCCCTGCTCTTTTAGGGGTAGCAGGCGAGGCAGAGCTTTCAGGCAGAGGCGTGAGCTATTGTGCCACCTGCGACGGCATGTTCTTTAAGGGCAAAACCGTTTGTGTGGTAGGCGGCGGTAACACAGCCGTTGAGGATGCAATTTACCTTGCACCCATCGCCAAGGAGGTTTACATTATCCACCGCCGTGACAGTTTCCGTGCTTCTCCCCTTTTGGTTGAAAGGCTTAAAAGGTTTGAAAATGTTCACTTTGTGATGGAGAGTCGTATTACAAAAATTTCGGGCACAGATAATGTTGAAAGCCTCTCTGTGGTAAATAATGCAGGAACTGAGAGTGAAATTTCAACGGATGCACTTTTTGTTGCAGTTGGCACAACCCCTGCAAGTGAGCTTGTTATTGATAAGGTAGAATGTGACGAAAGAGGCTTTATCGTAACTGATGAGGACATGAAAACAAATGTAGAGGGCGTTTTTGCCGCAGGCGACATACGTAAAAAGAGCCTGAGGCAGGTTATAACCGCAGTAAGTGACGGTGCAATCGCAGGCGAAGAGGCTGCAAAATACGTAAATTCAATTATGTAGTAAAAAAACAACAATGGGAGTGCTCATTGTTGTTTTTTTGTTAAAATTATTGCAAACAGCACCTTCATATGGTAAAATTTAATTACCTATAATATAAAGGAGTTGGAATAATGAAAAAGGTTTTAGCAATGCTCATTGCACTTTGTATGATCCTTTCCGTCATACCTGCAATGGCAGAGGAGGATATCCGTGTTTCCTTCAACGGTGACATTGTTTCCCCCGAACAAAAGGTTATTAAACGAAACGACACACTTTATGTTCCCTTACGCCCCATCGCAGAGGCAATGGAGCTTACACTCAGCTGGGACAATGATGCACGCTGTGCAAAGGCAGACGGCACCACAATCAATTTCTCCGTTCCCATCGGTGAAAAGTATGTTAAGGATGCCAACATGAAAAAGTCCATCAAAACAGAGAACATTATTTATAACGGCTATACATATATGCCCGTTGATGCCCTCAGTGCTATGGACGTTGGCTACAAATGGGACGAGGAGGCAAACACACTTGCCCTTTCCCTTCCCCTTCTTAACGGAAAGTATTACGTTATCCGTCATAAGAAAACAGGTCTTGTAATGATGCCCGAGGGTGCCCTCACAACAGACGGTCCCCTTATCCGCCTTGTAGAGGCAGACGGCAGCGATGCTCAGTTATGGCAGTTTTCTATCCGTGGCGATAACCTCTACCGCCCCATCAACCAGAAGAGCCTCAGAAGCATTGACATGCCCAACTGGAGAACAGACGAAGGTCTGGAATTAATTCAGTACGGCAACACAGAGGGTACAAACCAGTGGGTTCATCCCATCAAAAACGGTGATGGCACCTACCACCTTATTATGCATCACTCCATGATGTATCTTGGTGCAACAGAAAACAACACAATCGCTCAGTATAACGAACTCAACCTTGAGAGAGACTCCTACGAGCTTGTTGAGGTTGTAAAGGAAGTCGAAAACAAGGACGAGGTTAAAATTGAAATTGAAGAGGCAGACCCCCTTAACGGCAAATTTGTTACAATTGTAAACGCTACGGGTGTTGTAACCGTTAACTCCAAGGATATGGATGCCAAGGTAGTTATTGAAGAAGGCGAAGATGCCGACTGCGACGTATGGCAAATTACAAAGGCAGAGGACGGCTACATCTTCACAAATAAGGACTCCTACCTTACCCTTACAGGTATGGGTGCAGGCGGTGTTGCAAGACAGAAGGCATCCACAGGCTCTGATGAACAAGCCTACATTTTAGAGGATGCCGAAAACGGCTCTTACTACTTAAAGAGTAAGGCAACGGGCTTCTATCTTACAGAATACTACGGAACACTTATTGAAACTGTTTTCCGTGGCAATTCCACCCAGGAATTTACCTTTGAAGAGCCCTTCTGCAACACAGATGCCTACGCTAAGGACACTCTTGGCGGTAAGTACTACGAAATCAGGCATTCAAGCGGCAAGGTAATGGGCATTCCCGAAGAGGAGATAAAGAATAATGCACTTGTAAGAGCACTTGAGGATACAGATAAGGACACAAACGTGTGGGCGCTTGTATCCATGGGTGGCGGTAAGTACGTAATTTCCAACAAGGTTTCCATTCAGTCCTTCGACGTGCCCAACGGCAAGAAGGACGAGGGCCTGGAAATTATCCAGTATGAATCAAACTTTGGTGCAAACCAGATTTATGTTTTAGAGGATGCAGGAAATAATAAATTCCGCATCAAGTGCCAGGTTTCCGACTTGTACCTCACACTTACAGAAAACGGCACATTTGCACAGTATGCAAAGCGTGACGACGACAGTCAGCTTTTCACCTTTGAAGAAAAGGGTGTAAGCACAAAGAAGATGGTTGGTGCAGTAGCACAGATGTTCTTAATCCGTGGTGAGGACGACGTTACAAGTGCAAAGGTACAGTGGAACGTTGTTTACGGTGCAACTCATTACGACATTTACAGAAGTGTTGACGGTGGTGATTTTGAATTCTTAACCTCCTCAAAGGGTCAGATGGTTGACGATTATGACCTTGAGATTGGTAAGGAATACAAGTATGCGGTATATGCAATCGAAAACGATACAATGATTGACTATGCAATTACCGATGCAGTTTCACCCTACCCACTTCCTGCAGACCTTTCCGAAAGCACAAACCTGGCAGGCAGTGACGTAAGGCGACCCAACACACTCCGTTCCAATGACGGCACCTACTACCACTTCCAGCAGTGGAGTGTTGACGGTCAGCCCGGCTTTGGCAGAGTAATGATGCAGACAAGTAAGGACGACGTTACATATACAGAGTGGCAGGAAGTTCTTAACTACAAGGAAATCCTCGCTCATGAAACCTGTGCAAACTTCACACAGTGCCGTTTTGAAAGCGTTAACTTCGTTCACAATGCAAAGGCAGACGTTTTTGCCTTCGTTGCTCACTTTGAAGCAGACGGCGGCTACGGCACAGCTATGATATCCATCGCCTCCATGAAGGCAGGGGACGAAAGAATGACCTTCCGCGGTGCATTCCGTCCCGAAGGCGATGACTGCCGTGACCTTAACGTGTTCGTTGACGAGGACTCCTCAGGTTACATTATCGCAGCGGCAAACAACAATGCAAACTTAGGTATTTATAAGCTTAACGAGGACTGGTCCGCCATTGAAGGCAGACTGTGCTTTGTAAGCATGTACAAGTGGAGAGAGCTTCCTTCTGTTCTTAAGAAGGACGGCATTTACTACCTCTTCTCCTCCGGTACAGCAGGCTGGTACCCCACACAGGGCATGGTTGCCACAGCAACAAACATGGCAGGTCCCTGGAGCGAACTGAAGCACGTTGGTAACACAACAACCTTCTCCGCACAGTCGGGTACAATGTTCACTCTTCACGAGGGTGGCAACAACCACATTATGGCAACCTACCGCTGGATGTTCGGCTGGCAGGATGCAACCAATAAGTCCACAACAAACCGCCGTTACCCTGTAAGTGTATCAAACGGCTATGCATTCTATGACTTCTTCGATGAGCTTTTATACAACTGGGAAAATGACGTTCTCGTGCCCGTGCAGACAGGCAGAATTCTTTCCCAGGATGCAGCCGTAAAGACAGAGGACACAGAAGGCTACGCTGCAGGAAACAGTGCAAACGACGGTCACTACCGCACAAGCTGGTACAAAGAGGAAAACGTATGGCCCTTTACATGGGAGGCTGATTTAGGCAAGGTGAGCCACCTTACACAGCTTCAGGTTTCCTGGCTCATCTGGAACGGTAGCGAGGCTTATTATAACTACATTTTAGAAGCAAGCGTTGACGGTGAAAACTGGACAAAGGTACTTGATAAGTCCGAAGGCTATACAGACTACGGCTTCACCTGCGACAATATTGATGGCTACGGCAGATATGTACGCCTTACAGTATTGAATGCAAAGCCCAGAAACAGCGAAACAAACACATATCCTGCACAGATACAGGAAGTAAAAATCTTAGGAAAATAAAAAAAGCTCCCCGAAAGAAATTTCTTTCGGGGAATTTTTTTATTTTTTCATCAATTTTATTAACTGGTTTAAAACCATACTGCCAAAGGATAACCCGGCTATTGCACCAAGCATTGAGAGAGGAAGCTGTGCCACCTCAAATATGCCCATAACGGGAGGAATAAGCATTACAGCACCCAAAAGCAGCACGCCGACAAAGAATGCACCGATAAGTGTTTTATTGTTGAACATAGCCCTTGTAAAGAGCACCCAGCCCTTTTTCTTGGAGGTAAAGCCGTGGAACAAACGGGAAAGGCAAAGGGTTGCAAATGCCATTGTGCTGCCTGCCTCAGGGCTTATCATAAGACCCAGGTGGAAAGCAATTATTGTTGCAAGAGCAATTACCACGCCTTCAATGCCTATGTTTGTAAGAAAGCTCTTTGTGAGTATGCCTTCGCTCCTCGGTCTGGGCTTTTCATTCATTACATCATCATTGTGAGGCTCTAAGCCCAATGCAATAGCAGGGAGCGAGTCTGTCAGAAGGTTTATGAAAAGAAGGTGCACAGCCGCGAAGGGCACGGGAAGGTTTGCAAGGGATGCATAAAGTACAGTTAAAATACCTGCAGTGTTGCCCGAAAGCAGGAAGCCTATAGCCTTCTTTATGTTTGCATACACGTTTCTGCCGTTTTTAACAGCCTTCACAATCGTTGCAAAGTTATCGTCGGTAAGTATCATACCTGCAGCATCCTTACTTACCTCTGTGCCCGTTATGCCCATTGCAACGCCAATGTCTGCCTGCTTTAAGGCAGGGGCATCGTTTACACCGTCACCCGTCATGGCAACAAGGTTACCCCTATCCTGCCATGCACGGACTATACGTATTTTATGCTCGGGAGAAACCCTGGCATATACAGAAACCTTAGGCACAAACTCACGAAGCTCCTCGTCTGTCATTTTGTCAATTTCAGCACCCTGAACAGCAATTGTGCCCTCTGTAAGTATGCCTATTTCCCTTGCAATGGCACTTGCTGTAATCTTGTGGTCCCCGGTTATCATAACGGGGCGTATGCCTGCTCTTATACATTCCGCTACCGCAGCCTTACTCTCTACTCTGGGAGGGTCCATCATTGCAATAAGCCCAAGGAAGGTAAGGTCCTTTTCGTCCTCGATTGTTACATTTTCATTTTCAATGCCCTTACTTGCAAAGGCGAGCACTCTTAACCCTTCTTCGGAGAACCGGCTGTTAATCCCCTCAATTTCTTTTCTTTCTTCGTCTGTAATAATACATCTTGCAAGCATCACGTCAACGGCACCCTTTGTAATCATAATCTTATGACCGTTGTTATCGTGTACGGTGCTCATCATTTTTCGGTCAGAATCGAAGGGTATTTCACCTAATCGGGGGTATTTTTCTCTTATGTCGGTTTCTTCAAAGCCGTGGTCCTCACCAAGGCGTACAAGTGCAGTTTCGGTGGGGTCGCCAACCTCCTCGTCACCTTCAACCACAGCATCGGAGCACAAAAGTGCCGAGCGGAGAAGAGGCTCCTGTATGGGTGATGTAAAGTCTGCCGCATTTGCAGGGATAATTGTGCCCATTGTATAAAGCTTTTTAACTGTCATTTTGTTCTGTGTGAGGGTGCCCGTTTTATCGGAGCATATAACGCTCACGCTACCCAAGCCTTCAACCGCCTGAAGCTTTCTTATAATGGCGTTTTCCTTTGCCATTTTCTGTGTACCGAAGGAAAGCACAATGGTTACAATACTGCTCAAAGCCTCGGGTATAGCTGCAACTGCAAGAGCTATTGCAAAAAGGAAGGTGTCCATAACGTCCTTATTTTGTACAAATACGCTCACTGCAAAAATAATGGCACAAAGCACAAGTATAATTATTGTAAGCTTCTGACCAAAGCTGTCAAGGCTTATCTGAAGAGGGGTTTTCTTTTCCTCTGTATTCTTAAGGAGTGTGGCAATTTTACCCATTTCGGTGTCCTTGCCAATGCCGACTACTACAGCCTGAGCTCTGCCGTAGGTAACAAAGCTTCCGGAGAATACCATGTTCCTTCTGTCGCCAAGTGCCACTTCGCCCTCAATTGCCTCAATGTCCTTTTCAACGGGTAAGCTTTCGCCCGTAAGTGCACTTTCGGCACATTTAAGGGATGCACTTTCTACAAGGCGTGCATCGGCACTCACACAGTCGCCTGCCTCTAAAACTATAATGTCGCCTATTGTAACGTCCCGTCCGGGTATAACGGTTATCTTTCCGTCACGAATTACCTTTGCCATAGGTGCACTCATTTGCTTTAAGCTTTCAAGGCTTGACTCTGCCTTCACCGTCTGCACCGTGCCAAGTATTGCATTCATGGTAATTACCGCTAAAATTACAACAGTGCTGTGTATTTCGCCCGTTATTGCAGATATAACTGCCGCCGCAATGAGCACAATAACAAGAAAGTCCATAAACTGCTCAAGGAAAATACGTAAAACGCTTTTCTTTTTTCCTCCCTCAAGCTCGTTGGGGCCGTACTTTTCATTACGTGCTTTTGCCTCCTGGGTAGTTAACCCGTTTTTTGATGCATCAAGCTCGTGAAGAATTTCATTTCGGGTTTTCTGCCAGATTTCTTTCATAAAAAAATTCCTCCCTTACGCAAAAAAGGCGAGCCCTTTTGCGCAAAATTATTTTGTGCAAAAGTCTCGCCATTTAAACTCAAAGCGGAGGTTTCCCCCGTACTGACGCTCGGAGTGCATTATGCCGGCTACTCCCTTTTATAGCTACATTATATTCAGCCCTTGCCTTTTTGTCAACAGCTTACATGGTTAAGAATTGGTAAATTATTTATTAACAGAACATCTGTGCCAGGGTTTTTCCGCCCTCCACCTTTCCTGAAACCGCCCTTCGGCAGCTGTCAAAACGGTGAAAAAGCTTTTCTGCCACATCGGCATTTTCGTACACCTTCCACTCACCGCATAAAAGACAGCCCTCGTCTCTATGATGCATAAAGGCATAAATATCGTTTACGGGATAACCTAAAAACGCCCCTATCTCGTGGGAAAATTCCTCACCTTTAAGATGCTTTTTCAGTATGGCTATATATTCCTCCACGCTACCCTCATAAGGGTAGCCCATCTTAACAAGAAATTCTCTCACATCATCTTTTAAAAGAGTTTTTTCCAGCTCCTTTTTTCTGTACGCCATAACAAGTGCCTTCTTTTCGCACTCACACAAAATTTCAAAATATATATCCTTTTTGTTTAAGTCGTAATTAAGCTTTTTAAGCTTTTCGTCTATTTCGGAAACCTTGTTTTTATAAACCGTAACAATGTTGGACGGCTTTATCCCTGCCAATGCGGGAGCACAGTGATATGCAATCATTTTTTCCATTATATCACCCCTTTTTCAGTATACCCTTCTTTCTTTAGTTAGTCTCAACTAACTCTTTATAAATATTTTACCTTATTTTTAAAATTTGTCAATACTATATCCTTGATAAATAAACAAAAATAATTTAAAATTAAATCAGGTGATAATTATGAAATTAGGTTTAGTATTAGAAGGCGGTGCAAGCCGTGCAATTTTTTCTGCAGGCGTTATGGATGCATTTTTGGATGAAGGCATCCGCTCGGACCTTGTTGTGGGTGTTTCTGCAGGAATCTCCAACGGCATGAGCTATGTATCGGGACAAAAGGGCAGAGCCTTACAAACAAGCAAATATTTCTCCGACCCAAGGTATATGGGGCTTAAGCATCTCTTAAACCCACGCAAGCGTTCCTTTTACAATCTTTCCTTCGCCTTCGGCACAGTTCCCAACGAATATATACCCTACAACCACGATGCCTATGCTCAATCGGGCATCTTAACTCTTGCAGGGGTTACAAACATAAAAACGGGGCAGGTGGAATTTATGAAGGTTCCTGCCTTTGACACTACCTGGAAAACACTCATTGCTTCCTGTGCATTGCCAATACTTTTCCAAAGCGTTGAAATAAACGGCAACAAATATCTTGACGGCGGCATTGCCGACCCCATCCCCTTTAATAAGGCATTTGAGGAAGGCTGCAACAAGGTTATTGTTATCACAACCCGTGAAAAAAGCTATGTTAAAGACCGTGACCTCGGTGCTTCCCTGTCCGCCTCAGTTTACAGAAAATATCCCCTTGTTGCCTCGCTTTTAAAAAAGCGTGCTCCTCTTTATAACCAAACCCTTGAAAGCCTCAGGCAGGCTGAGAAGGAAGGCAGGCTCTTCTGGATTGCACCCTCCGACACATCAGAATGGGGCAGAACAGACAAAAGCTTTGAAAAGCTTCAGGCAATGTACAACGAGGGTTATCAAACCGCGCTTAATATTATGCCTCAATTAAAAGAATACCTCAGTCTCTAAGGGCTAGGAAAAATTGTTCAGAATTGACAAACCGAAGGTACACTGCGGTGTCCGCCCCGCAGTGTACCCTTGCCCGACGGAACCGAACACGACCGCCGCCGGTGGCGGAAGAAGGGAGTGTGCAGGGTTGTGCCGAGGTCGAAATTGCCAAGTGATTTAGCGTAGGCAATGAGGGTACCTCAAACGGGTGGGTACGTCGAGCGGTGAGGTTTGTCGATAGCCAAAAGGCATAAAATCACAGAAACCCCTCGCTGAATGCGAGGGGTTTCCACATTGGTAAGAATTTTTTAAACGCCTTGGATGTATTATCCTGTATTCTCGCCTTTTGGCGGTCTGGGCTATTTTCACAGCCCTTTTTACTCGTGGTCAAGAACCTCTTTATAGAAGTTTGAATAGTCCTTTCTGTCCTGAGCTGTGAACGCCATAGCCTCACGGGGATGACGGTTAAGAAGACCTGTGAACATATACTGTAAATCGTAGCCCCACTTAACCCCTGCCGCCTTAAGAGGCACCATGTACTTTTCAATAAATACAAGGATGGGGTAAATGTTGTACTTGGGGTTCTTCAAGAAGCCTATAAGAAGCTCACTTGCACAGTTTCCTGCACCTCTGCCCATGCCCTGCACGGTCACGTCAAGGAAGGAGAAGCCGTAGGAAAGCGTTTCAATTGTGTTTGCAAAAGCAAGGTTCTGGTTGTTGTGAGCATGGAAGCCAACCTTCTTGCCTGCCTTTTCTGCAATGGAGTAATACATCTGTGCAAAATCACCTGCATTTTCAGGGTACAGGGAGCCGAAGCTGTCAACAAGGTAAATAACGTCAACGCTTGTTTTGTTAAGTTCCTCCAATGCCTGCACAACCTGGTCTGTGGGCACCTGGGAAATAGCCATAATGTTACAGCAGGTTTCATAGCCTAAAGAATTGAAATGCTCAATCATTTCAATTGCGGCAGGTATCTGATGAATGTAGCAGGCTACACGAACCATATCAATAACGCTTTCGCTCTTGGGCAAAAAGTCTGTTTTATAGTCACATCTGCCAACGTCTGCCATAACAGAAATCTTCATGTCGGAATTGTTTTCCCCTACAATAGCACGGATATCCTCTTCCTTGCAGAACTTCCACTTGCCGTAGTCTGCCTCGTTAAACATACTGAGGCTTGCCTTGTAGCCAAATTCCATATAATCAACGCCGGCTTTAATATTGGTTTTATAAAGCTCGTACACAAATTCATCAGAAAAATCAAAATTGTTGCAAAGTCCGCCGTCGCGGATAGTAGCGTCAAGTACTTTAATATCGTCTCTGACGCTCATCAGGTTACCTTTTCTCATACATATGCCTCCAATGGGATAATTTTTATTATTATAGCATATGGGAAAAAGTTTGTCAAAATAAAATCTGTATTTATATATTTTTTATAAAAAAAGATTGACATTTCCCTTTTAGTAGTGTATACTAAATCAAGTGGAAAACAGAATACAGGGGTATAGTTCAGTTGGTAGAATATCGGTCTCCAAAACCGCAGGTCGTGGGTTCAAGTCCTACTGCCCCTGCCACAAACGAAAAGCACGCTCAAAAGAGCGTGTTTTTTGTTTTCTTATTATTTACTAATGTTCCCTCCTGTGCTACAATAAAGTAAAGGAGCTGATACCATGATTACGTTTGCAGTTATTGGTGGCGGATGGCGAAGTGAGTTTTATTTAAGAATTGCACAAGCCCTGCCCGAAGAATTTACCGTTGCGGGGGTATACATCCGCCGTGAAGAGCAGAGAGAATACATAAAAAACAAATACAAGGTTAAAACCTTTGCCCTGCTTGATGAGCTTTTATGCGAAAGCTTTGATTTTATAGTAAATTGCGCAAGCTACGCCCACGTTACCGACCTTTCCGTCACCTTAGCGGACAAGGGCTACTTTGTT
>JAFSGW010000036.1 GCA_017440585.1 Clostridia bacterium | reverse complement strand
TTGCAGTAAGTATCAGTGCTGTAATGCCACTGCTACCGGCAGTTTCCTCCACGATGATTTTGTCAACTGCCCCCATTTCGTCTGACGGAAGTATCAATTCTCCCTCAAAGCCTTCGGTTTCATATACCGTAAGCACACCATTTTCTAATGTGTAGTTAAGGTTTTCTCGTGCATTTACAGTTGGCATCAGTAAGCTCATGAAAAATAATAGCAACAAGTGAAAAACAATTCTTTTCATTTATGCAACCTCCTTCGCCATCACACCATCTTAATTTTAGCATAAAAATATCCCATTGACATCAATATCAATGGGATAAAATGCTCCTTTTCAGGGACAAAGTGTTTTTAAATTAATATATCACAGCCAAAGAAGCCTTTTTCTTCAAAGAAATTCATCATTCCGCCATACTCTTCAACAATACTCTTTATATTTTTAATGCCAAAGCCGTGTATTGCAGTATCATTCTTTGTTGTATTAAGCTCACTGTTTTCTCCTAAAACAGATTTTTCTATAGTATTTTTCATTATAATGCTCGTACGAGCCCCTTGTATCTGAACATCAAGCTCAATTCTTTTTTCCGCTATATTTTCGCAGGCTTCTATTGCGTTATCAAACAAATTACCAAATATAATTCCTATTTCGTGGCTTTTTAATCTGTCAAGTGAATGGTTCATAACCCTTACCTGCACTTTAATTTCCTTTTTGTCACAAAGAGCAACCTTTGAGTTTATAACTGCGTCAAAAGTATCATTACCCGTCCTGACAAAATTTCTTATGCCGGATATCTGGTTTTTCGTTACAGACTCTATGTATTCTAATGCCTTTGCACTATCCTTTTCAATAAGGCTTGCAACGGTTTCCAGGTGGTTGACCATATCGTGTCTTATAGAGCAGGTTTTTGAATATAACTCCTCCACCTCGACAGCATGCTTTTTGTCCAGCTCGTACTTCTGCAAAAGAGCTTTTGCCTCGGATTCTTCCTCCATATCCTTGCTGATTTTTATGAAGATATAGTATATCAATAAGTTTACAAACAGCACCGCAAAGGAAACAAACAGCATTTCCTGGGCTAAATCTGTTTTTAAAAATATCGATGTAATGCCACTTGCGGACAAAATTCCGATGAAAGGAACAGCCGTTGCAACATTTACACGCATTTTGGGCTTCATATTACTGTTTTTAAATTTTAACAGCATTGCACAAACCAATATCAACAGAGCCTTACTGAAAAAAATCACGCCGTACCTTGGTCCGCTGTTTATATACAGCTGTTCTGTTTCAACAAAAATTGAAAACAGCATAATTGATATTATTGCGATAAAGCTCATCAACGAATTTGTAAAAGCCGAAATAAAGAGCTTGCTGTACACATCACCCTTCAGGCATACAAGGGCATATATAAAATACATCAGCATTAACAGCAATGTATAAATCCCTTCGTTTAAAAACAAAGAATTAAAGTACGTTATCAATCCGATTGAAGCAATTGTTGCAATTATATATCCCACAACACGTTTTGTGCCACTGTACCTCCACCCCAGATATACAGACATAAACAGAAGTGCCGTTCCTTCTTCAACCATATTCACCAAAAGCTCAAATATTGTATTTACCATCTTAATCTCCTCATAAAAGCACCGTAAAGTCTCTGTGCTTCGCAACGCATTTCGTAATCTCTTGTAACGGAAATAGTTTCGTTATTTTTAAGTGTTACTTCTTTTGTGTCAAAATCGTATATAAACCTGCAGTTTACAACATATGACCTCTGGATGAATATAAAGCCTTTATCCTTTAATGCCTCATATACGTCCTTGATTTTTGCACGGTATTCTTTTTCTTCTCCGTCAATAGAGCAAAACACAACATAGTTCTTTTTAGCTTTAACATACATTACCTCATTAAGGTCTATCTCAAAAATACCATTTATATCAATTACAAATTTACCTTCGTTGCCTTTGCTTGCAATAATTCCTTCGCAAAGCTTCGGTATTACTGCCTCAAGCTTGCCCATATCTGTTTTATCCACAAACTGATACGGGTGATAGTCGTAAGCCTGATATGCCAGCTCCGAATGTGAAGTAATGAAAATAATTTCCACGCTCTGTTGCCTCTCACGAAGCTTTTCCACCACCTCAAAGCCCGAAACATCAGGCATATCAATATCTAAAAGCACAATATCCAACTGCTTTTCCTTTGAAAAGGCAATAAGCTCCTTTGCCTTTGTAAAATCCTCTATCTTGCAGCTATATCCGGATTCTTCCATGATTTTTTGTGTTTTCTCATATATTTCCCAAACAAACTCTTCCGAGTCATCGCAAATTGCTATATTAAACACGTACGACATCAAATCACCCCTCTTTCAAATTTTATCACAAATTTTTCTCAATTCCAAGTTTTTGGCACGAAATGCACAAAAAACGGACGGCATAAGCCGTCCGTTTCAAACCATATTCTCTTGTAGGGACCGGCGTCCCCGACGGTCCGTATTGTTTAATTATTCCGCACTAGCCATCTTAACAAGCTTCTGGTACTTTTCCTTTGCTGTCTGTTCAGCAAATGCGAAGAGTTCCTTAGCTCTTTCGGGGTTAGAGCGAGCAAGAGAAGAATATCTTACTTCGTTCATAATGAATTCTTCGTAGCTTGCCTTGGGTTCCTTAGAGTCAAGCTGGAAGGGGTTCTTACCTTCAGCTTCAAGTCTGGGGTCAAATCTGAAGAGGTGCCAGTAACCTGCTTCTACCGCTCTCTTTTCTTCTGCCTGAGCTGCTGTCATGCCACCCTTGATACCGTGGTTGATACAGGGAGCGTAGCAAATTACAAGAGAAGGTCCGTCATAGCTTTCAGCTTCAATAAATGCCTTGATACACTGAGCAGGGTTAGCACCCATAGCAACCTGAGCTGTGTATACATAGCCGTAGCTCATAGCTATAGCGGCAAGGTCCTTCTTCTTAACTTCCTTACCTGCAGCGGCAAACTGAGCAATAGCACCTGTAGGTGTAGCCTTGGATGCCTGACCGCCTGTGTTGGAGTAAACTTCTGTATCGAATACAACAACGTTTACATCCTGGTGAGAAGCGATAACATGGTCTAAGCCACCGAAACCAATATCATAAGCCCAACCGTCACCACCGAAGATAAATACGCTCTTCTTGTTGAGGTATTCCTTCTTCTTGAGGATTTCTGCTGCTTCTTCTGTATTCATCTTTGTAAGCACTTCAACCAATTCTGCTGCTGCAACCTTGTTTGCTGAGCCGTCGTTCTTTGTAACAAGGAACTTGTCAATAACAGCCTTAGCTGCATCGTCTGCTGTTTCCTTAACTGCTTCTACCTTTTCAATAAGCTGGTTGCGGAGAGTGTTCTGTGCAAGGAACATACCGTAGCCGTATTCAGCATTGTCTTCAAAGAGGCTGTTTGCCCAAGCGGGACCTTCGCCTGCCTTGTTAACTGTGTAAGGTGTAGCAGGTGCACTACCGCCCCAGATAGAAGAACAGCCTGTTGCATTTGCAATATACATTCTGTCGCCTGCAATCTGAGTAACGAGCTTAGCGTAGGGTGTTTCACCACAGCCTGCACAAGCACCAGAAAATTCAAGGTAGGGCTGCTTGAACTGGCTGCCCTTAACTGTTGTAGCCTTGAACTTATCAATAACTTCCTGCTTTTCGGGAAGTGTAACTGTATAATCAAAGTAAACCTGCTCTGTAAGCTGAGTATCAAGAGGCTTCATTTCAAGGCACTTACCAAGGCATACGCTTGCACAAGCACCGCAGCCTGTACAGTCCATAACAGATACGGAAATAGCATAGTTCATGCCGTCCATCTGCTTTAAGCCAACATACTTAATGCCTTCGGGAGCATTCTTAACCTCTTCATCTGTAAGAGCAACGGGACGGATAACTGCATGAGGACATACGTAGGAACACATGTTACACTGTACGCATTTGTCCTTATCCCATGTGGGAACGTCGATAGCAATGCCTCTCTTTTCATATGCAGCAGAGCCGGAGGGAATTTCACCGTTTACGTACTTTTCAAAAGCACTTACGGGAAGCTTGTTACCTGCGAAGGAGTTGATGGGCATAAGAATTTCGTTAACATAGTCAACTACTCTGCTGTTGCCGGGAACTGTAGCTGTGAGCACTTCGTCTGTTGCATCCTTCCAGTATGCGGGAACTTCAACCTTAACAACCTTTTCTGCACCTGCATCAATAGCGTCATGGTTCATCTTAACGATGTCGTCACCCTTCTTGGAGTAGGAAGCTGTAGCCGCATCCTTCATATACTTTATTGCATCTTCAGCAGGAATAATGTCAGCAAGCTTGAAGAATGCAGACTGAAGTACAGTGTTGATTCTGTTGCCGAGGCCTATTTCCTTACCGATAGCAATACCGTCAATTACATAGAACTGAATGTCATTTTCAGCAATGTATCTCTTAACCTGACCGGGAATATTCTTGTCAAGCTCTTCTGTTGTGAGCCAGGGGCAGTTAAGAAGGAATACACCGCCGGGCTTTACGTCTGTAACCATGTCATACTTTCTGATGTAGGAAGCCTTATGACATGCAACAAAGTCAGCCTTGTTGATAAGGTATGTGGAAGTAATCTTCGCATTACCGAAACGAAGGTGAGAAAC
>JAFSGW010000035.1 GCA_017440585.1 Clostridia bacterium | reverse complement strand
ATAAAAAACAAATACAAGGTTAAAACCTTTGCCCTGCTTGATGAGCTTTTATGCGAAAGCTTTGATTTTATAGTAAATTGCGCAAGCTACGCCCACGTTACCGACCTTTCCGTCACCTTAGCGGACAAGGGCTACTTTGTTTTAAGTGAAACTCCATTTTTGAAGGCACCCGAGGGTGAGCACGCCTATGATAAAATCCAGATTGCAGAGCAGTACCACCAAAAGGGCACCTATCAGGCAATTAAAGCTCTTATTGCTTCGGGCGTTTTAGGGGAAATACAGCATGTAAACCTTTCAATAGGTCACGATTATCACGCCATGAGCATGCTCCGCTTCTTTTTTGATGACTATAATGCTCCCGAAAAGGTTTTTGATTTAACCGTGCCCGACAACATGCTCACCTCCCACGGAAGAGGTGGAGAATTTGAGCACACCTTAAGAAAAACCGCCCAAAGGCTTATGGTTTTCCGTTTTGGTGAAAAGGTGGGCATTTATGACTTCAACGGTGAGCAGTACTTCTCCCCCATACGCCGTGACAGGCTTCTTATCCGTGGCACAAAGGGCGAAATATCGAACAATACCGTTCGTTACTTTGATGATGAAGGCGCCCTTACAGAGGGCGAATTAACCCTTAAAACCGCAGGTCTTCTTGAAGGCTTTTACAATGACCGCATAGTGCTTTTTAATAAGGTTTTATATGACTTTCCCTTTAAAAAGGCACGCCTCAGTGAAGAAGAGGTTGCCATTGCACAATGCCTTATGGGTATGAAAAAATATATTGAAACGGGTGAGGAATTTTATTCCTGCAAAAAAGCCTATGAGGACTATATGTTTTTCAACAAGTGAATTTAAACCCGTCACCTTGGGAATACTGTTCCCGAGGTGATTTTTTATGATAGAACAGGACACAGTAAAGCTTCTTCGGGAGTGCGATGCAGGTGTTAAGATGGGCGTATCCTCCATTGAGGATGTGCTCGGTTATGTAGCAGATGAAAGCTTTAAAAAGCTTCTTTCCGACTGCAAAAGTGAGCACGACAAGTTAGATCGGGAAATAGACTCACTTCTTGATAAGTACAACGATGATGGCAAGGAACCCAACCCCATGGCAAAAAGCATGAGCTGGATGAAAACAAACATGAAGCTTATTATGAACGAAAGCGACGAAACAATTGCCGATTTAATGACCGACGGCTGTAACATGGGGGTTAAGTCCCTTAATAAATACCTCAATAAATACGAGGCGGCTGACGAGGTAAGTAAGGATATTACAAAACGGCTTATTAACCTTGAGGAAAAGCTGGCAGTAGACATACGTCAATATTTATAAAGAAAGGGGCTTTTGCCCCTTTTTCAAAGGGGTAGGAAAAATTGTTCAGAATTGACAAACCGAACCCGAAGTCGTATACAGATACTACGAGAGGTGAGGTTTGCCGATAGCCAAAATGTATATAATCACAGAAAACCCTCGCTGAACGCGAGGGTTTTTACATTGCTGAAAAGTTTATGATTTGTTAAATTTTTTTGATTTATCAGCCTGTATTTCTTCTTTTGGCGGTCTGGACTATTTTCACAGCCCCTTTTATATGGTGCCTGTTACTGTAACCGTAGCCACGCCGGGTGTTACTACCCATTCGCCCGTCTGAGTGTTCTGGGTGTAGGTTGCTGCAGGCACGGTTATCTGCCCTGCAGAGGTTGTAAAAAGTCCCGTTTGTTCATTATAGGTGTAGTTTACGCCCTCTGTCCAGGGAGCAGAGTTGTAAGTTACAACAATGTCCGACAAAACGGGGTTGAAGGTGTCTGTTATAACTACGTTATCAGTAGTCACCGCAGGTGTATTGCCCGTGTTCTGAATTACAAAGGTGTAGGTTATCTGTCCGTTTTCAACCACTGTTGTGGGGGAAACGGATTTTGTAATTGTAAGGCTGGGTTCATTTGCCGCATTAATTGTTTCCGTAACGGTAATATCTGTTATACCGCCACCTGAAATGAGGGCTGTGTTTGTAATTGTACCCTCGCCCTCCGGAGGTGCAAACGCGTTTGTACGGGCGGTGTAGGCAATAGTAGCCACGCCTCCTGCAGGCACGTTAATGCCACTTATTACAAGGGGAGGTCCTGCGGTAACAGCACCCGTTGCCTGAAGATTTCCGTTTACAAAATAGCGGACGGAGCCTTCCACATAATCAAGAGGGGTAAGTGTTAATGTGCCCTGGGTATAGGTGCCTAAATTATCAGTAATGGTAAGCCCCGTATAGGGAACGCTTCCCGTGTTCACAATGTTTATAACATAGGTCACATCGGAGGATGCGGAATAGTCATCCCCCACAGCAGTTTTTGAAGCAGATAAAACCTCAAGGATTTCACCCGTTGTAATGTTGGAATTAACCGTGCCGCCACTGTAGGAAAGGGTTGCCTGGTTAAAAAATGTTGCCATAAAATTTCTCCTTTTGTTAAATTATGACGGGGTATCCGTCATAATATTATATGCACCGATAAAAAAGAGGTGCAACCCACCAGGGTTCACACCTCTTTTTTTAATCAATGTCTTTTTCTGTCCGGGCAAAAAATTGTTCAGAATTGGCAAACCGAACCCGAAGTCGTATACAGATACTACGAGTGGTGAGGTTTGCCGATTATGGGCAATTTTTTACAGTGTGCCGAAAATTCTGTCGCCTGCATCGCCCAATCCGGGAACAATGTAGCACCTTTCATTCAAGCCTTCATCCACGTTTGCACAGTAAACCTCAACATCGGGATGAGCCTTTGTAAGGGCTTCGATACCTTCGGGAGCAGCAATTAAGCACAAGAACTTAATCTGTGTTGCACCGTAGGACTTAATCTGTCCGATAGCATCGATTGCACTGCCGCCTGTTGCAAGCATGGGGTCAACAACAACCACAAGCCTTTTATCAATATCGGGAGGAAGCTTGCAGTAGTATTCCTGAGGCTGCATAGTTGTCTCGTCACGGTACATACCGATGTGACCAACCTTTGCATTGGGAACAAGGCTTAAGAAGCCTTCAACCATACCCAGGCCTGCACGGAGGATGGGCACAACTGCCATATCCTTGCCTGCAACCATCTTCTGTGTGGTCTTCTTTATGGGAGTTTCAATCTCCACATCCTCTACGGGCAAGTCTCTTAATGCCTCGTAGCACATGAGCATTGTAATCTCTTCAACAAGCTCACGGAACTCTTTATTTGTTGTTTCCTTCATACGAAGGATGGTTGTTTTGTGCTGGATAAGGGGATGGTCAAAAATCATAACATTTTTCATAACTTATTCCACATCCTTTGCCTTTGAAACGATAAGATTTACGATTATACCCAGAATGAGAGGGCATGCTACAGCTGTAAGAGTAATCTGACCGATTTTAAGAGCCATACCGCCGATACCGGAAATGAGAATTGCCGATACAACGAAAAGGTTCTTATTTACATTAAGGTCAACCTTCTGTACCATCTTAAGACCGGATACAGCGATGAAGCCGTAAAGAGCCATACATACACCACCCATTACGCAGGAGGGGATGGATGTAACGAAAGCAATGAAGGGAGCTACAAAAGCGATTACAATAGACATTATTGCCGCTGTGATGATTGTGTAAACAGAAGCGTTTCTTGTAATTGCAACACAGCCTACAGATTCGCCGTATGTTGTGTTGGGGCAACCGCCGAAGAAAGCACCTGCCATGGAGCCGATACCGTCACCTAAAAGGGTTCTGTGCAAGCCGGGTTCCTTAAGAAGGTCTCTTTCAATGATGGAAGAGATGTTCTTGTGGTCAGCAAGATGCTCTGCGAAAACAACGAATGCTACGGGAATATAAGCAACAGCAATTGTGCCTATATAGTTGGGTGTAACCTCACCAATGCCCTTGAAGGCTGTAAGGAATGTGAAGTCGGGAACGGAAATAAATGTATTGAGTGTAACTGCACCGTCTGTAAGAAGTGCTGTGAAGGGTGTAACGTCAATAAGCTTAAGAGCATCAACGCCTGCAGCATAGCCGATAATTGTGAAAATACCTGCTACTGCATAGCCACCTAAAATACCGAAAATGAAGGGAATAAGTCTGCCCCATTTCTTACCGTAGGTTGAGCAAATGATAACCGTAAAGAGAGTTACAAGTGCACACAAAAGACCAAGCCAGCCCTTTGTAGTCATAACATAAACAGAGTTTGCCGCATCGAAGGAAGCGAACTTCAAAACGTCGCCTACAGCGTTGCCTGCAAGAGAAAGACCGATAATTGCAACAGTAGGTCCGATAACGGAAGCGGGCATAAGCTTGTTAATCCATTCTACGCCTACAGCCTTAACAACTAAAGCGATAACTACATATACAAGACCTGCAAAAACGGCACCAAGGATAAGACCAAGGTAGCCAAGGCTCATGGAAACACCGCCTGCAAATGCCGCAAACATTGAGCCAATGAATGCGAAGGAAGAACCAAGGAAAACAGGGCTCTTTCTCTTTGTAATTGTGGCATAAACAAGAGTACCTACACCTGCACCAAAAAGAGCTGCCGCAGGGCTCATGTTGTTACCGATAATTACCGGAACCACCAGAGTAGCTGTCATAATAGACAGAAGCTGCTGGAGTGCGAAAACTAAAAGCTGTAAAAATTTGGGTTTGTCCTCAACGTTGTAAAATAGTTGCATTTTTCATTTCCCCTTTTTTATGTGGCTATGCCACAGATTTCGATGAGATACCCCATCTATTTAAGAATATACAAAAAAGCGAAATTTGTCAATAGCTTGAGCACACAAAAAAGGACGAGCATTGCTCGTCCTTTTAATGTACGGAAAAGTTAAATTACTTAAGTTCAACCTTTGCGCCAGCTGCTTCAAGTTCAGCCTTAATCTTTTCAGCTTCGTCCTTGGATACAGCTTCCTTAAGTGTGGAAGGAACGTTATCAACAGCGTCCTTGGATTCCTTAAGACCAAGACCTGTGATTGTCTTAACAGCCTTAACAACGTTGAGCTTGCTAGCACCAGCGTCTACAAGAACTACGTCGAATTCTGTCTTTTCAGCAGCGCCAGCGCCTGCATCAGCAGCGCCTGCAACAGCTACAGCTACGGGAGCAGCAGCGGATACGCCGAATTCTTCTTCCATTGCCTTTACAAGATCAGCAACTTCCAATAACTTTAATTCTTTAATTGCATTTAAAATTTCCTGAATTGTCATTTTAATTTACCTCCATTTAATGGTTTTTAAAATTGATTTTAAAATTATTCAGCAGCGGGAGCTTCGGGGGCTTCTTCTACTGCTTCAGCGGGAGCAGCTTCCACTTCAGCGGGAGCTTCTTCCTTTTCTACCTTGATGTCACAAGGTTCAACACCGTTGTCAACAAGAGCCTGCAATGTTCTTGCAAGAGCACTGATGGGAGAGTTCATGCTACCCATCAACTTAGCAATAAGAACTTCACGGCTGGGTGT
>JAFSGW010000034.1 GCA_017440585.1 Clostridia bacterium | reverse complement strand
TCTTGCACCCGAAAAGGTAGTTTGGATTGACGGCACAGAAGAACAGGCTGAAGCACTCCGTGCAGAAGCATGTGCTACAGGCGAACTTATCAAGCTTAACCAGGAAAAGCTTCCCGGTTGCTATCTTCACAGAACAGACGTAACAGACGTTGCTCGTGTTGAAGACAGAACATTCATCTGCACAAAGACAAAAGAAGATGCAGGCCCCATGAACAACTGGATGGATCCTGAAGAAATGTATGCAAAGCTTCACAAGCTTTATGAAAACAGCTACAAAGGCAAGACAATGTATGTTATCCCCTACATGATGGGTCCCTTCGGCTCTCCCTTCTCCAAGATCGGTATTGAGCTTACAGACAGCATCTACGTAGTTCTTAACATGCTTATCATGACACGCGTTGGCACAAAGGTTCTCGAAGAGCTCGGCGATGACGGTGATTTCACAAAGTGTGTTCATGCATGCCGTGACAAGAATCCTGAAGACAGATATATCGTTCAGTTCCCCGAAGATAACACAATCATGTCCGTTAACTCCGGTTACGGCGGTAACGTTCTTCTCGGTAAGAAGTGCTTTGCTCTTCGTATCGGTTCTTACCTTGGTATGAAGGAAGGCTGGATGGCTGAACATATGCTTATCCTTGGTCTTGAGAATCCTCAGGGCGAAGTTAAGTACGTATGTGCCGCATTCCCCTCCGCTTGCGGTAAGACAAACCTTGCTATGCTCATTCCTCCGGAAGCTTTCCCCGGCTATAAGGTATGGACAGTAGGCGACGATATCTCCTGGCTTAAGATCGGTCCCGACGGCGGTCTCTGGGCAGTTAACCCCGAAGCAGGCTTCTTCGGCGTAGCTCCCGGCACAAGCACAAAGTCCAACAAGAACGCTCTTATGACAACAATGAGCAACACTATCTTTACTAACGTTGCACTTTGCGACGACGGTACAGTTTGGTGGGAAGGTATGGATGGCGAAGCTCCCGCACACGCTATCGACTGGATGGGCAACGAATGGACACCCGACATGGGAACAAAGGCAGCTCACCCCAACTCCCGTTTCACAGCTCCCGCTGCACAGTGCCCCTGCATCTCTTCTGAATTTGAAGCTGCAGGCGGTGTTCCGATTTCTGCAATCGTATTCGGCGGTCGTCGTGAAAAGGCTGCTCCTCTTTGCTACGAAGCATTTGACTGGAACCACGGTACATTCATCGGTTCTACAATGGCATCTGAAACAACAGCAGCTGCTGCAGGTGCTGTAGGCGTTGTACGTCGTGACCCCATGGCTATGAGACCCTTCATCGGTTACAATGTAGGTGACTACTTCCAGCATTGGATCAACATGGGTGGCAAGGTAGAAAAGCTTCCTAAGATTTTCCATGTTAACTGGTTCCGTAAGGATGACGAAGGTCACTTCATGTGGCCCGGCTTCGGTGATAACCTCAGAGTTCTTTCCTGGATTATCAACCGTTGCGAAGGCAAGGTAGATGCTCGTGAAACAGAGCTTGGTTACCTTCCCTATGCTAAGGACATCAACGTTGAAGGTCTTGACATTACTCCCGAAACACTTGAAGAGCTCCTTAGTGTTGACAAGGAAGTATGGCTTAACGAAGTAAAGCTCATTAAGGAATTCTACGCTCAGTTCGATACAGACGGAAGATTCCCCAAGGAACTTTATGATCAGTTAGCAGCTCTCGAAGCTCGTCTCAACAAATAATTGCTGACATAAACAGTTTAGACCGTGTAAATGGTTTTATAATGAAATAACCGCTTCTTATGAAGCGGTTATTTTTATTTTTCTGCATTTACACTACAGCTTGAAAAATCCTCGGAGTACACCGCGTACACCGTCGGCTTTTTCAAGCCGTTCTAATTCTGTTTCTGCTCACCAATTCCACCTTCTGTTGTTACAGTATATTTATTCAATTTAATTATAATTTTTTCTAATGCTTCCGAATCAGACAAATTATCATCCCATATTATTTCACTAATCTCATTTAATATACGGTTTGCTTCCTCTTCTGTTAATGTGTTCACGTTTTTCACCTCGCATTTTAAAAATTTTACCACATAAGTGTTCATTTGTCAACTTATGTAGTCAGAACGATGTTTTAAATCACATATACTATTCTTGAGGTGAGAATATGTATATACCCACACTTGACCCTAAAAAGGTCGGTCAAACGGTCTTATTTTTCCGCAATCAGAAGGGTGTTTCCCAGGAGGTCTTGAGCGGTTTAGCCGATATCGGCAGAAGCCATTTAAGTGCAATTGAGCGTGGCGAGAGAAAACCCACTCTTGAAACACTTTATCGAATTTGCAACGCCCTTGACATTAAAATGAGCACCTTTATTTTGAAATTGGAAGAAATATTATAATCAAAACTCCCCGAAATTTTTTTGGGGAGTTTTTTCCTTAATTGCTAATTGCTCATTACTAATTGCTAATTATTATCTGCTCATTACTAATTGCTAATTAACAATGCGTTCATTATATTTTTCTTGAATACTCTCCTTCTTTCTGCTATAATGATATAGATTGTAGGGACCGACGTCCCCGGCGGTCCGTTTTATTAAGCACACATGAAAGGCAGTGATTAAATGTCTGAAAATAAAGATAAGAATTGTGCTCCCTGCCACATAACCAGTATCGGCGGCAGTGCCGTTATGGAAGGCGTTATGATGAAGGGGCCCAAAGAAATAGCAACAGCAGTAAGAAAGCCCGATGGCGAAATCATTATCGATAAAAAGCCCGTGGGTAGCCTTATTACAAAATATCACGTTAACAAAATCCCCCTTGTTCGAGGTGTATTCGGCTTTTTTGACTCTATGGTGTCTTCCATGAAGGCTCTTATGTACAGTGCCGAATTTGTTGACCTTGAGGGCGAAGAAGAGGAAATGAGCAAATTTGAAAAATGGCTCACAGAAAAGTTAGGCGACAAAATGAAGGATGTTATCATTTACTTCTCCGTTGTAATCGCAATACTTTTCTCCGTAGGTCTTTTTATGCTCCTTCCCCACGCTATCTCCTCTCTTATTAACTTTGGTCGCTTCACCGCCGCAGTAGAGGGCATTATCAGAATAACAATTTTCTTAGGCTACATCCTCCTTGTTTCACAAATGGAGGACATCAAGAGGGTTTTCCAGTACCACGGTGCAGAGCACAAAACAATCTTCTGCTATGAGCAGGGGCTTGAATTAACCCCCGAAAATGCCGCAAAGATGAGTAGACTTCACCCCCGTTGCGGAACAAGCTTTCTTGTATTTGTTATGGTAATAAGCATTATCATATTCTCCCTTGTTCCCAACTATGCCGACATCTACGGCAGGCTGTTGGGCACACTTGCAGGCCTGGGCGTACGTATTCTTCTTCTGCCCGTTGTTGCAGGTCTTTCCTACGAGCTTATCCGCTGGGCAGGCAAAAGTCAGAATAGGGTTGTAACACTTCTTTCTAAGCCCGGTATGTGGATGCAGAAGATTACAACACGTGAACCCGACGAAAAGCAGCTTGAAGTTGCCATTGCTGCAATGAAGGCTGTATTAACAGACAACAAAGAGGATGATAAGTGGTGAGTTTAGCAAACCGTTACTACAAATTATTATCAGGCTATTCAGAGTCGCCCTCCGCAGATGCGAGGGCGCTTTTAGCATACGTTATCAAGGGTGATCCTCTCCTTATCTGGCATGATTTGACCGAGGATGAAGAGGCACAAATGCTCTCCTTAATTGAAAAACGTAAAACGGGCATTCCCATTGCCTACCTTACGGGCGAGAAGGAATTTATGGGTCTCCCCTTTTATGTAAATGAGCACACCCTCATTCCCCGTCCCGACACGGAAACAATAGTTGAAACAATTATTGAGGAAAATCCCTTTGAAAAGCCCATTATAACAGACCTCTGCACGGGCACGGGCTGTATAGGTATTTCTCTTGCCCATTTCATTAAAGACGCCACCGTCACTCTGTGGGATATTTCACCCGAAGCAGTAGAGGTTGCCGAAAAAAACATCCTCCGCCACAATTTATCGGATAGGGTAACAGTGCAGCAGGGTGACGTTTTAAAAGACAATTATCCCTTAAGTGACATTATCGTGTCAAACCCCCCCTACATTGCAGACCATATTGCCGACACATTAGAGGTTTCCCGCTTTGAGCCTCACCTTGCCTTAAAGGGTGGCACCGACGGGCTCGACTTTTACATGGCAATGATACCCAAAGCCTTCTTAAGCTTAAATGAAGGCGGAATGCTCGCCTTTGAAATCGGCTACGACCAGGGCAATGCAGTTAAAGAGCTCATGGAGGAATACTTTACCAACGTAAAAATAAAAAAAGACTATGCAGATAATGACCGCATGGTTTATGGCTATAAATCTCTTGAATTATCTGAAAAATAATGCTATTATAAGATTAATAAAGTATAAGGAGGCCATATAATGGAACAGAAATTTTACAAATGCTCTCACTGTGGCAAAATTGTTGCCCTTGTTAAGGAAAGCGGCGTGCCCGTGATGTGCTGTGGCACAAAAATGGAAGAAATTATTCCCGGAAGTGTCGATGCATCGGAGGAAAAGCACGTACCCTGCTTCACAATTGAAGATAATATGGTTGTTGTTACAATCGGCGAGGTTGAACACCCAATGACAGAGGAGCACCACATCGAGTGGGTATCCCTCCAGACAAACCGCGGCAATCAGAGAAAGTTCCTGAGCGTTGGCGACAAGCCTGCCATCTGCTTTTCTCTCTGCCCCAACGAAAAGGTTGAAGCAGTATATGCCTACTGTAACCTTCATGGTCTCTGGAAGGCTGAATCCGAAACAGAAAAGCTCGTTTGTGACCTTAAGCCTCTTGACACGGAAACAAACGAAAACTATGTTATCTGTAAGTGTAACAACGTAAGCTATTTCGATATTATGGATGCAGTTAATAACCACGGCAGCATTGATGGTCTGCTCAACGTTTTTGAAGACGTTAAGAACACAACAAAGTGCTCCACAGGCTGTGGCGGTTGCTACGATAAGGTATTGGCAATCATCTCCGCTTCAATGCATAAATAAAAAAGTGTTTTAACACTTCAACCCCCTCGTTCCCCCAATCTTGGGGGACGAAAAGGTACACTTTTATTTTACAAGCAAATATGCGCACATCCCGCGCGCAATTTCCTATGTAATAAAAAATATTAAACCCCTGTTCCAACCCGATTGGAACAGGGGTTTTCTCATTAAAAAAAGAAAAAACGGCGTTTTTTAATAGGCACATCGCTTTCGGTAGCCTTTGGTTGCAATGTAACATATACATATCCCAGCATATCAGTCAGAACATTTTCAAAATCTCTGGTGTTGTCTGAATAGCCGGAAGCAAAATGAGCAAACTCATGCATCAGAACTCCGCAAAAATCCTCCTTCGATTTCAGCACACTTCTTTTAATTATAATGGCATTTTCATCTGCATCCCAAACACCCGAGGTTGCAAAACCTGACATGTCTATTCGTATAGTTTTCGAAATTTTAATTATCGGTGTATTTCTTTTGAATTTCTTACACAGCAAATCAACTATCGCCTTACTCTCGTCAAAAACTTTTCTCTCTGAATCACTCAGACTCTTGTAGTCTACAAATTCATAGCGGAATTTTTCCACATATTCCTCAGCTACAGTACTGAAGGTCGCCACATTGCCTGCAATTTTACCAAACACAGCATCATTTACCATAATGAGCTCCTTACCGCTCTCCTTCAGTATTTCTACTTGTTGGTTTGTCAAAGAAGCTCTCTCGGTTGGTGTCATAAATACAACGCCACCCAATCTATTCATCGTCTGTGCAGCATATGCCGCAATGTCAACCCAGCCCGTTTCATCTTTGTTTGTTCCTCTCATACAATTGCTTATATCTGAAACCAATGCTCTTAACACTTTATCTGACTTACAGTTTTTCAAAATATTTTTTACGGTGTCAGAATATGCGGTGCGCCCCACATTTGACCTTTCACGGTTTAATGCCTTTTTCATCTGTGCATTCATACTTGTAATATTATATGTAAACATAAAATTACTTTCCTTTGCAATCTGCACCCCATTTGCATATATTACAGCATCATCACTGGTTTTGTTGCGGTACACCTCACCGTAATTGTTTTTCTCCAACAATTCAACATTACTATTGAACACAAGAAACATTTCTTTTGCTTTTTGTAAATCCGCTTCTTTTATTCCCTTCAGCACAAAATCCGTACCACATATATCTGCATACTCGGGCTCAGAAAATACCGCGTGTAATGTTTCAACGTTAAATCCTGTTTTTGCATTCATAGTCAATGTAATTGACGAATATTTTGAATGAATAATAACCTCAATGCCGTGCCTGTAAAAAACGCCTAATGCATCTTTTAATCCCACACCAAATTTACCAATCAGATTTGTAGCAGCAAGCTTTTCGCTGTTTTCATTCTGGGTAAAATGCATATACTTTAAGCCCCTGCCGTAATCTCGTATATGACATACCCCGTCACTGTAAGAAATATCTATATCCTTAGTATTTGTCAGCTGTTGTTCATCGAGTGCATTGGCAATAATTTCTCTGATTGCATGCTCAACTCCCCAATGCTCCAACACTTTTTCTATGTTCAAATCAAAAAGCTTATCCATAAAAAGCCTCCAACCTTATTAAAACACAAACACCGCAATACAGCGGTGTTTGCGAAAATTTATCACTTATTCTTAAGTATATCTCTGATTTCAGTTAAAAGCTCTTCCTGAGTGGGGCCCTTAGGTTCTTCAGGAACTACTACTTCCTCTTCCTTCTTCTTGAGCTTTTCCCCTGCCTTTGTCATAACGCGGATAACAACAAAGATAGACAAAGCAATAATCAAAAAGTCAACAATCTGCTGGATGAAGTTACCGTATGTAAGTGCAACCTCTGCCTTTGTAACCTCGCCTGTGATTTCGTCAACAATTGCGGGAGAAAGAACAGCTTTCCAGTCAGTAAAGCTTACACCGCCTGTCGCAATTGATACAAGAGGCATAATAACGTCGTTTACAAGGCTTGTAACAATCTTACCGAAAGCACCGCCTACAACAACGCCGACAGCCATGTCAATAACATTGCCCTTCATTGCAAATGCCTTAAAATCCTTTAAAAATCCCATTTTAATTTTCCCTCTTTTCCGTAAATTTATACATAAATTTTATCCTATGGGACAAGTTTTGTCAATATTCATTTATTCACAAAAAAGTCCTTTTATCAGCCCTATAGTTTTTTCTATTGTTTTGAACAGTGCATTAAACTTAGTTTCTTGACTTTGGGTATCTTGTTTTACAAACCTTGACATTTCACAGCCTGCAAGCAAAAATGCACCCACACTGTAAGAATTGGTATGATAAACTTTTATTGTTGTTGCACCGACAGAACTTCTGCTGATATCAAAACAATAACCTATTGAGCCGTCAGGCTGTAGTGCAATATTCTCCAGATAGTTCCACGCACGGATAACAGTTTGTGCATACTCATCATAATCGAGAATACCCGCATTTATCCCCCACGCAAGAGCATAAGTAAAAAGCGATGTTGAATACGTTTCATATCCGTTGGTATTGTTTGCGGATACAGGCTCTTTTAAAAGCATATTCTGCGTCCAAAATCCGTATCCGTTTTCATCGGTGCACATGCTCTGCTTGATAGCTTTTGCCATTTGGGTATATGTATTTAAAAATTCATCATAATGCTGATAATCTTCCGGTAATTCTTCTAATGCTTTCGCCAATGCAGCAAAAACTAAGCCATTATCCTTGGCAGAAAACAGTTTCTCGTCAATTCCATTGTATAATCTCCGCGGATATACATAGCTTTCATCTGTATAGAACAAATTCTTATAATTATCACTAACTGAATAATTTGCCCCCTTTTGTAGCCTTGCCGATGTCGTGTATCCGTCCTCATTTTCGGGAATACCACCGGGTCCGTCATACAAAAGCTCTTTTGTATACTTAAAATACTTATACATGCTGTCAAGGTATTTTTCTTCACCCGTAAGATGATAAAGCTTTACCATTACAGGCAAACCCATATACAAAGACTCTGCTATCCACCAGAAGCTGTCTTCTTCCTTCTCTATCTGATAGCTCATAACCTCAATAGCTCTTTGGATTTTCTTTTCATCGGTTATTTCGCCTGCGGACTCTTCCTTTTCTATATTGTACAAGTCGATATACACTTGAAAACAACCTTGAAAATGGCTGAAAAGAACCGCATCTCCCATCAAGGCCTGACTATAATCCCAAGACCAACTGTCTTTATAATGCTTTAAGGGATGTCCTTCCCAGTTGCAATCCTCTGCCCAATGTTCGGCATATTCCAGGTATGCTTTATTACCTGTCACATAATAAGCTTCGATATTACCGGTCTGATAAACAGTCCTGTACAAAAAGCAATTAGGAATCGCAAGCTCTAATTCATCATATTTAGTATTAGTCTGATAATGCTCGTTAACTGTATTGACAGCTGATACTATATTTTCATATTCCGGCACAACAAGTCCTTTATCCTCTGCTTGAGCAGTAAATCCATATGAGGACAGCATCGTCATAACTATAATAATCGATATTAATGCTCTGACCTTTTTCATTTTTCTATCTCCTTATTTATTATATAAATGTCGATATATTTTGCTTTGCAAAATTCAATATAACTCTGTTTCGATATATGTTCACTTCGTTCACATTCGATATGATATAAATTCTACACGCCCGCAGGCACATCGCGTACTTGTACATATCGCTCCCCGAAGGGGAATATTGCAAATTCCGCAAGGAATTTATATCGCCGACATACTGCTAAAGCAGTGTGTCAAAAACCCACATTTTAAGTACCGCCAGGCTTTCCCTTAAATAGCAGGGTGCCATGTTGTACCATCTGAGACCCGCAGGCTTTCTGTATACGCTCTCAAAGCCTTCCATTTTTGCAATCTCCACCCCACGGTAGGTGTGAAAGTTATTTGTTACAACAACCACGCTGTAGTCGTCCTCAAAAATGGTGTCAAGTATCTCTTTTGTAAAACGCATATTCTCGTTAGTGCTGGTGGAATTTTCTTCCTTAATTATCTTTTTGGGGTCAACACCCTTTTCCAGAAGGTACTTTTCCATGGCGTAAGCCTCTGTAACAGTTTCCTGATAGCCTTTTCCTCCCGTTACCACAATAAGTGCATCGGGGTTTTTCTTATGGTATTCAATAGCGGTATTGAGTCTGTATGCCAAAGGCACCGTAACACGGTCACCACGTATGCCTGCCCCTAAAACAATAACCGCATCTTCATTATAACTGACGTTTTCCGTCTGCCCATAGATGGCAATAAAGCCCACAAGGCATACTTCAATTGCAATAATTACAGTAACAATCCATCTTATAACACGAAGATAACCCTCTTCAGTTGCCTTCTTAACAGTCTTATAAAACACGCCCCATAAAAGAAAAAACAAACCTGCTAAAACTGTTACTATAACACCTAAATTAAAATTTGAAACTACAGCCATAAAACTGCCGTTTACGAATAGAAATAAACCCACCAACAAAAAAATTATCCTTATAATCATAAAATTTACGCCTCTGTCGCCGTTATTCACACTAATTTCATTGAAATTTCACACAAATTAGTATATAATAATTTCATGCACATGTAAAGGAGAATAAAAATGAAAAAGAAATTATTATCTTTGTTTTTGACAGTTATAATGCTTTTTTCAGCATTACCTGTTCTTGCCGATTCTCAGATGCCAACTCTTAATGCAGTATTTAATGATGAGAATATTACCTTAGGCACAATTTCAGCCGAGGTATCCGCTTTGGATGCAACCGATGGTGTGGCATTCACCATTGGCTATTATTCGGGCGGTGCAATGGTATGCTGCAGGTCTGTCACTTTAAATAATGGCACACAGACAATCACCCTCGATACCCCCGACATTGTAAAAGAAGGCGATTTTGCAAAAATCATTGCATATAACCCCTCCACCCTCGAGCCCTATACAATTACAAACGGCAATCCCGTAATTTTCTGCAATCAGACAAAGGTTGCAACCTATAGCGGTATGAATGAAAGGTATTACACCCTCGATTCTGCTCTCGGTAGCCTCACGGTAGAAAAGTACACCGAAACAAATGCTATGGGCAAACCCGTCACACGTCGCAGAATTATTGTTTCCGACAATGGCACACCCTTCCGCCTTAAGGATATGACAGAAGGAGAGTATTCATTTGAATATGCAGAAACTCCCCGTATGCGACTTGAATATACAGAATCTGACGGCTTAAGAGTTTACTACTATTCCGCAGGCAGTGCAAAGCAGCGTTGGCTTTTAGAAGAATACAACACAGGCTATGCTATCCGCCTCTCAGGTGGCAACTACCTTGCAATTAAAGACGGTGCAGTTTGTATGCAGGACGACAAATACGAATGGGCACTTACCTTCGCAGGCGAAACACCTACAACCTTAATGACAAGCCTCGACGGTTTTGGGCTTCTTACCCAAAAGCAGCAGCAGAGAGTTATGGAAATCTGCACATCTATCGGTGCCGATGCAATGCCCTATGCACCCAACAACGATTCTTTCCTTGATGACTGTGAGGCAGTTTTCTCCCGTCTTTATAACGGAAATTATACTCCCGAAGAAGAAAAAGCACAAATTCTTTCCGCAGTATCTACAAGAGTTGTAGGTGAGCTTGCCGAGTCGGGCTTCTATTACTCTCTTCCCGCCTTCCCCGGTGGTGATGCAACCATTACACAGTCCGCTCCCATAAAAACAACTCACGTTATGTGGGACCTTGTGGAAGAAAACGGTGTTATCTATTCTGCAAGTGAAGAGCATCCCTACACGGGCGCACCCATCAACTGCTATCTTATAAACGTTACATACAAAACAGAAGACACAACACAAACAGTAAAGCTTTACTGTGTTGACCCTTCCTTTGCAAATGTGCAGACAGCAATCAACGCTTTAGGAAAGTTCCCCTATGCATACCGTCAGCATATAAAGAATATGTATGTATACCTTTCCACAACAACCTCAACCTATAACTGCGGCGGTGAGGAATTATTCGTAAGGCTTAAAGGCACAGCTACAGAGCAGGCTATGATAAAGAGCTTTGCTCACGAATTGGGACACAGCAATGACTATATGGCAAACGGCGATGTAAACAACCGCAGCTCTCACTGGAATCAGGGCACCAAATGGCAGCTTGCTGTGGAGGACGATATCGCAACAATTTCCAACTACGGCAACTCCAATTCCGATGAAGGCTTTGCCGAATTTGCCCGTCTGTACTGGCTGTGCTATGGCAACCGCGATTTAGAAATAGGTATCAAACAGCTCTTCCCCAACCGCTTTGCATCCTTCCAGAGAATGCTCACTAAAATTGGCTGTACGGGCGAAATATTATACTGACAAATAAATCTTAATTCCCTCATAATTGCGAAGGGTTCGGGGAAGAAGGTTCCCCGAATAAAATCGGAGGGGCAATCGTATTGCCTCTCCGAAAGTGCCGATTTTAGGGGGCTCGCAAGCCCCTTGCACGAGAAATTGGCACTTTGTTCCTCGGAAAAACATTAACAAAAAATATTGCTCTCAGCAAGATTTTTTGTTGCGTGTCGACTTTTTCGACACGCTCAAAAAATGGATTTGGCAAAAGCCAAATCCATTTTTTGTTTACTCTACAATTTTATACTCACACAAAGGCTCAATATTTTCCATATCAAATACAATAACCTTTGTTTTATCTGCCTCACCATTCAGGGGAAGAATATACTCGCCCTCATTTTCTCCGGGGATGCCTCTTTCAAAGCCTGTCATGGCATCATCCTTATAGCTTACACCGTAAACCTCTTTATCTGCCTCCGAAAAAGCCTCAAGGGTAACCTTTACCTCACCCTCGCCCTTTTCCAAAGCTGAAATAATAACCTTGGGTGTATGCACACGGTAATTTAAACCGTAAAATTCGCCCCCTGCCTCGCCGTAGCCGCCACGAAGCATTACTCTGCCCAGGTTATTCATTTCCAGTGCACCGCTTCTGAATGAGGCGTTTTCGCAGGCGATTTTTCCGTTAATTTCAGCCGTGTAGGTTTTTGTTTTAAAGTTTGCAGTCACCTTTATGTTATAAAGCGTGTCCTTTTCGTAGGTAATGTCTGTCATAATCCAGTTGCCACCGTCAATAAGCTGGAACACGCCATCTGCATTCATGGATATGGTTATGCCACAGCTGTTCCATGCGGTAACGGTATTATTACTGTCTGTAATGCCTATTACACCGTTAATAGGTGCCTTAACAGGGCACACGGTTAATTCTGCAATCTGAATGTCACCGTTTTCCGCCTCATAGCCAACAGAGGAAAAGCTGTCCGTGCTGAAATGGCGTACATCTGTTGTAAAGGGTGATGCAGGCAAGCCATTCTTGTTATAAAGGTTGGGGTTATTGGGCACTGCAGAATATGCATACCTTACATACACCGGCTCCTTCACAGAGCTTGCTGAAACTGTAACTGTATTGTCCTCATTAATAACAGCAGTTGCAGGAGTGAATGCTCCGTACCTTGATGCTACTTCAAACTCACTGAGAGCTTTTGTTGTTGCCCCGTAAGGGTTATTAACCTCAAGCCCGTCACCTATTGTGTCTTCCTTGAAGGACACAATTATTTTACTGCCCTCTGCCCTCGCACTTTCAAAAATGGGGCCCGATGCCACGGTTTCTCTATTATAAACATACTTCTTTGCTAAAAGGTGCAGTCTTTCGGCAATAGTTTCCTTACCAAGGGGATGAATGTTATTGTATGTACCCTTGTCCGTATCAATACTCACCACCATGCCCGTATTGGGAAGGGAAAGTGCCTTAAGCTGTGCATCTCTTAAATACTGATAGGTATCCTTGCCGTAACGTGCAAGCTGTACAAATAAGAACGGCATATCCTCGTCATTCCATAACCTGCGCCAGTCACTTATAAGGGTTTTGAATGCCTCCTCGTACATAACGGGGTTACCTGCATCGCTTTCCCCCTGATACCACAAAACTGCACTTACGGGATACCCAACCAATGGTGCAACGTGGTTATTGTAAATATCCCCGTTTGTGGGTGTGTAATTCACGGTTTTGTTTTCGTCGCTCTTTCTCATCCAGCGGTTTATGGTTGTACCACGCCATGCAACACACATCAAGCCCACGGGCACGTCAGGCTCTTCTTTAAGCCTCTGCTCTGCAAAGAACATACCTATGTAGGAAAGCTTTTTCTTTGTATCATCGTTCAAGGGCTGCCACTTATCTGTTTCAAAGGGCACGTTAAAGGCTTCCTCCGAGGCAGGTGTACGGCTGAGCTTAAAGAACTTTATTCTTTCATCAGTTATCATCTGAGGCATGTTACTTGTTGTAACGCCGTTTCCCAGCTGTTCACCCGTCAGGTGCTCATAGGTCTGAGCCATGTTGCTCTGCCCTGCAAGAAGGTAAACATCGCCCACAAAAACATTTTCTATAATCTGTGTCTTATCACGGGCAGAAACAGTTAATGTGTAAGGTGTAAGTGATGCAGGAAGAGGGTCTAAATAAGCCTCAAATTCCCCGTTTTCAGCCACTACCGTTGTTTTTGATGTAACAACACCATTTGAAAGAGAAACGGTTATTTCGCCCTCACCACGTCCGAAAACCTTATGCTTTTCATTTCTCTGCAGTACCATGTTTTCCGCAAAGAAATTGGGAAGAACAAAGGTTTCAAATTCACCTTCACCCTGAATGGCTTCAATATTTTCAATGTAATAAAGCCCCGATGCCACATTGGCACCGCCACGGGCTGTTATTTTGCCTAAATCCAATGCTGATGCACGGAAGGCATAATTATCTGCAATAATATGCTTCTCGCCGTGAGCATACACATAGGCATTATAAATCTGGTTCATTATATCAGCATCAATTTCCACATGATAGGTAGTGTTTACTGCATACTTAACTTCAGTTGCCTTATCAAAGCTGCTTCCGTTATTTGCATCAAAAGAGCCATCCGTGCGGATACGGAAGCATATTGCATAATCTGAATAGTTTTTCGGAACTACCGTGGAGGAAGCAATGCCCACAAAGCCGTCGGAAACAGTGTTGGCATTGATGTCAAAGCTTATAGTTGCTCTGCCTGAAACAGCTTCAAAGGTTTTATAGCTGAAATCCGCCGTGGAAACCATTCTTTCCGCTGCACTTACAAAAACAAAATTGCTCAGCATAACAATCACCATCAATACAGCTGCAATTAATCTTTTCATTTTACCACCTCATAGACAAAAAAGGGCGTTGCCTTGGCAACACCCTTTTACAGTTCAAAATTATTCAGCGTCAGCTACTGCTTCTTCAGCTTCTACAGCGGGAGCTTCTTCTACAACGGGTGCGAGAAGAGCCTTAATGGAAAGACCAATCTTCTTAGCTTCCCAGTCAGCTTCAACGATCTGAGCGTCAACCATCTGACCTACTGTAAGTACATCAGCGGGCTTGCCGATTCTCTTTGTATCGATCTGAGAAACATGGATAAGACCTTCAACACCGGGGATGATTTCAACGAAAGCACCAAAGGGAAGAAGTCTTACAACCTTAACATTCTTCACATCGCCAACGGCCATTGTGTTCTGAGCGATAACCCAGGGGTTGTCCTCTGTCTTCTTGTAGCCAAGAGAAATCTTCTTTGTTTCAGCATTAGCTTCGAGGATGAATACTTCAACAACGTCGCCAACCTTAACAACTTCTTCAACATTCTTAATTCTTGTCCAGGAAAGCTCGGAAATATGAACAAGACCTTCTACGCCACCGATATCAACGAAAGCACCGAAGGATGTAACAGTCTTAACTGTACCTGTGTACTTCTTTCCTGTTTCAACATTTGCCCAGAACTCTTCGCTCTTCTTAGCCTTTTCTTCCATAAGAACGCTCTTAACGGAACCGATAGCCTTCTTGCCTCTTCTGTCGTCCTTAATGTTAAGGATACGGAGAGAAACAGTCTGACCTACCATTGTGGAAAGATCCTGAACAAATCTTTCGCTTGCGTGAGAGGAAGGAACGAAAACTCTTGTGCCGTTAACTGCAACAACGATACCGCGGTTTACAGCTTCAACAACCTTACCTTCAAGAATTTCCTGAGTTTCTGCCGCGTTTTCGATTGTAGCCCAACCCTTCTTCGCGTCAACCTTCTTCTTGGAAAGCTTTACATAGCCTTCAGCGTCGTTTACACGAACAACGAATACCTCAACTTCTTCACCCATCTTAACAACTTCTTCGGGCTTTACATCGGGATCTTCGGAAAGTTCGTCAGCGGGGATAATACCTTCGCTCTTGAATCCAAGGTCTACATATACTTCTGTAGGTGTAACCTTAACAACTGTGCCTGTAACTATCTGTCCTGTATTTAAAGTTACGAGGGATTCCTCAAACGCCTCAGCAAAACTAAGCTCTCCTTTTAAATTTTCTGCATTAACCATGGTTGTAAAAACCTCCTTTATTATCCAATCCGGTGTCGATGCACCGGCGGTTATACCAATTCGTTCCCCAGGGGTATATAACCCTTCGGGCAGCTCCCACGCTCCCTCTACAAGAAGCGTCTTTTTACAAAGACCGCTTGCAATCTGATAAAGCTTTTTTGTATTCGAGCTGTTCTTGCCTCCTATTACGATAAACAAATCGCTCTCTTTGCTGAGCTCTTCCGTACTTTTTTGTCTATCATTAGTCGCACTACATATTGTATCAAAAAACACCACCCTATTGCAAGTGTTTTTTATAATTTTTATAATTTTTTCCCACAAATTTCTCTCAAAAGTAGTCTGAGCTACTACACAAACATCTTTTTCGGCAATATGGGAGCAGTCAACGTCCTCTATCGACGAAAAAATCACCGCTTCGTCATTACACCAGCCGTTTATTCCCATAACCTCAGGGTGCTTTGCATCACCAATAATTACAATGGTTTTACCCTGAGCATAGTTTTCCGAAACAATCCTGTGTATTTTTTTCACAAAGGGGCAGGTAGCGTCAATGTACTCTATACCCTTTTCACGGAGGGCATCCTCGGTTTTCTTGGGCACACCGTGGCTTCTTATAACAACTGTGTCGCCCTCCCTTGCTTCCTCAACGCTTTCAATTATCCTTACGCCCTTTTCCTCCAGTGCCTTTACAACCTGACCGTTATGGATAATGGGGCCGTAGGTTACAATGCTTTTGCCCTCTTCAATGCCCGTTTCCGTCATTTTAAGTGCACGGGATACGCCGAAGCAGAAGCCTGCACTGTCTGCTATTTTAACCTTACTCATGCCTTTGTCCTGCTCTTTATAAAATCGGTTATAACCTGCACGCTTTCACCCAAGGTCTGTCCCGAGGTGTCAATAACCGTAGCGTCATCGGCAGCCTTAAGAGGTGACTCTGCTCTGTGGGAATCCTGATAGTCACGCTTCTGCATGTCCTCTAAAACGTCCTGGTAATTAACCTCCATGCCCTTTTCCTTTAACTCAAGGTAACGGCGCATAGCTCTGTCCTCTGCTGTTGCAGTAAGGAAAATTTTAATTTCAGCATCGGGAAGCACAACAGTACCGATGTCACGTCCGTCCATAATAACGTTATTGCTTCCTGCAATTTTTCTCTGAAGCTCAACAAGGGTTTTTCTCACGCCACCGATTGCCGAAACCTTCGATGCCGCCATGGAAACCTCAGGTGTTCTGATTTTATCTGTCACATCATTTCCGTCAAGATAAATGCTCTGTCCGTGGTCCGAAATTTTAATTTCCACATTGCTTTCCTTTGCAAGGGTGTCTATTTTTTCGCTTTCCTCAAGGCTTATGTTATTCTCTAAAACCTTGTAGCCGATAGCACGGTACATTGCCCCTGTGTCAATGTATAAAAAACCCATTTCAGCTGCTACAAATTTTGAAATTGTGCTTTTGCCTGCCCCTGCAGGACCATCAATTGCAATCTGCATAAATTTCCCTCACTTTTATATATTACATATTTATACCTGCCAAATAGCCCGTTGAAAATGCTATCTGCAGATTAAACCCGCCGGTATAGGCATCAACGTCAATTACCTCACCTGCAAAATATAAGCCCTTTACAATCTTGCTTTCCATGGTAGAAGGGTCAATCTCCTTAACGGATATTCCCCCTGCCGTTACAATAGCTTCGTTTATGCCTCTGAAGCCCTCAATGTCAATTTCAATTTTCTTTATGGCGTTTATAAGGCTCGCCCTTTCCTCTTTTGTAATTGCATTAACCTTTTTCCTTTCGTCAATACCGCTTCTTTCAATCACAAAGGGTATCATTTTCTTGGGAAGAAGGTCATCCAGTGCATTTACAAAGTCACGGTTC
This sequence comes from Clostridia bacterium, assembly GCA_017440585.1. Taxonomy (GTDB): domain Bacteria; phylum Bacillota; class Clostridia; order UMGS1883; family UMGS1883; genus RGIG1927. The sequence goes on along the minus strand of JAFSGW010000034.1, from coordinate 28,376 downwards.
TGATACTTTTCAAAATCCCTCAAAAGCCTTAAATCCAGTGTTTTCTCGTCTAAAGCAGGCTTTAAGTCAAGAAGTATCTTATACCTTCCCTGTTTTCTCATATGCCCCGATGCCGAAAGTATTATGGGTCCCGACATGCCATAATGAGTGAAAAGCATTTCTCCTAAATCAGTATACAGTTTTTTCCCTTTTTCGTCAAGGACTGTAACAGAAACATTTTTTAAGCTGAGCCCCATAAGGCTCTTAACCGAAGGTGCCACCATGGGAATAAGGCTTGGCTTAATCTCGGTTACCCTGTGCCCTAAATTTTCCGCCATGCGGTAGCCGTCGCCCGTTGAGCCCGTCTGAGGATAGCTTTTACCGCCCGTTGCAATCAGAACGCTTTCAGCCTTCACATAGCCATTTTTGCACTTAACACCGCAAACGGCCCCATCCTTTGTATCAACTTCAAAGGCGTGGTCAAATATAACAGAAACACCAAGACGCTTCATTTCGTTTTTCATTGCGTCCACAACGTCTCTCGCCTTGTCACTTACGGGAAAAACCCTCTGCCCTCTTTCAACCTTCAAGGGCACGCCAAGCTCTTCAAAAAACTCCTTCACATTGTAATTTGAAAAGGAATATATTGCACTGTACAAAAACTTACCGTTACCGGGAATGTTTAAAAACAGCTCTTCAATTTCACAGTCGTTTGTAACGTTACACCTGCCCTTGCCCGTAATACCCATCTTTTTGCCAAGGTAGGTATTGTGCTCAATAAGTGTAACCTTTTTGCCGCTTCTCGCCGCCCATATTGCCGCCATCATGCCTGCAGCACCGCCGCCGATAATTGCCACCATAATATTCACCACCGCTATACCAGTTTACTTTGATTAGGTAATTGCAACTTTTTTACAAGGAACAGGGACAGGGCTGCTTTTTGAAGTCAGGAGATGACTTCGAAAAGGACATCTGCGGATGTCTGTCACCCACTGTCCCGTGCTGGTGCTCCCAGTAAGATTATTGTTCTTTACTTCCCCTTTTCTCTCGCAACAAAGAAAATTCTTTCGCTTTTATCCTTTGGTGCATCAAAGGAAAGATTATCATACACGCCCACAACCTCCATGCCTGCCTTTTCCAAAAGCATGGTTATTTCTTCAACAGAATATGCTCTCTCGTAATGGGTTTCATCGTAACGGTAATAGCAGTCCTCATCCTTTTCAAAAAAGGTTAAATCAAAGGTGCATATTTTCGTTTTTTCGTCAAAGCTGTTCTGCCAGGAATAAAAAATTTCTTCACCGTCATCAACATAAGTGTTGTCGCCTAAAATGTGCCTGAGCTTGTACTCAGAGTTAATATCAAATATGAAAAGTCCCTTAGGGTCAAGATAATTGTTCACAAGCTTAAATACCTTTAAAAGAGCATCCTCGTCTGTAACGTAATTAATGCAGTCAAGGGTAGAAACAACCGTACTCACCGTGCCGTAAAGCTCAAAGGAGGTCATGTCCTGGTTTAAATACAGAATGCTCTTTTCCGCATCACATGCCTTTTCACGGGCAACGTCAAGCATTTCAAGGGACGAATCCACTCCTATCATGTCAAAGCCACGGCTGCTAAGCTCCATGGTCATATTACCCGTACCGCAGCCAAGGTCAAGGCACAGCCCCTTTGGGTTATTAAATTTTTCCATCACCTTTTCATAATAATCTGCAAATGCACCATAGGGAACATCCTTCTGCAAAGCATCATATAAATAAGCAAAATCCTGATACATATTATTCTTCCTTTTCAAGCTTGGCATAAAGTCCAAGCAGGTTCTTTGTGCCAACGCTGTCGAATGCAATTTCATATCTCACATCGTTACCAACGTCTTCACGGGCAGTTATAAGCCCTGCGCCAAACTTTTTATGGTGCACTCTGTCGCCCACCTTAAAGGTTAAATTGCCCGTAAGGTTAACCTTGCTGTCCTTTTTGGGCAGAAGTGTTGTTGCCTCCAATTTGGGCTTTCTTTCAAAGTTGACAAAGCCGTAATCATCATCAAAGCCACCTGAGGTGGAGCCTTTACCAAAGGGCGTTTTTTCGCTGTACTCGTAAACGCTCTCGGGTATTTCCTCTAAGAAACGGCTCTTCTGATAGGGCGAGGTTTTACCGTAAACCATTCTTGAAAATGCGCCCGTTATACAAAGCTGCTTCCTTGCTCTTGTAATGCCCACGTAGCAAAGCCTTCTCTCCTCCTCAAGCTCGCTTTCGTCGTAAATGCTCATAAAGGAGGGGAACACGCCCTCGTCAACACCCAATATAAACACCACAGGGAACTCAAGCCCCTTAGCCGAATGCATGGTCATAAGTGTACACTTATCCTTTACTTCTGCATCCTCATCGTAGCTGTCAAGGTCGCTCACAAGAGCAATATTGTCCATATAATCGTCAAAGGTGGCATCGGGCACCGTATCACAGAAGTTCTTTGCACCCGATATCAATTCACCCACGTTAGCCTGTCTGTCCTCAGCCTTCTCATCCTTTTCAAGATGTTCACGGTATCCCGTTTTTTCGTAAACATAGTTCACAAACTCGTCAACGCTCAAAGTGTTTTTCTTATCAATGATTTCTTCCATAAGAAGCACGAATTCCTTCAAATTTGTCTTTATCTCATCCTTGTGAAACTGAAGGGATTTAAAAATACTTGTGCCCTCACGGTAAGCTGTTTCACCTATTGTGTCAACAGTTGTCTTGCCAATCTTTCGTCCGGGGGTATTTATAATCCTCTTAAGGCTCATATCGTCATCGGGGTTTTTGGCAAGCCTTAAATAGGCAACCATGTCCCTTATTTCCATTCTGTCATAGAACTTTCTACCTGCAACAAGCTCGTAGGGAATGCTGTCACGCATAAAAATTGTTTCCAGGCTTCGCGTTAAGGAGTTATTTCTGTATAAAACGGCAATATCTGAATACTTATAGCCATCCCTGTAAAGCCTTCTTATTTCAGAGGCAATGAAGGCTGCCTCCTCCTGCTCATTGGGCTCACGGTGAACAATTATCTTTTCACCCTCACCTGCATCTGTCCACAAGTTCTTACCCTTTCTGCCCAGGTTATTTTTAATAACACTGTTTGCCGCATCAAGAATGTTCTGTGTGGATCGGTAATTCTGCTCAAGCCTTACCACGTGTGCATCGGGGAACATTTTTTCAAAGTTAAGTATATTTTCAATATTTGCACCACGGAACTTATAAATACTCTGGTCGTCATCACCAACAACACATAAGTTGCGGTGGTTCTTTGCTAAAAGCATTATAAGAATATTCTGTGCATTGTTTGTGTCCTGATACTCGTCCACCAGAATGTAACGGAACTTGTTCTGATAATACTCCAGAACATCCCGGTTTATCATAAAAAGCCTTACTGTCTGCAAAATCAAATCATCAAAGTCAAGGCAGTTGGAAACACGGAGCTTTTCCTGATAAATTTCATAAATACGTGCAATCTTTTCCTTTTTATAGTCACCTGCCACGCCCTTTTCGTATTCTGGCGGAAGCTTTAAGGAGTCCTTCGCAGAGGAAATTTCAGCCATAACGCCCTTAGGGGTGAATATTTTATCGTCAAGGTTCAGTTCCTTTAAGCATTCCTTTATAAGACTCTTCTGGTCATCTGCATCAATTATGTTAAAGCTTTTGTCAAAGCCAAGCTTATCAATATCACGCCTTAATATTCTCACGCAGGCAGAATGAAAGGTTCTTACCCACATATCATTGGCGCTATCGCCAATTAAAGCCTCAACTCTTTCAGCCATCTCCTTTGCCGCCTTGTTTGTGAAGGTAATGGCAAGTATGTTCCAAGGCTTTATGCCCTCTTCAATCATATGTGCAATGCGGTATGTAAGTACCCTTGTTTTACCGCTTCCTGCCCCTGCAAGAACTAACAAGGGGCCATCTATTCTCTCTGCAGCTTCACGCTGCATGTTATTTAATCCGTCAAGTAAACTCATAATTCAACCATCCTTTTCATAACTTTTATTTTACCATATCTCGCTCCTTCTTACAATAAAAAAAAGAGAAATTCCAAAGAATTTCTCTTTTATATCATTTTATTTCACTTTCACAGCTTCACATAAATGCTCCATAGTTTCAAATGACTTCCAGATAAAAACCTTCACCGTATCAGCCCCATCAATATTCAAATCCGGAATTTCTTCACCGGTATATACATTTACGGATATATCCGTCACAATTCCGTCTTTCATCTGAAGAATAGAAACTACACTTCCTTCGGGGGCATTGTAAGGCACAATTGTCAATACGCTTCCATTAACAGAAACGTCCACTCTCGCCTTTCCCCAGTTATAATGAATAGTAGCTAACTTGTTCAAAACGCTGTTTCCGCTTTCAATTTCAATGCTTCTCCATTCCGCCTCGCTTCCGGCGTAATAAACGTCTGTAAGGCTATTACAACCGCCAAATACCGAATTCTCGATAGTTTTAACACTCGAAGGGATTGTAACGCTCTTAAGGGCGCTGCAACCCATAAACAGATTATACGCAATATTGGATATCTCTGCATTTATTTCTGCATTCGTAAGTGCCGTGCAATCTGAAAAAGCATATTCTCCCACGTAAGTAACGCTTTTTGGCACTATAATCTCCTCTAAGCTACTACATCCTGAAAAAGCGGTTTCGCCCAAATAAGTAACGGTTTCGGGTATTTCAACATCAGTCAATCCACGACATCTGAAGAACGCATAACTGTCTATTTTTTTCACACTGTCAGCGAATGTAACGCTTTTTATTTTATCACAATATGCAAACGTCATAAATCCGATATTTGTTACCCCCTCGGGAATAACAAGCTCTTCAAGCAAAACGCCGTTAAGATATAAATCTCCGTATCCTGTTGGGTTTGAAATGCTCAACTCAAATGAAATATTACACCATGCAGCTAAATCTTCAATATAAACCTTTGACAGGTTTTTACTTCCGTAAAATACATATTCTCCGAACTTAACCACGCTGTCGGGCACCGTAACGCTCTTTATTTTTTCATTGTGTGTAAATGCAAAGCTGTTGATAGCTTCTACACCCTCAGGTATCACAACATCTTCAACCAGCACTCCGTTCAGATACATCTCTCCGTTGCTCTGCTCTTCACCAAAGCTTAAGCTTATGGGGTTTGAATACTCATTTTTGAAGTTAATCGCACACCATGCAGCCATATCCTCAATATATATCTTTTCAATTCCGCAATCTTCAAAAGCCGACGCACCGATGCTTTCAACACTTGGAGGAATTGTCACGCTTTTTATTGCCTCGCATCCTTTAAATGCGTATGCAGCAATAGTTTTAACCGAATCAGGTATCACAAGATCAGTTATTTTCTCTCCGTTAAGGTACAAATCGCCATAATTCTGTGGACCTGAAGAAGCGCTTGAATATGACATTGTGCACCAAGCCGCTAAATCTTCAATATAAACCTTTTCTATACCTGACATTAAAAAGGGATCAATTCCCATATATCTTACAGTGGGAGGTATTGTCACACTTTTTAAATTCAGACAACCGCAAAAAGCATTGTGGCTGATATTTATCACCGTGGACGATATTTCTATATTCTCCAGATTGACACATCCGTAAAAAGCTTTCCTGCCTATAGATTTTACTCCCTCCCCTATTACAACCTTTTTTATGCCGTCTTTATAATCATACCACGGCACAAGCCCTTCTACGGAATATTCCGCCATAGAACCTTCACCTGAAATAGTATGCACACCTGTATTGGTGTCAAGTGACCAGACCACCCCGTTTCCGCACTCTCCTTCATAAATTTCAGCCGATGCTATCATAGAAAACATACAAGCAAAAATACAACTGATAAGCAATACAAATGAAACTTTATTTTTCATAAAAAGTCTCCTTTTATACAAAATAAAACCTATATTCTCTATTTCGCGATTATATCATCCACCTATATGCATGTCAACATTTTTGGCACGAAATGCATTCCATAAAAAATTTACCAAATGGGGACAGACCCCATTTGGTAAATTTTCATCTTAACGCCATAGAATTATTTAAAAGCATCGTACTGTACAAAAACAATACGTCGCTTCCTTCGTTAAATTCCACAAAGCTTCCCAAATGCGAGCTTTGTATATATCTTGTGTCTATAAGGGTTATTTTACCGTAGCCCTCGCATAAAAGCGGTGCAATGCTTGATCCGAACGAATCACGGAAAAGGAAAAGCTCTTTTTCCTTATCTCCCTCCGGGTTTTCAATCACACACAAGGGGGTTGAGCCCGAGAGGAACATTTCGTAAGGGTCTTTTCCGTAAGCCTTGTCCATGTTGTACATATCGCCCTTCTTTCCCTCTCCCGCGTCAAAATATGTCACGGTGCAGTTTTCCAGAGAACTATTTGTGAGATACTTTATCTCATCAGGCTCCACCCTTAAGGAGGACTGCATTGCATACACCCCGTAAAAAGGCACATCCAATGTAAGTGTTTCGTATTCCGCATTGGAATTTGCACCCATTTTTTCAAGCAGAAGCTTTGCAACGGGCACAATTTTTTCCATTCTCCAGTGAGAGTCTGTCTTATAGTAGGAATCAAGCTCTAAAAGCTTTGCTATGTCAATATATGTCATATAAGGGCATTTTTCCTGCATAATACGGGAAAGCTCGTCAAAATCAAGTGCAGGATAGCCCATGCTTTCAAGGTAAAGGTTTTTATCGGGTATAAGGGAAAGGTAAATATTCATATCCTTTCCTTTAAGGTAGCTTTCGTAAATATACAAGAACTTTTCTGCCGCATTATCTGCCATTTCTTCATTTATTTCACCATCAAGCTTCGATACATAGCCGTCATGAATGAAAATGCCGTTATTGTCCTTTTTATTAAGCACCTTTAAAACAAAATTTGCCTTTATGCTCTTAAGGTATTCACGAAAGGGCACCTGGTCTGTAGCATACTTTTCAAAGCCCGCCATAAATTTGCCATCTAAAACGCTTTCAAGGGAAAGCTCAGGCATTTTTTCAAGAGGACGGCGTTCACTTTCGGAAAACTCGCCCTCGGGCTTTATAAAGCACATTACCGAGAACACACAAAGCACAAGTGCAAAACAAATTACCGTTATTAAGCTTTTGTTTTTCATAGTATCACCTCTTAAAAACGGAAATATAAGAAGGGGTTAAAGCTTCCCGAGGCAAGGTATGCCGTAACTAAAAGAAGAAGAGTAAGCAGCACTGGTATTTCCAATATATCAACCGCTGTGCCAAAGCCTCTCTTTTCCTTAAGCCCTGCATACAAAATACTTCCCAAAGGCGTTGATGCCACAACTGCAAGTATTATAACGGGAAGGTAGCTTGCCACATTATATATAAACGCCTCACTTACAAGGGGCATTCTTCCGAATGCAAACATCTCACCTACAATGCCCATTGCCCCCTCAAGGCTCTCTGCGCTGAAAATTGCAAAGCTTATAAGGGTAACCAGAATCACATATATATGCCCCGCAACCCCCTTAAGATACTTAAGAAGGAAGAACTTTTCCACTGTTAATAAAACTGCGAAGAAAAGCCCCCATATAACAAAGTTCCACTCTGCCCCGTGCCAGAAGCCCGTTAAAAGCCATACGGTGAAAATGTTCACAATGTGCCTCATTCTCCCCACACGGTTACCGCCTAAGGGTATATACACATAGTCACGGAACCAGCTTCCCAGGGATATGTGCCATCTTCTCCAGAACTCTGTCACGCTTTTTGAAATAAAGGGGTAATTAAAGTTTTCCATGAAGTCAAAGCCCAATATTTTACCAAGACCTATCGCCATGTCGCTGTAGCCGGAGAAGTCAAAATAAATCTGCAAACTGTAGCAAATTGCAAAAAGCCATGCAAAGCCTACGGACTTATCGCCCGAAGAAGTAAAAGCTGTGCACATTTCGCCCATGGTATTTGCAATAATAACCTTCTTTGAAAGACCGATTATAAGCCTTCTTATACCCTCTGCGGTTTTGTCAATTGTGTGCACTCTTTCACGAAGGGCAATTTCAATATCACGGTAGCGTACAATAGGTCCTGCAATAAGCTGAGGGAAAAGTGCAATATATGCACCTAAGTTAATGGGGTTTTTCTGGGCTTTAACGTCACCGCGGTAAACGTCTATAATATAGCTAAGTAGCTGGAAGGTATAAAAGCTTATACCTATAGGCATAACCACATTTAAAAAGGGCATAGAAAAGCCCGTAAGACGGTTAATGTTTTCAATAAAGAAATTTGCATATTTAAAATAGCCCAAAACGCCCAAAAACAGCACTGCTGAAAGTGCTGTCAGGACTTTGGCTGAAGCTTTTTTGCGGAAACGCTCCACAAGCAAGCCGAAAACATAGCCAATTAAGATGGTAGCCATCATAAGGAATACATACCTTGGCTCACCCCAGCCGTAAAAAACAAGGCTCGAGATAAGAAGAACGCTGTTTTTAAGCTTCCCCGGTGTTATGAAATATATTAAAAGTACTATCGGTAAAAAGTAATACAAAAAAGGTATACTTGAAAACAGCATTCTTGTCACCTCAATAATACCAGTTTACTTCGATTAGGTAATTGCAACATTTTTATAAGGAACAGGGACACAGCCATTCATTCATTTCTCATTTAGCTTGTAGCAAAATGAGGAAATGGGTTGGCTGTGGGTAGGCAATGTCCCATGCAACTTACAGCGGTTAATTAACTTTCGACCCTTTACTCTTCAATGTTCTTGGGGCACATTACAAAGAATACCTTGTTGCCGCTCTTCTTAACAATCATTTCTTCTGCTTCAACACAGATGTTCCAACGCATATTGGCGTTTTCCTTAAGTGTTGTTATAAGTGCATCTGCATCCTCTGTTTCAAAAATGTAGCCAACAAAAGCAATGGAGCCAATCATGGGAGCAAAGGTAACACCCTTTGTAAAGTTTGTGATTTCATTGTCAAAGCCAGCAAGGAAGCCGGGTTCAACTTCCATTGTCATACAGCTGAACAAAATGGAAGGATGAGTGCTGATTTCTTCAGCAATTTCCATAATGCTCTTTTCTTCTGCATTATCCATAAAAACTTCAGCCAAACCGTTTCCGAGAGTTGCCTCTGTTGCTTCTTCCGTAGCCTCGTCTGCATTGCCCTTACCGCAAGCTGCAAAGCTCATTACTGTGATTATTGCCAGAATTAATGCTAATAATTTTTTCATATTAAAAAATCCTTTCTTGTTTGGTTTCACCTATAATACTATCAAACATACCGAAAAGTTGCAAGCAAAACAAAAAAATTAAACAAAGGAGGCTGTTTAATAAAACAGCCCCCTTCTTTGTCAATTAAAATTCGCTTTCTCCGTCAAAGTCGTCACCTGCATTATCAGGTGCTGTGTTGTCATTCTTGTCGGCAGATCTTTCAATTAAGCCGTCTGCCGCAAAGGTAACCTTAACAGCTTTTTCATTGCCTTCTACCCGCTCAATTGTAATCTTATCCTTCACAAGAGAGTTATTGTTGTTAATACGGATATAATCGTACCAGAAGTTGTTATCGGTAATAATTTGGGCATTGCCCTCCGCTGTAAGGATAACGCTGTACTTATTGCCAGCCTTGTCATACTCTGCATCACTTACCGTAAAGTGAAGCTCATCCTCTGTAAGCTTATAAGCACCCTTTTCTGTGTAACTGGTGTTTGCCTTTAACTCGCCATCCTTTAAAACAAGGCGGATACCCGTCTGGTTTGCATAAGCATTTAAAACATTAATAAGGCTCGTTGCCGTTTGTGTTTCGTCCTTAAGAAGACCCGATGCCACCTGATAAATGCTTCTTGTAACAGAATCTTTTCTGTAAACGGTCTTTTCTGTGCCATCGTCATACTTCACCACAACATACGGTGTTGCAGTAAAATTACGGATATAGTTGCCCTCTGCCATATTGGTTAAAGCAACTGTGAAGGTTGTGTCATCCTGCCATTTTTCTGCATCAACCTCTGTAAAGCTCTCGCTGCCTTCAGTGGTTATTCTCATTCCGTAGCCTATGCCGTCAAAGTCGCTTCTGTCAACCTGTGCAAGGAAACGTAAGCCGTTGCCCGATTTAATTTTGCCGTTTTCGTCCAGGCCGTCGCCAAAGCGTACCTGGGCACCGTTTACCATAGTTACGTTGAAGTAAACCGTTGTGATAACCGCACCGTCTGTTACGGGGTATTTGCCTGCATCAACGAAAGTATCGTCAATATAGTAGCCGACAACTCCTTCGGGAAGTGAGTATGTGCCATCACCGTTGTCTGTACCGAGAGTGATAACGTCGTTATAATAAATGCCGTCCTCATAATAAACCGTTTCGCCACCGAGGATGGGATAAGCTTCAACACCTATCTTCTGTCCCCATTCATCACCAAGAAGGTATGCAACCTCACCCGATGCAAACTGTTCTTCTGTTTTTCCGCCGTCTTCAGTTTCAGTATCGGAAAGATAATAACAGTTTGTAACAGTTTCGTCACCGTTCAATGCACCGTAAAGAGATTTCTGTGTTGTAACACAGTTTGTGTAGGTACTCGTTCCCTTTCGGACAGAGCCTGCTATACCACCGGTCAGAAGGTCATCCCTGCATTCAATTGTTCCGTAAGCAGCACAATCAGTTATGGTTGTTTTCGCTCCGTAGGTATGACCTACTATACCGCCCACGCTGTCTGTATATACATTGCCCAGATCAATTTTACCGTCCCACACACAGTTTTCAAAGGTGGGATTCTGGTTTGTGTAGCCTGCTATGCCGCCTATATATTTTAAGCTTGTAAGGTCTACGCTTTCATCAACGGAAATATTGATGTGGGAAGTAACACCCGAAATAAGAGATTCAGCCGAGCCGTCATTTTCACCGCATACCGCACCGATTGTACCTATATAGCCTATATTATCCTTCTTTATTACAATTTCGCCTTCAAGCTCGGTGTTTTTAATTGTTGCACCTCTTACCTCGCCAAAGAAGCCCACATCACCTGTAGTTGCTTCTATATAAATGTTGGAAATTGTATAGTTTTTACCATCGAAAACGCCTTTGTAAGCATTGCCTATAGTATCTTCCACCGTGTAAAGTGCACCAATAGGAGTCCACGGTCTGCCGCCAAGGTCAATATCCCTTCCTATTATCACGTGTGCATCAATGAAGGACTTGTCGCCATCGCCGTCAGCATTATGAATATCGTTATTTATCTGCTGTGCCACCCAGAAAAGCTGACCTGCATTATGAACAACATAGGCACCGCCATAGCTGGGGTTTTTATAACAGGACTGAAAAGCTCCGCAACAGCTGTAAAAGCCATCATCTGACAGACTGCCTTCATGATTGGAGGGATCTTTATCGCCTTCCTCAAAGTCACAGTATATACACTTGGGGGCCACCTGGCAGGTTGCCTCTGCATAGGTATGCTTTTCCGGCAGTCTCACACTCTGGCATATATCACAGGTCGTGTCACAGTCTACCTGATAGGTGTGATAGCTGCAGTCGGTTTCGCCGTTATTGATAAATTCACCCTTGACATACAAAGGTCCCTCACAGACTACCGTGCCGTTGTTGGTAAGGGTTACACCCTCAGCAATTGTAAAGGACAAGCCCTCTGCTACCTTCAAAGTCTGCTCTGCGGTAATAGTGTAATCACAATTGATAGTGTGATTGCCCGTTATCACTATCTCGCCATTTTCAACAGTCATCAGCGAACAGTTTTCCGACATTTGCCCTGAAAGTATATTCTCCGCAAAGCTGCCACCTGTTGCTTCTATTTCTCCACCTAAAATTGTTACACTGCAGTCTTTAGCATAGTATCCGCTGCCAATACCTGCACCGCGTTCACCGCCTGTTGCAGTTACGCTTCCGCCTGTAATTGCAATAGCACCGCCTACACCTTCCTGACCGCTGCCGATACCTGCACTGTAAAGCTCATTTGTTGCAGTTATTGTACCGCCCGTTATCAGTATATTGCCTGCACCGCCTTCGTCACCTCCGCCGATACCTGCACCGTATTTACTCGTTGCCGTTACGGTACCGCCCGAGATAACAATATTGCCGCCATTACCATAAGAACCTCCGCCAATACCTGCACCGCGACCTTCGCAGACTGCAGTAACATTACCGCCGGAAATTGTTATATTGCCGCCATCATAGTCAGCAACACCACCAATAGCTGCACAGTCCAGTGTGCTTGTTGCAATTACTGTACCGCCTTCAATGGTTATATTGCCGCCACCAATAGCTGCCATTGTTACGCCCGTTGCTGTAACGGTTCCGTCCTTAATTGTTACATCACCGTAGATACAAGCTTCAACAGTGCCTCCCAGAACGATTATTTCACCTTCAATACCTGCATAACTAAGTGAACCGTTGGCAGTTACATTACCGCCTGTAATAGTTACTTTACCTGATATACCCTCCCCACCACTTTTGGTAGTGCTGGCGTTAATTTCACCGCCGTTAATATTTACAATTTCGGAGCTGATACCGGCACCTCGCTCTGCCGATGCATCTATGGTACCGCCATTTATTGTTACATCTGCCCTGCCGCCACAAGCTCCTATACCCGTACCGTTAACATAACAGAAGGCTCTTATTTTTCCGCCGTTTATTGTTAATGCCTCAAGGTTTCCTTCATTACCGGCACCGATAACACCTGCATAGCCCAGACTTTCGCCATCGATTATACCGCCGTTTATTGTTATGCTTTCGCCGTTACCCTGATAGCTTCCGCCAATGGCTGACGCATTATGATGTCCTCTCGCTGTTATTTTGCCACCGTTTATAACAATAGTGCCGAAATTCTCCTTATAGTTACCGCCTATTGCTGCAGATTTTTCAATATAATAGGCAAACATCTGACCCATTGTTTCTTCATTGGCAGACTGTGCGTAAATGTGCAATGCGGTTCCTTCGGGAACGCGTATTCCACTAAAGGCGTTGAGTGTCATATAATCTGACAGAACAATATGCACATCACCATTTACTTCAATGCGCTCATCCACTTCAAATGTGGATTTTAACACATACCAGCCGTCTGTAAGGATCTGTACGTTTTCCGCTGTCAGTACAGTGTACTCCTCCACCTGCTTTGTCAGGGTAACAAGTGTTTTATTTTCACTGTCCCAATAGCAGTCAATATAGCTTACTGCATCTGCCGCACTTACCATAATGCCAAAGCCGGGCATAATACCCATTACCATCACTACTACCAGCAGTATGCTCAATAATCTCTTTTTCATTTTAATCCTCGCTTTCATTTTCTTTTCAGTTGCTTTTGAAAATATATCCCAAAAGATGGTCAGTCGACCGTCTTTTTTGTTTGTTTTAATTAATTATACTCCGATTCGCCGTCGAAGTCGCCGCCCGCATTATCGGGGATTGTGTTATCGTTAGAGTCAGAAGGTCTTTCAATCAAGCCTTCTGCCGCAAAGGTAACCTTAACCGCCTTAGAATTGCCTTCAACTCTTTCAACAGTAACCTTATCCTTAATAAGTGAGTTATTGTTGTTGATACGGATATAATCGTACCAATAATCGTTATCTGTAATAATTTCCGCATTGCCTAATGCTGTAAGGATAACGCTGTACTTGTTGCCTGACTGGTCGTACTGGGCATCGCTTACTTCAAAGTGCAGTTCATCCTCTGTAAGCTTGTAGGAACCGCTCTCGGTGTAATTGGTGTTAGCCATTAATTCGCCACCCTTTACAACAAGACGGATACCTGTCTGGTTAGCATAAGCATTTAAAACATTAATAAGGCTCGTTGCCGTTTGTGTTTCATCCTTAAGAAGACCCGATGCCACCTGATAAATGCTTCTTGTAACAGAATCTTTTCCATAAACGGTCTTTTCTGTTCCGTTGTCATACTTCACAGTAACAAAAGGTGTTGCTGTAAACTTACGGATATAGTTGCCCTCTGCCATGTTGGTTAAAGCAACTGTGAAGGTTGTGTCATCCTGCCACTTTTCTGCATCAACCTCTATATAGCTACTGCTGCCTTCAGTGGTTATTCTCATTCCGTAGCCTATGCCGTCAAAGCCACTTCTGTCAACCTGTGCAAGGAAACGTAAGCCGTTGCCCGATTTAATCTTGCCGCTTTCGTCCAGACCGTCGCCAAAGCGTACCTGAGCACCGTTTACCATAGTTACGTTGAAGTAAACCGTTGTGATAACCGCACCGTCTGTTACGGGGTATTTGCCTGCATCAACGAAAGTATCGTCAATATAGTAGCCGACAACTCCTTCGGGAAGAGAATATGTGCCGTCACCGTTGTCTGTACCGAGAGTGATAACGTCGTTATAATAAATGCCATCCTCAAAATAAACCTTTTCGCCACCAAGAGTGGGATAAGCTTCAACGCCTAACTCCTGTCCCCATGCGTTGCCAAGAAGATACGCAACCTCGCCGCTTGCAAGCTGCTCTGCGGTAACGGCAGTTGTGCCGTCAAGCTCATCATCTTCGCCTATGTAGTAGCAGTTTTCAAATGTGCCGTAGTAACCGTTGCCTGCAAGTACACCGTGTGCATAGCAGTTTTTCATTGTAGTGTATGCTGTGTAGCCTGCCAATGCACCCGAGATGCCGCCTGTTTCCACATTGACGGTTTCATCTACATAGCAGTTAGTTATTTCACCGCCGCCGTGATAACCTACAATAGCACCACCGTATGTAGCATCTGTATCAATAAAGCTACTGTTAGTAATGTGAAGGTTACACACGTTTGCATAATTGCCGATGTAGCCAAGAAAGCCGATGTAATCGCTGTCAGATTCGCTTACATTCAAGCCGGAAATCGTCTTGTAGTTTCCGTCAAATGTTCCGTACAGATTATAAATCGGAGTCCATTCCTTGCCTTCAGGAATTGTGATATTGTCTGTCAGCTTTGCATTTGCTTCATTAGTTACATTGGCAACATATTCCGCAAACCAGAAAAGCTGACCTGCATTTTCTATCTCATAATATCCCTCGGTTTCGTTATAGCTTGCTTTCTTATAGCCGCCGCAGTTTGTGCAGAAGCCTTGTTCAAATTCATCGTGGTCGGGGCAAGTGAGTGTCAATGTTGCGGAATAAGCTGACACATAATAATTTGCCGTCACATCGTTGCCGTCTGCATCTACAATCTTGACAGAGCCTTCCTCCACAGAAATTACTCCGTATTTTGTCGAGCCTTCATTCATTTCGGCAATCAGCTTTAACGAATCAATCCTGTGTCCCTCAAGAAGCCCGTAATATTCATCTATTTCCCACTTGCTTTGGTCAATCGCATCAAGCGAGCCTGCTTCTTGGTCTAAAAGATTTATGGAAAGATTTTTTTCGTAAACAGTAACCGAGCTTTCGTAGTTGCCCCAAACATTGTATATCGGAATAGTCGCTTCGGAAACAATAGTATAGTTGTGTGCGTCCTCGCCCGTAATGGAGAGACCTTTTACAGTAACCTCGTCATAAGTGCCTGCTTTTGCAGATTCAAGCTCGGCAGATGTGCAGAGAATTTCAACGTTGTCATAATCCACAATGCCGTCAATCTTGAAGCCATTATTGCCGTAATACGGGTCAATCTCAACATAAGGAGTGCCGTCATAATCCTTGTAATTTACTTCAACTCCTATAAGAGAGATTTCTTTGGGTGCAATCGTCAAAAAACTTTCCGTATAAGTTTCACCCACGCTGAACCTTATAATGTAATTTCCTGCATCCACAGGAGTTGAATCCATAACTTCATATCCCGTTTCGGAATCCTCGACATAACGCAAATATTGTATCAAAACAGTTGTATCGGGATTAGTAAAGCTGCCTGTATAAGATGCCACGTGAGCATTTCCGTCATAAACAGTGTTTTCGGGTATCATAAAATTTATAAAATCTGAATGTTCACACAGTTTACAGCTTTCATTTATTATACTTTCGTTTGTTGTGTAGAAATAGGTATGTGCTTCTGTGGTTTCAAAGCCGCAGAGAGTACATTTGGCAATGTGGTTATCTCCATTGTTAGAGTAGGTATATGCTAAATTCAAGCTTGGATAATCAGCAGAAACACTTGAACAGAAATGCCAGCCCTTGTAGTTCACATCATTTTGCTGTGCAACCCACACATTCAGCATATCGACAAGTGCGCCATCCTCGCCCGATGCCGCTTTCACTTGTGCTTCGGTAACCTCGGATATAACTTGTTCATTACTTGTAACGTCATAACCAATACCTGCTTTGGCGTTTCCTGTAAGATAGTAACAGTTTGTAATTGTACCGGACCAATTTTCACCGACAACACCGCCACAAAATGTTTTTTTTACAATATTACCCGTATTGTAGCAATTCGTCACTGTACCATAATTTTCGGCTACTATACCACCTATACGGTCATTATAATTTTGAGACGATAATGCAATTATGTTGAAACAGTTCGTAACTGTTCCCCTGTTTTCACATATAACACCACCAAAGTCGTAATTACCCTTAACCATACCTGCGTTGTAGCAGTTTGTAACTGTACCGGTGTTGTAACCCACAACACCGCCTGTACAATAAGTACCCTTAACTGTACCTGCGTTGTAGCAGTTTGTCACTGTACCTCTGTTGTAACCCACAATACCACCGACGTAATAATCACCGCTTTCAAAGTAGAAATCCTTAACTCCTACATTCTGCACCTTGCCGGACTCTTCCACATAGCCAAACAAGCCCACATTTTTTACGGAATTTTTGAAGTAAAGTCCCGATACTGCGCATTCGCTACCATCAAAGATGCCGATATACCTGTTGCTTGAATTTCCAATGGGTGTCCATACTCTGAAATTTGAACCGTCGCCGTTTAATTCTCCATCTTCGGTCAGCACATTTTCATTGACCGTGATATTTGCTGTAAGTTCACCGTTAATAGTGGTGTTGCCGCCATTTACTGCCGCCGCAAAGGCATACAGCTCATCGGCTGTACCGATGTCATAGTAGCCGTCGCCGTCGGCATCCTTCAAGATGACGGATGCACCCGTGTCAATGGTGACGGTCAAAGCATCTGCCGCAAAAGCAGTCAGCATACCAACCGAAAGTATTGTCATAATCATACAAAGCGTTATACAAACGCAAAAAAACCTTTTTGTTTTCATAGTTTCAGTCCTTTCAAATTCTTTTTTTATTATCCCTTTACGAATTTATATTCATTCGTTTTGTTCAATATCATTGTCAAGCCTTTTGACGAATTTGTCAAACAGCTCGTTGCCGATTTTTTCACAATCAAAATTTTCAATCTTTTCCAAAACCTTTTCCCTTTCCTCCTTGGGAATTTCGTATATTTTAAGCATGGAATCAATTGTTAAATTGATTTTATCCTTCAATGTATAATAGCGGTCACAGGGCGAAGTCAGTGCCGAAAGCTCCATACCGCTTGTTATGTTTTCAATGTTACGAAAATCGCTTTCCGACCAATAGGGTAATCGTTCTTTAAAAAGCATGTAGTTCTTTTTTGCACCCCAGTTTTTAATATGCTCAAAGGTATGTGGGTTGCTGTATGCGGAATAATAAATATCCCAGGCCTTTCTGTCGTTTTCACAAAGGGCTATCTGCACCGCAATTTCCATAGCGTAGGAAAAAAGCTCATCCTCTGTTTCTTCCTGAGAGTCCTCTATAATATCGGAATGATAATCCATCAGTTCTTCCACTAAGTGCCTTAACATATCCTCCTTTGTGTGGTAATGATATGCAATCGTTCCCTGCCTTAATCCACAATCCGCACTTATCATTTTAAGGGTTGTCTGTGAATATCCGTTTTGCAAAAACAGCTTCACTGCCGAAGCAATTATCTTCTTTTCACTTTCCGATAAAGGTGATATACGTCTGTTTCTTTCTATAATGCTATTAATCACTCTTTAGTCCTCCTTTAACATCTTTCTCGGTCACAACCGAATAATAACACAAAAATCAGCTTTTGTCAATCCCTGCATACAAAAAAGGCGATGCTTTCGCATCGCCTTTTTTTGTATTAAAGCTTACTTCTTTAAAGCAATTGCCTTCTTTACGTTTTCAGCAATATTCTTTGCTGTCAAGCCGTACATTTCAAGTAATTCTGCGGGCTTACCGCTTCTGCCGAATACATCCTGTGTACCAACACGAAGGAGAGGACAGGGACATGTTTCGCAGAGAACCTCTGCAACAGCACTGCCAAGACCGCCAATTACGTTATGCTCTTCAGCAGTAACAATAGCACCTGTCTTTTCAGCTGCAGCCTTGATAATATCCTTATCAATGGGCTTAATTGTGTGAATGTTGATAACACCAACGTTTAAGCCTTCTTCCTCGAGCATCTTTGCAGCTTCAACAGCTTCGGGCACCATAAGACCTGTAGCAATAATTGTAGCGTCAACGCCGTCCTTTAATGTAACACCCTTGCCGATTTCAAATTCATAATTTTCATCGAACATCATGGGCACTGCAAGACGACCGAATCTTAAATAAACGGGGCCTTCGTACTTAACAGCCGCTTCAACAGCCTTCATAGCTTCCCAGTGGTCAGCAGGGTTAATAATAACCATGTTGGGGATAGTTCTCATAATACCGATATCCTCAAGGCACTGATGGCTTGCACCGTCTTCACCAACAGAAATACCTGCATGAGTAGCACCAATCTTAACGTTTAAGTTGGGGTATGCAACGCTGTTACGAATCTGTTCAAAAGCTCTGCCTGCCGCAAACATAGCAAAACTGGATGCAAACACAACTCTGCCTGTGGAAGCGATACCTGCAGCTGTAGCAATCATGTTGCCCTCTGCAATACCTGTATTAATAAATCTTTCGGGGAACTTTTTCTTGAATGTGTCTGTCTTTGTGGACTTGGAAAGGTCGGCATCCATTACTAAAATGTCATACTTTTCACCAAGCTCAGCCAAAGCAAGACCGTAGCTTTCTCTTGTAGCTTTCTTATCTGCCATTTTAACTTACCTCCCTTTCTTATGCTTCTAAGCCCTTGATTGTAGCATCAAGTTCTGCAATTGCCTGGTCAAACTGTTCCTGATTGGGAGCAGCACCATGCCATGCTGCACTGCCTTCCATGAAGGAAACGCCCTTACCCTTAACGCTCTTAGCGAGAATCATTGTGGGCTTGCCCTTTGTAGCCTTAGCTTCATCAATAGCATCTAAAATAGCGTC
Source organism: Clostridia bacterium (assembly GCA_017440585.1). GTDB lineage: Bacteria > Bacillota > Clostridia > UMGS1883 > UMGS1883 > RGIG1927. The sequence continues at coordinate 9,273 of JAFSGW010000034.1, read as the reverse complement.
ATAGTTATGAGCATCAATAACAATAACGTTCCAGCCGAATGCACGGAACTTGTCGTCAATGGGCTCACTGTTCATAACATCTGTAATCTTACCGTCTATCTGAAGACCGTTATAGTCAACAAATGCTGTAAGGTTGTCAAGCTTGTAGTGAGCTGCAAACATAGCAGCCTCCCATACCTGACCTTCTTCAAGCTCACCGTCACCTAAGATTGTGTAAACTCTGTAATCCTTATCACTAAGCTTACCTGCAAGAGCCATACCGTTAGCAGCACTAATGCCCTGACCGAGAGAACCTGTGGACATATCAACACCGGGGATACCCTTCATGTCGGGGTGACCCTGAATGTAGCTGTCAGTTCTTCTGAGTGTATGTACATCTTCAACGGGGAAAAAGCCTCTTTCTGCCAATGTAGCATAAAGTGCAGGTGCACAGTGACCCTTAGAAAGTACAAATCTGTCTCTGTCTTCCATCTTGGGGTTCTTGGGGTCAACATTCATAACCTCAAAGTAAAGTACGGAAAGGATATCGCAGATGGATAAGCTTCCGCCGGGATGACCGGACTGTGCATTGAAAATACCTGTGAGAGCGTGCTTCCTTGCTTTATAAGCATGGAGAGCAATTTCGTTCTTGTTCATTGTTTATCCTCCTTGTTTAAATATGCTAAAGTTAATATTTCTTCCAGCCTTTCATTTTCACCCTTAAGGTATAAATAACCTAAAAGTGTTTCAAAGCCGGTTGCCCACCTGTAATCTGTCGCGTCTGCATTTTTGGGGACACGACCGCTTTTGGCATTTCTGCCCCATTTGAACACCCTGTCCTCTTCCTCGGTAAGGTGCTCTTCAATATTGTGAATACTTCTCGATTGTGCCATTGCACTTACAACCTTTATGGCATCACGGTGTATTTCGTTAATAGGTCTCTCACCCTTCTCCAGGATTTTGCACCTTACAAACAAATCGTACACCGTATCGCCTATATAAGCCAAGGTCACGGGCGAATAGTCCTTATAATTAAGCTTTTCTGAACCGAACATCACACTTTTCTCCACTTAACACCCTGGGGTGTGTCCTCAAGTACGATGCCCTTGTCCTTAAGATAATCTCTTATTTCGTCAGCACGGGCAAAGTTCTTCGCCTTTCTTGCCGCCTGTCTTTCTTCAATAAGAGCTTCAATTTCATCGTCAAGGTTATCTTCTTTTCTGTTCTGTAAAAGACCCAGAACACCGCCTATTTCACTTATTGTGCTTTCCGCATAATTAAGTGTTGCCTTATTCATGCCTTCTTTTCCGTTAATGTATCTTACAGCTTCGAAAATAGCACTTATTGCATCGGCTGTGTTAAGGTCATCCTCCATAGCGGCAACAAACTTTGCCTTGTAGGAATCCATAGCTTCACGGATTTCATTGTCAACCTCACCCTCATTTGCATTAGAAGCGAGGAACTTAAGGTTATCAAGGCAGGTGTACATTCTCTCCAGGCTGCTCTTTGCACTGTCCATAAGCTCGTCTGAGAAATTGATGGGACTGCGGTAGTGAGCAGAAAGCATGAAGAAGCGGATAACCTCGTAATCATACTTTTCGGCAATATCACGAACGGTAAAGAAGTTATTGAGGCTCTTGCTCATCTTTTCGTTGTTTACCTTAATGAAGCCGTTATGCATCCAGTAGTTTGCAAAGGTGCAGCCGTTTGCACATTCGCTCTGTGCAATTTCGTTTTCATGGTGAGGGAACACAAGGTCAACACCGCCTGAGTGAATGTCAATTGTTTTACCAAGGTACTTATTAACCATGGCACTGCATTCAATATGCCATCCCGGGCGACCAATACCCCAGGGGCTGTCCCAGCCTATTTCGTTATCCTTTCTCTTTTTCCAGAGAGCAAAGTCAGCCGCATCACGCTTGCCGTCCTCCAGGTCCTTTCTCACGCCCTCCATTAAATCATCAAGGGGCTTGTGGGAAAGCTTGCCGTAATTGGGGTCGCTCTTAACGGAGAAGTAAACGTCACCGTCCACCTCGTAGGCATGACCCTTTTCTATAAGAGTTTCGATAATTTCAATAATAGCATCAATATTTTCTGTTGCTCTGGGGTGGATTGTAGCCTCACGGATACCAAGCCCCTTTGCATCTGTAAAGTATTCCTTAATGTACTTGTCGGCAATTTCACGAACGGTAATGCCCTCTTCCTTACTTTTGTTGATTAACTTATCGTCAACGTCTGTAAAATTCTGAACAAAGGTTACCTTATAGCCAAGGTACTCAAAAAAGTTACGGAGACAGTCAAACACAATAAAGGGTCTTGCATTGCCTAAGTGGAAATAGTTATACACTGTAGGACCGCAGGAGTACATCTTTACCTCGCCCTCTGTAACGGGTTTGAATTCTTCCTTTGTTCTTGTCATTGTATTATATAATTTCATTATTATCGCCTCATTCCTTGCAAATCCTCAAGCTCGCATCTGAGCTGTTCAATTTCCTGCTGTAGCCTCGCAAATTCCTGCCCTATAAGGTCAGGTGTTGCTGCCCAGTCAATGTCGCCCACTCTCTGCCCGTTAATTTTCTTAACTCGTGCAGGGGCGCCCACGCAGGTACAGTTTTCGGGCACCTCGTGTAAAACCACGCTGTTTGCCGCAATAACCGAGTTGTCGCCAACCTTAAAGGAGCCTAAAACCTTGGCACCTGCACCAATAAGCACATTGTTGCCGATTGTCGGGTGTCTCTTGCCCTGCTCCTTACCCGTACCGCCCAGTGTAACCCCCTGGTAAATGGTACAGTTGTCGCCCACAATAGCGGTTTCACCAATAACAACACCGCTTCCGTGGTCAATAAGTAACCCACGCCCGATGGTTGCACCGGGGTGTATTTCAATTCCCGTAACAAGCCTTGCAAACTGACTCACAAACCTTGCCAGGAAAAACCTTTTATGCTTATAAAGCCAATGTGAAACACGATGAAAGTGCACCGCATGAAGCCCCGAGTACATAAAAAATACCATAAAGGGGCTTTTTGCCGCAGGGTCACGCTCCATAATGCTCTTAACATCGTAGCGAAGGGATTTAAACATTACAATCCTCCCAATATACATACCTTTAAGTTATTATATAATAAATTACTTGAAATTACAATAGTTTTTACAGAAAAAGCCACGGAAATTTCCGTGGCTTTTCTTCAAAAAATTTTATTTAACTGTGATTTTCTTTACTACGGGCACCATTGAGGAAACTGACTTCCATACAAATACCTCAATGCTTTCCGCATCTGCCTTAACGGGGAATGTGAGAGCTTCACCATTATACAACTTTGTGATAACCTCTTCACCCTTGTTAACGCTTACTGCAACAGTACAGCCACTATCAAGGTTTTCAGCTGTAACTGTAACAGCATTGTCCTTAAGTTCTGCATAAACATAGGTCAGAACAGGCTCGCCAAGCTCACGTACAGAGAAGTTACGTACAGAAACCTGACCCCATTCATGTGCCCAGCCAAGCTGGAACATGAAGTAACCATCAGATGTTGCTGTTGCCATAGCTTCAATTGTTACCCATTCGTTTGCTGTATCAAGGTACTTTGCTCTGCCAATGTGAGTATCAAGCACACTTGTAAGGGTTGTAATGTCACCGTTTGTGCCGGGTATTCTGTTCTGGTATACGTCGCCGGACTCTGTAACAGCGTCAAAGCCTACAACGTTATTTACCCAACTGTTGGGGTTAATTTCTGTAGCCTTCATTTCAAAGCTCATAATGTAGGTCTTGCCCTCTTCTGCCTTAAGGTACTCATTCACATCAGAGGCATCCCTCATCCAGCTTGTAAGAACTGCGCCCATGTAAGGCTCATTAACGTCGCTCTTCCAGGGGTAATCTGCACCGTTATTTACCATTGTTAAAACGGGTGTTGTAACGTAAGCATCTTCGCCCTCTGTAGCTGGTGTATAGATAAAGTGTGTATCTGTGCTCGACCTCCATGCACCTGACTCGGAAAGGTAGGGTCTGTCAGAAAGAGGATTGTGAACACCATTCACATAACCGCCCTGCCAGCCGGTAACGAAGGTGTAACCGCCTTCACGGGTGGTTTCGCTCATATCACCGTTATATACAAGGTTCTTACCAATGGAATGGATAGGCTCGTAAATTGCTGTGTATTCGTTGCCTCTCTTTACAGTTTCCTTAACGCCGTAAACTGCATCTTCCTTGCGTATCCGGTCAACGGGTACGAAATTGAAAACTTCGCTGCCTAAGTTAAGTGTTACCTCCTCGGAGGGAAGAAGCTCGTTGCCCTTTTCGTCAACATACTTCTTTATAACAACCTCATCGCCAACATAGTCGGGCACTTCAACCTCATTTTCTACATCAGCAATAAACTTAATTGCATCGTGCGTGAGTACTCTGTCATAAACCTTAACGCCTCTTACCTGACCTTCAAAGCCACCAACCTCAACATTTTCAAGCTTCAAGCCTTCTGCAGGCACCTTAATGTCAACCAGGTTTTCACGGTAAAGTGTTAAGTATTCACCGTCATAGGTTAATATGTGGCTTACATAGCCATCATAGTTTTCAATGCCGTAGTTACCGCCTGTGCCACGTCCATAAGTCTTCCAGCAGTCACTTGTGCCGTAAACGTTAGCGGAAACATAATCTGTACCGTCAACATTTACAACTACTCTTGCTCTGTCGCCCCATACGTTGGCACCGTAATGTGTGTTCATTGTTTCAACACGTACTTCAGCGTTGCCAAGGTCAAAAAGCTTGCCCTCGTAATCGCCTTCAAGGTAAATTTCTGTCATCACAGTAAATTCACCGTCAAGTTCTGCTTCCAGAACATTTGCAGTTTCCTTTGTGGAAACGAATGCACCGCCTATATCCAGATAGTTCTCACTTGCAAAAGAATCCTGCACTTCATCGATGCCGTTCCATTCTACAGGAAGGGGTGCTTCTGCATGCACTGCTGTACAGTAGCCGTTTGCACCGTAAGCATTGCTTACAATCCAGTCATAATAATCGCCGTGCATCCATATAAGGCGGATGTCCTTGCCTTCGCTGTTGGGAATAACAAAGGGACGAACATTGTTCTTTTTGGAATTTTTAGTAATCTGTTCAGTTTCAAGAACCTCTGTACCCTCGTCGTTCATTGTGTACTTTATAATTTCATAAACTCTGCCGTACAGGCCTTCAACGGGTACGGAGCAGTACATAACGTTTGTGTTGTCGGGATCTATTGCCATACCGCCACTGTAGCACATTTCAAGCCCTGCTGTCTGGTGGAAATGACCGCCACCGTTACTGAGGAAGGTCTTAACCCATGCTGTGCCGTTCCACTTTACGTAGTAGTAGTCGTGGCTTGTTTTGCTTCCGTTAATTCTTACCATAGCGATAACGGGATTACCGTCGTTACCCTCTGCCACCTGCCATACCCAGTCGCGCATAGAAACTGCATCAACAATGTGGCTCTGACTTGAATTACTTGCATTAACGTTCAATACACCGTTTGCAATAGTTGTCATCGTGTTGCCGTGAACGTCCTCAAGTGTCATATCTTCAATATTAATCTGGTTGAAGAACACCCAGTTGTTTGCTTCGTTGTCGGGGTGACCCAAGGTGTATGTAACATACAGCTTGTCAACGCCGTTGGAGGCATACTTTGCATAGGGTCTTGCAGCTGTACTCTGCACCATCTGGTAAGGACCGTAGGTAAACTCTGTATTGCCGTCCTCATCGGGCATAGCAAGCTTTGCAATTGTGGGATGCCAGTTAATACCTCTCCACATTAAGTAAATGTGGTCGGGGTCGTTTTCCATTAAGAAGGGTGAAGGATATGTTGTGTTTGCCGAAGTGTTAAGGCACTTTTCTTCACCTAAGGTTGTTAAATCGCCCGGCTCTGTAGTCACTCTGTACCAGAAGCACGGCTCGTCTGTATGACGGGAATAGAACACAATAATTCTTTCGTCGGGAAGAACTAAGAAAGTGGGGTTATTGTGGTCATCGGGCTGAATGTTTGTTCTTATTAAAATTTCGTTATATGTATCTGTTAAATGGTCAATCTGTGTAGCCTTGATGTTTCCGTGAACATCAATATAGCCTAAAATTGTAAAATCGAGTGTGCCTTCATCGTTAGCATAGGAAATACTTCTCGGGTCAGCAAACCAGCACCATGCACCCTCATCGTCAATTTCATAGCCCGAGAAAACAGATGAGTTATCTCTGTTATAAACAAGCACAATTTCACTTGTTCCGTCAGCCTCTACCACTGTTGAAAGGGTGGAGTCCTCTTCTGAGTATACAAATACACCCTGCTCGTCCCATTCATTAAGCTCAATAACGGGCTCTATAGCTTCTGTGTATGTATATGTGCTTCCGGAAATAACGTTATTTATAACCTTCTCTTCTTCCCACACATAGTTTATTCCATCCATTAAAACAGTTTTTACCTTAACTGTTGTAAGTGTACCCTCTTCCACCTTAAGTGTTGCAGGATGGCTTGATGTGCTGTTATAAATCCACATACCGCCGTGAGGCACCGCTACACGGAAGGTTACCTGGCTCTTGCCTTCCTTTGCCATATCTTTAACATATTCTGCAAGCTTAACGGAGGACAGTGTAACAGTCTGGTCAACCTGGTTACCCCCTGCCATGCTTACAGGTGTTGTAAGACCCAAAAGGGGCAGATTACCTGTACCGGAGTCACTGCCCGACACACCAAAGGTGCTCTTATCAGTCGCAGTTGTCCATGTGCCGTCAACACTGTTACCGTAGATAGCAAGGCGTGCACCTGCCTCGTTTATCTGCTTGATAAACCTTACTGTAAGGCCAAGGGTAACCTTAATATCCGTTTCTGTGTTCAGGTCAGCAGGGATATCAAAGGAAACTACCGCCTGCCTTGATGAGCCGAAGCCCGAGCCTGAAATGCTCTGTGTTACCTCTGTGCCGTCAGAATCTGTGAATGTGCTTGCACCGTTCCAGTTATCTGTTCCGTTCCATGCAACCAATACACAGCTTCCGCCGCTTTCACCGCTTCCTTCAAGACTGCTGAGCGTGCCTGAAGGGGTAAAAAATGCCATGTTGCTTGCTGTAAGGGTAGTTTCTGCCGCAAAGCTGATGCATGGCACAAACGCCATCAGCATGCATACAGTAATCACAATTGCCAATACCTTTTTCATTTTCTTTTCCTCCTTGATAAATCTATGTAATCATTGTACTACATTTTTACCTTATATGCAACAAAAAAAGTGAGTCCCGAAAATCGGGACTCACCATTTTAGTTTTTATTCATTTGCAGGAACTTTAAATGTGAATGTTACACTGCCGTCTGCATTAATTACAGAGTCAGAAATGCATTCAGCAACAATTGTGTGGTTGTTGTTGATTCTTATAAATTCGTTCCAGTAGCCCATGATTGTAACCTTGTTTGCAAAGGTTGCAAGAGGTGTAACTGTGATTTCGTATACGCCCTCGCTCTTCTTCACGCTTGCTACATCAAAGAATACATCGCCACTGTATGCACCCGCACCCTCTGTACGTGCACTGACATTTTCTCTTGTCATTTCAAGACGGATACCAACCATGTTCACGTAAGCGTTAAGAACCTTGTACAAGCCTGTATCTGCTGCAGAATAATCTGCATCGCCACCGTCAACCACGTCGGAGTCAGCATTTTTAAGCAGACCGGAAGCAACCTGGTAAATACTTCTTGTAACAGCTTCCGTAGCGTAAACCTTAGCTTCTGTACCGTCAGCATAGCGAACATTTACGTAAGGCTTAGCAGTAAACTTACGGTTGTAGTTATTTACTGCAAGGTCTGTAATTGCCGCTGTGAAGATTGTCTGGCTGTCGCCATCCTGCCACTTAACTGCAGGAATGTCAATTGTTTTTTCGCTTTCTTCAGCAGAGATTAACATACCGTAGCCTGTTACCTCATCACCGATATAGCTTCTGTCAACCTGTGCAATGAAGCGGAGACCGTTACCGGAGGATACCTTGCCGTTTTCGTCAAGACCGCCACCGTAACGAACCTGAGCACCTGTTACCATGGAAACGTTAACATCTGCTGTTACGATTTCGTCGCCCTCTTCTACATTGAGTGCACCTGCAGCAACAAAACTTGTATCGTCGCCACGTGTTACATAGTAACCCATTACGTTTTCAGGAAGTGTGCCGTCAGCATTACCAAGGTTAACTGTACCATTTGTTTTCTTTTCAGCACCGTCAAGGCTTACTGTAACAACATCAACATCAATGATTTCACGAACGGAGAAGTCACCGTAGTAAAGCTCCTTGTTACCCCAGCCACCATAGGAAAGCATAATTGTCTTAGCCTCAGCAGGAGTATTAACAATGTATTCTACCTTGTTTTCACCGGGAACTGTCACAATGTCGTTTCTGCCGGAAGCAGAGCCAACCCATGTGACATCACTGTTTGTATTTGTCCAGCTTGTTACACCACCGTTATCAACATCACTGTAAAGTGTAAGACCTGCAAATGTACCGTATACGGGGTCACCTGCCGCAATAATCGCACTCATACCTGCGCTGCCCTGGTTAGTTGTTGTAGCACCTGTGTTGTTGTAAATTGTGTTGGATACAAGATAGCTCTTACCGCCTTCAATTTCAACGAAGGTTCTCATTGTATTGGCATCTGTGCCACCCTTTGCATCGCCTGTGAAGTGAACATATGTACCTTCAAGAGAAGAATCAAGTGTGGACTTATCTACCTTTACCCAGTTAAGAGCACCACCGTTATTAGCATTTGTTAAACCGTCAATGCTGATAAGGTTTTCACCATACTGCTGTGTCTTATAGTAGTAAATTGTGTACTCGTCGCCTACGCCTTCATAATAGTCATAAGCGTAAACTGCATCAGCTGTCTTTATTTCTTCTTCAGCTGTGAACTTGAATTCATCTGTACCTGCAGGAAGTGTTTCTTCCTTTTCTGTAATCACTGCACCCTCAGCATCAACATATGTCTTCTTGATAACTCTTGTGCCCTCGCTATCGGGTTCAACAACTTCGCCCTTGCTATCTGCCAGGCTCTTGATTTCGTCGTGGTTCAATACTCTGTCATAAACTGTCACGCCGTCAACCAGACCGTCGAAGTAACCAACTGTTACATCTTCAAGAGCCACTGTTGCAGGTGCCTTAATGTCTACAAGACCGTCACGGTATACAGTAATGTATTCACCATCATTTGTAATTGTAATGTTCACATAGCCTTCATAGTTTGAAACACCGTAGTTACCGCCTGTGCCTCTGCCAAATGTTGTCCAGCAGTCAGAAGTGCCGTAAACATT
>JAFSGW010000033.1 GCA_017440585.1 Clostridia bacterium | reverse complement strand
GAAAACCTTTCAGCCTTTTCCTTTTCCATATTCATCACATGAAAAGCAAGCCTGATGGCACTTTTCTTACCAATGCCGGGCAGACGTTCAAATTCTTCTATTAATAATTTCAAAGCCTCAGGATACATAAAAATCCCTCCGGAATTTTTAATGATTTGCAAGCTATGCTTGCATTAATTGCACGTAGTGCATTTCATGAAACCGCAGGTTTTATTTCATGGCGTAGCCATTTCATACCGAAGGTATTTCATTGGATTATTTTAATTGAAAATTAAAATAATCCGGGTATATTCATTCCGCCTGTTATTCTACTCATACTGCTTGCTGCCATTTCGTCAGCCTTTCTCATAGCCTCGTTAACAGCAGAAACAATTAAGTCCTGAAGCATTTCAACGTCATCGGGGTCAACTGCTTCGGGCTTTATGTTAATGGAAACAAGCTCCTTCTTACCGTTTGCAGTAACTGTTACAACACCGCCGCCAACAGAAGCTTCAACTGTCTTTTCTCCGAGCTCCTCCTGAGCCTTGAGCATTTCCTCCTGCATCTTCTGTGCCTGACGGATCATGCCCTGCATGTTTCCGCCACCCATTCCTCCCATACCTCTGGGAAAACCGCCTCTTGCCATATTGTATACATCCTTTCTTTTATCGTTTCAGATTAACTATTCACCCACGGAAGTGAAGCAATCTCATCAAAGGGGTCGCTTGTATCGTTTGCGCTCTCCTTTGTATCAAAATCGCTTTCCATCTTCACCGTAAGTGTAACATTCATACCTGTTTCAGCCAAAATGATTTCGCCTATTTCACCAAGCCCGCCTTCTATCATGTCACGCCACACGGCACCCACCGCATCGGGGAAAACAATTGCAACCTTGTCTCCAAAGCTCCTCAGTGCACTGTTTTCCAGTGCCATATACAAATTAAGGCTTCCGCCCATGGCTATCCTGCTCATTATTTCGGGCCATTTTTCCTTTATCTTACCAACAGCCTCGCTATCCGCAGGGGCTGTCCTTTTAGGCTCTGCCGCCTTTTTAGGCTCACTCTTTTTTACTTCCTTCTTTTCCTCACGGGAAGGTGCAGTCTCTTCTTTAACTACCGTAACGCCCTTTGCCATCTTCATTTCAAGCTCGCTTATCCTTGCTTCAAGGGCTTCAACGCCGCCCTCCTCCCTGAGGTTACAAAGCCTCAGAAGGCTTGCTTCTATAATGTAACGGGGCATTGTCATGTATTTTGCCTTGGAATATGCTTCCGACAAAATGTTAACCGCAAGCATAGCCTTGTCAACGCCCATTTTTTCTGCCGCAGGGCTTAGTGCCTCCCATTCCTCGTCGCTTTCGTTAAGAGGCTTTTTACGGGTTATTGCATACACCATAATGTCCCTGAAGCCCTTTATAACGCTTTCAACAAAGGGATTAAGGTTTCTGCCCGAGGCACAAACCTCTTCAACAATATCCAGAACTCGGGCAGAATCGTTCTCGCTCACCGCAAGGCACAATGCTGCCACATGCTTTTTTTCACCAAAGCCAAGAAGGCTCTTTACATACTCCGTTTCAACAACCTTCCCTGCAGAAATACAGGGTTCAAGAATGCTCAGTGCATCACGGAGGGAGCCGTCTGCCGCCTCTGCAACCATGCGGATTGCTTCAGGCTCAATCTGTATCATTTCAGCCGTGCATATTTCATCAAGGCGTGCAAAAATATCATTTTTTGTAATTTTGTTAAAATCAAACCTCTGACAACGGGAGGAAATAGTGTCCAGCACCTTATTTGCCTCTGTTGTTGCCAGAACAAACTTAACATGCTCCGGAGGCTCTTCAAGAAGCTTCAAAAGTGCATTGAAAGCATCCTTACTTAAGGCGTGCACCTCGTCTATGATGTAAACCTTGTAGCGCACGCTTGCCGCCGCGTAGTTTGCTTCGTCACGAAGTGAGCGTATGTTTGCAACGCCCGAGTTACTTGCCGCGTCAATTTCCACAACGTCCATAATACTGCCCGAAAGAATGCCCTTACAGCTTTCGCACTCGTTGCAGGGATTACCGTCCTTGTTATTGGTGCAGTTTATGGCTCTTGATAAAATTCTGGCTGTGGAGGTTTTGCCCGTACCGCGTGTTCCGCAAAACAAAAAGGCATGTCCCACATTACCTGAGCACACTTCGTTTTTAATTGTCTGTGCCACATGCTTCTGACCCACAATATCGTCAAAGGTAAGGGGCCTCCATCTGCGGTATAATGCCTGATACTCCATAGTTTCACTCCGTTCCTGCAAACAAATAATTTTTCTATATTGTCAGGGCGATATATTTTTTCAGCAAATTCGATATATGCTCACATTTGCTCGCATACGATATATTTTTGCAATGCAAAAATGCGATATGATATAAATCCTCACGTCCCGCAGGACATATCGCGTTCTTTGAGCATATCGCGTGAATTACACATATCGCAAATCCTGCCAGGGATTTATATCGCTTTTAAATTTTCAGAGAAAATTTAAAAAGTCGTACACCCCAAAATCGATACTTTCCCACATGCGGCACCATTGCAGTTAGCTCGAATCGGGCGACCTTGCGGCACACAACCGTT
>JAFSGW010000032.1 GCA_017440585.1 Clostridia bacterium | reverse complement strand
TTTGATTTAGCTCTTTAAAACTTGAACTTACGTTCGTTTACTGACTAAATTTGTCTGGTTTGTAAAAAACCTTAAGTTTAACTCAAATAACATTTGAGCCCTTATACTATTTAATTTTCAAGGTTCACATCACTCTTTTCACGAGCGACCTTGACTATAGTAACACGCCTGATTTAATTTGTCAACACCTTTTTTGAAAAAAATAATTTTTTTTGTCACATTTTGAACACAAAACGGAAACACAGCTCAGTTGACACCTATTTTTCATTATAATATAATAGTAATGATACCAAAGGGAGGAATGACACATGAAAAAAATTATCTCTGTTTTGTTAACATTTGCACTGCTTCTTGCCTCTTTGAATGCAACGGCAACCACACTTATTTCAATCAATTCGGATAAAGAGCAATCTGTCAATATTTTTATTCCGACCTATTCTCTTGACACCATGGTGGACATACATATTGAAGAAACAACAGTCTTCCCTGGTGAGAATACGATAGAGATAAGTGCAGCTGCAGATGATACAGTGTATGTATGGAGCGAAAATATGGAGCCTGTTTCATACACCCTTTACGAACCATCATCAGGAGACGGCATTATCCACCTTATGGAAAACAGCATCAATGCCGATGGTGTAGAAAATGTAACAGTCGAAGGAACAACCCTTACAATTAATTCAGCCGGCTCTTATATTATTGAGGGGTCTCTCGTTGAAGGACAAATTGTTGTAAGTGACGCTGTCGGTAAAAAGGACGAACTTGAAATTACCTTTAACAATGTTACAGTAACGAATTCCACAACCGCACCCTTCAATGCAGCAAATGGTAAAATTACAATCATATTGGCAGAAAACTCCCAAAATACATTTACATATTCCGGCACAAAGAAATACTCTTCCTACACAACAGAAGATGCTCCCAAGGGTGCCTTTTATTCAAGAAGAGATTTAACAATCGAAGGTGAAGGAATCCTTACTGTAACCGACAATTACAAAAATGCACTCGTTTCAGGCGGTGATTTAGAAATTAAGAAAGGCTCATCTCTCAATATTACAGCTGTAAACAACGCTATAAAGGGAGATAACGGTGTTGAATTCACAAAGAAAACAGGCACTGTAACTGCATATTCCTCCGAGGGTGACTGTATAAAGAGCGATTCTGTCGATTCCGATACAGGTCTTATGGAAACAGACAAGGGCTATGTGGCAATCAAGGGTGGCAGCTTCAATCTCACTGCTGTTACAGGTGATGGTATCCAGGCAGATAATTATATTGATATTTCCGGCGGCACTATAAATATTAATTCAGGTGCAGAAGGTTTAAAAGCAAACGAAGTAAATATCCCCCTCTCTGTTGATGATATTCCTACCGGAGAGTACGGAAACGGTAAAATCATAATTTCCGACGGCACCGTCGTTATTTCTTCCGGTGAAGATGGTATAAAGGCAACTGAAGAAGTTAACATTTCCGGTGGTAACATTACAATCACTGCAGAAGGTCCTGATGGCTATGACGGCATACAGGTTGGTGAAACCGAGGAAATTGTTACAGGCAATTCAACAGAGAAAACCATTGTTGTTCCCGGCACTATAACAATTTCCGGCGGAAACATCAACATTCTGAATGTATCTGACGATGCTGTAACTTCAAATCACGACATTTGTATAACCGGAGGAACTATTTCCGGAAAATCTCAATGCGACTTTTTAAAAGCATACAATGTACTTTCCGTATCGGATGGCATATTTGATATTGAAAGCTATAATGATGCCATTCAATCGGGAAACGGTTTAACCGACACCGAAACAAACGGTGAAATTGTGAGTTCAAACTACACTCTTGGCAACATTTCAATTTCTGGCGGTAATTTTACGATAAAAACAAATGGTGGTTATAACACCACCCTTACCGACAATTCGGAAAGCTGCAAAGCCATCAAAGGGGTAACTGATGTTGTAATTTCCGGAGGGGTATTCAATATAAACAGTGCAGATGATGCTCTTCATTCCAACTATAACCTGACAGTCACAGGTGGTGACTTTACAATTTACACCGGTGATGATGGAATTCATGCAGATTATATTTTAACTCTTGGCATCGAAAACGGAGATAACAGCACCCACACAATCGATATTCTCCATTCCTATGAAGGTATCGAAGGCTCCGTGATTTATGTACTTAGCGGAACACAGTATGTTTACTCTACAGACGATGGGCTTAACGCTGCAGGTGATTATACAGAGGACGGTGTACAGGTTGCCTCCGATACAGAGCTTCTTGCATGGGGCGGACAATGGGGCGGAGGTCCCGGAGGCGGAATGAATGACGATACCTCTCCTTACGGCATGGCTTATGTAAAAGGCGGGAATCTGTATATAGAGGCATATGGCGATGGTTTCGACTCCAACGGCTCTGCCGAAATGACAGGTGGCGTAGTTATTGTCAATGGCCCCACAAGCGGTGGCAACGGCGTGTTTGACATTGGTGATGGCAACGGTAACTATTTTAACCATATCGGTGGCACTCTTATAGGCGCAGGAACTAACTCAATGACTATTACAATCAATTCTTCTCAGGGTGTTGTAAAATCCACCTCGTCAGGCGGCACTCGTCCCGGTGGCAATTGGGGTGGCTCCTCAAGCTCCGGCAGTGCAGGTACACCTATAAAAATCGTGACAGACAATGGTAATATAGTAGTAGTTCCCAAGGTTTCCTGGAACTATCTGTACGCCTCTACCCCTGACATGACAAAGAACGGAAGCTACACATATTCAACAGTTTCAGGCTATACAGGCGGAACGCAGGTTTTAGGAAGAACATTGAATAATATATTCTACGGCTTGATTGAAAATGTAGATTAATTCAAAAATGCAGCATCCACGGATGCTGCATTTTTTTACACCTCTTTCGATATATTTATCACTGAAAGAAAGACAAACTTCATTGACGAAAAACTCATAATATGATAAAATACCTTATATATTTATCACTTAACAGGAGTTGATTTCATGCGCACATCAAAGCAAATTAAGGTTGGTAATGTTTTAATCGGTGGCGGTGCACCTATTTCCGTGCAGTCCATGTGCAATACAGATACAAGAAACGTTGAAGCAACAGTTAACCAGATAAAAAACCTGGTTTCTGCAGGCTGTGACATTGTACGCCTTGCCATCCCCGACGAGGTTGCAGCAAAAGCCACAAGGGAAATTAAAGCACAGCTTCCCGAGGTGCCGCTCGTTGCCGATATTCACTTTGACCATCGCCTTGCTCTTATGTGTGTTGATGCAGGCATGGACAAAATCCGTATCAATCCGGGCAATATAGGCTCTATAGACAATGTTAAAAGAGTTGTCGATAAATGTGGTGAAAGAAACGTTCCTATCCGTATAGGTGTTAACGGTGGTTCACTTGAGAAGGAGATTCTTAATAAATACGGTCATCCCACAGCCGATGCACTGTGTGAAAGTGCACTGGGTCATGTACGTATTCTGGAAGACTGTAAGTTTTATGATATTGCAGTTTCCTTAAAAGCAAGCAACGTTCCCACGACCTATGAAGTATACAAAAAGTTTGCAGATATGGTTCCCTACCCTTTGCACTTGGGCGTAACCGAGGCAGGCACCGAATACTCCGGTGTTGTTAAAAATGCAATAGGCATCGGTTCGCTTTTATTGAACGGCATTGGTGATACCTTACGTGTTTCCCTCACAGCCGACCCCGTAAAAGAGGTTAAGGCAGGCATTGAAATTTTAAAGGCTATAGGCCTCAGGAAAGGTGTTACCATGACCTCCTGCCCTACCTGCGGCAGATGTAAGGTTGACATGATTCCCGTTGCGGAAGAGGTAGCAAAACGTCTCGAAACGGTAGAAAAAGAAATCCACGTGGCTGTTATGGGCTGTGCCGTAAACGGCCCCGGTGAAGCGAGAGAAGCAGACATAGGCATGGCATGCGGCGACGGCTGTGCACTGCTCTTTAAAAAAGGTGAAATCCTTCGCAAGGTTCCCATCGAAAATGCCGCAGATGAATTGTTCAAGGAAATTGAAAGTTTATAAGGAGTTAATTTAATTGGCTACAAGTATTCCCTTAAACCAGGTTTTTCCAAAGGTTGATTTCGACTCGGATAAGGTTAACGGCATTGTAACGGATATGGCTGTGGACAAGCTTACCCGTTCCTTTGTCATATCCGTTACCTTTAAAAGCGTTGTAAGCTCAAAAGCAATTGAACACTGCTGTAACGAAATCAGAAAATGCTATAAAGCAGAGCATGTAAAAATTATACCCACCTACGAAATTGATAACCCCTCTGAGGCTGATATTTTAAAGGTGGTTTCCAATTGTGTGCACAGCATAGGCGAGGAAACCCCCTTCTACAAAGCAATTTTTGACTCATGCGAATATAAATACGAAGATAATGTTGTGAAAATCATCCTCAGGCATATGAATGTTGACTATTTGGAGAGCGACAACGTTCACACCAAAATTGCACGTGAAGTATCCCGTGCACTCAATACGAATATACAAATTCATTTTATTGACGAGCCCATGAATATAGAAGTAAGCTTAGAGCCCATCTACGATGTGCCCGAGACCCGCAAAAAGCAGGTTGTTGAGCTTACTGAGGACGAGCCCATCTTAGGCAAGAAGTTTGAAGTGAAGGAAATTACCCCCCTCGGCAAAACAGACGAAGGCTCAGGCGAGGTTGTTGTTAAGGGCAATACCTTTGCCCTCTCCTCCCGCTACCTTGAAAAGAGTGACAAGTACATTATTTCCTTCTATTTAACAGATAACTCAGGCTCCGTTGCAGTTAAGTTTTTCACCGCGGCAGATAATGCCGAGGCTATTATTAATGCACTTAAAAACACAAAAACAATTGTTGTAAAAGGCAAATGCGAGCTTGACTCCTACACTTCGGAATTAACTGTCAATGCAAGAAGCATTCTTCGCAACGAGGATGAAGAGCTCACAGGCGAGCCCGACACAAAAATGTGCGACATTACAGAGGAAACAGGCTTTTGTGTTACTCACGGCAGTGTGCACTTCATTGATGTTAAGGAAATCCCCAAAGCACAGAGAGCTATTATCACCTTTTATATGAACGACCCATCAGGCTCGGCGGCATACCGCTTTTCCGTGCCTATGGCAGAGTCGGACAACATGAAGGGTTTTATTAAAAAGGCAGGTGCCCTTTTGGTACGTGGCATAGTAACCAAGGACCGCTTCACTCAGGAAATTACCGTTTCTGTACGAAGCATGGAAAAACGCCCCGTGCACGTCCGTGGTGACGATGCTCCCGTAAAACGTGTTGAGCTTCATGCCCACTCAAAGTCAAGTGCTATGGACGCTGTTGTAACAGCAAAGGACCTTGTAAACCGTGCCATCCACTGGGGGCACAAGGCAGTTGCCTTAACCGACCACGGCTGTGTGCAGGCATTCCCCGAAGCTATGCATGCCAAGGAAGGTGCAAAAAGCGACATAAAGGTTATTTACGGTGTTGAAGGCTACCTCATTGATAAGCCCGAGGGCTACAACTCCCGTGACACAAAGCGTTACCATATCATCATTCTTGCGCAAAACCTTACAGGGCTTAAAAACCTTTACAAATTAATAAGCATATCTAACCTTGATTATTTCTACAAACGTCCTCTTATGCCCCGTATTGAGATTGAAAAGCACCGCGAGGGCTTAATCATTGGTTCCGCCTGCGAGGCAGGCGAGGTTTTCCGCACAATGATGAAGGGCGTAAGCGACGAGGAACTGGAAGCTGTTGCCTCATTTTACGACTACCTTGAAATACAGCCCATCGGCAACAACGAATACATGATACGTAACGGCACTGTTCCCGACCGTGAAGCCCTTATGGACTTTAACCGCAAAATTATTGCCCTTGGTGAAAGAATGAATAAAAAGGTTGTTGCAACCTGCGACGTTCACTTTTTGGATGCAAAGGACGAAATATACCGCCGTATTCTTCAGGCAGGACAGGGCTATCAGGATGCTGACTTTCAGGCACCTCTCTATTTCAGGAACACCGAGGAAATGCTCAGTGAGTTCCAATACTTAGGCGAAGAAAAGGCGTATGAGGTTGTTGTTACAAACACCAATATCATTGCAGATATGATTGAAGACTTCCGCCCCATTCCCCACGGTCAGTTCTCCCCCAAAATTGAAGGCAGTGAGGACGACATCCGTAACATTTCCCGTGCCAATGCGGAGCGTCTCTACGGCACTCCCCTGCCTCAGATTGTTGAGGACAGACTCAATGCGGAAATTGAAAGTGTTGTTGACCACGGCTATGCCGACCTTTATAACATAGCACGCCTTCTTGTTGAACATTCTATCGAAGACGGCTACATAGTAGGCTCCCGAGGCTCTGTTGGGTCCTCCTTCCTTGCCTACCTTTCAAACATTACCGAGGTTAACTCCCTCTGTGCCCACTACCGTTGCACGAACTGTAAGCACAGCGAGTTTTTCACCCACGGTGAGTACGACTCGGGCTTTGACATGCCCGACAAAATTTGCCCCGTATGCGGAACACCCCTTACAAAGGACGGTCACGACATTCCCTTCGAAACCTTCCTTGGCTACGGCGGAGGTAAACAGCCCGATATCGACCTTAACTTCTCGGGTGAATATCAGCCCAAGGCTCATAAATACACCGAGGAAATTTTCGGTGAGGGCTACACCTTCCGTGCAGGTACGGTTTCAACCGTTGCCGATAAAACAGCCTTCGGCTATGTTATGAAATACTGCGAAGAAAGAGGTCTTCACTACAATCAGGCTGAAATTGAAAGGCTTAAGCTTGGCTGTATGGACGTAAAACGAACAACCGGTCAGCACCCGGGCGGCATTATAGTTCTCCCCAAGGGTCACGACATTCATGAGTTCACCCCCGTTCAGCATCCTGCCGATGATACGGAAACAGATATCATCACAACCCACTTTGACTACCACAGTATTGACGAAAACCTCCTTAAGCTTGACATATTAGGTCACGATGACCCCACCATGATCCGTATGCTCGAGGACTTAACGGGTGTGAATGCCCGTGAAATACCCCTTGACGACCAGAAGATTATGAGCCTCTTCCTTTCGCCCGAGGCTTTAGGCGTTACTAAAGAGGACATAGGCAGTGAAACAGGCACCTTTGCCGTGCCCGAATTCGGTACACACTTTGTTCGTCAGATGCTTATGGACACACAGCCCAAAACCTTTTCCGACCTTGTTCGTATATCGGGTCTTTCCCATGGTACAAACGTTTGGACCAACAACGCTCAGGATTTAGTAAAGGCGGGCATCTGTACATTAAGTAAATGTATCTGCTGTCGTGACGATATTATGATTTATCTTATCCATATGGGCATTGACCCCGGTCACGCCTTCAAGATAATGGAAAAGGTACGTAAGGGTAAAAAGCTCCAGCCTGAGGACGAGGTTGAAATGAGAGCAGCAGGCGTACCCGAGTGGTACATTGAATCCTGCAACAAAATTCAGTACATGTTCCCCAAGGCACATGCAGCTGCCTACGTAACAATGAGCTTCCGTGTGGCATACTTCAAGCTTTATTACCCTATAGCCTTTTACCAGTCCTACTACACTGTCCGTGCCGACACCTTCGACTATGAAATGATGGCTCTCGGCAGACAGAAGGTTCAGAACACCATGCAGGAGCTTTCCCGTACAGAAAAGCCCACAGCAAAGGATAAGGTTACAATGACCATTTTAGAGGTTGTAAACGAAATGTACGCCCGTGGCATTGAATTTACCCCACTTAATGTTTTCGATGCTCACCCCACAAAGTTTTTGAACATTGACGGCAAAATTATGCCTGCTTTAAATTCCATTGCAGGCTTGGGTACAGCAGCTGCCGAAAGCGTTATGAAAGCTCGTGAGGAAGCCCCCTTCAAGTCTATCGATGACTTTAAGTCAAGAACAAGTGTTTCACAGACCCATATTGAAACCTTAAAAAGGCTTGGCGCATTCGGTGATTTGCCCGAGTCAAGCCAGGTAACAATATTCGAACTTGGTTTTTAACACAAAAAAGTCAGCTCAATGAGCTGACTTTTTTTGTTTGGGCACTACCTTTGCCTTTTTAAGTGCCACCATTATAACCGGAATAATAATTAACTGAATGATAATACCGGGGATTGCATTTAAAAATGCACCCGCCATAAACGCCTTCATTGTAAATGCATTCCCCTTCACACCAAGGAGAAATGCCATAACTATTCCCCACACTATTCTGCCTGCCACCATAGAAGCCACAAGGCTTTTATATAACGCCTTAATGCAGTGCCAGTAAAACTTTTCGTAAAGGATGCCTATAACAAAGCCGTAGGTTGCAAGTTCAAATGCCATTGCCACCGCACCGGGGTACATAGGAGGCATTGAAAAAAGCACCGAGCGAAGTAAAGGCATAATAAATCCAACCGCCAGCCCGTACTGCCAGCCGCATATAAGCCCTGCGAGCATAACGGGAATGTGCATAGGCAAAAGCATGTTACCTATTAATTGTATCTGCCCAGTAAAAAACGGAAGTATAATACCTATCGCAAGAAACATTGCCGCCAAAACAAGATTTTTTATATGTAAGTTTTTCATTTTGTCACAACCTTTTCCTTAATTAAGGCAATTATAACACATTATTCTCATTTATGCAACAAAAAAGGTCAGCAAAGCTGACCTTTTTTGTGTGTTTATTATTCTTCCAGTGTGTTGTAGAAGGGATCCAGATTTTCATTCCAGATAAATACCTTATACTTTTCGCCTACCTCTAAATCTTCAGTGCCAAGCCTTTCGCCTGCTTTAAGGTCCATCGTTTCAGAATCAACCTTTAACACTTCGTTATCTTCACCATATGTAACCGCACGAATAATTATATTTTCTATATCTTCGTCGGAAATATTCTGAACTATAACCGACACTTTTCCGTTACTTGCACCATGCATTCCAAGCTTTGCTTTGATAAGCTCAGGCTTTACTTCATAAACCATAAAGTCGTCGAAATACCAATAAGGACCTTTGCCTGCATTGTTACTGTTACCAAGCCACGAGAAGTGGAAGTAAATGTAACCATCCTCCTCTGCTGTGATTGTAAACTCGTTTGTCTGCCACTCGGTTGTAACACTCTCGGGGATATTATTGCCCGATGCATTCAGAGCGTAGTTTTTCTCACTTACAAATGCTGTACTTATGTAAGAAGCGTCAACGCTTCCCGTTACGTGTTTATAGTCATACGCCACATAGTATGTCTTACCCTTTTCTACGGGGATAAAGTTAGCCAGTGAACATGTGCCTGTTGAGCCGTCGTTCCAGCGTGTACCGAGTGCATAATCTTCGGCAGTAACATCTCCTGTTTCGTAAAGACCTGCTTTATTTGTGTCCCTGTTTACCTTGTAGAACCAGTCACCGCAGTTGTCCTTATAGTAGCCGTTATTATAGTCGCCGTCAGTTCTTGGCGTCTGCCAGCTGCCCCAGCTAAAGTTACCATCTGCATCAGTAAACGAGCCATCGGGAACAAGGTTTTCACCAATCAGATGATTTCTTTCATACACACCTACCGAAGATTTGCCGAACTGGTTGTAGGTTTTAGATACAAAAGTATAAATATCGTTGTTATAAATGAAGGAATCCTCAAAGTTCCAATCGCAAACATCAGTTCCGGGATATGCCTCAACCTCCATAACAGGCATTATGAGATTACCGCATCTGTCCTCATAAGTAACCTCAAAGGTTCTGTCATACTCGAGCTGTGGTTCATAAACTTTATATTCTGCATCTGCAAGCACCTTAATTTCATCATGGTTCAGCACTCTTGCAAACAGCACAGCCTTTTCTACATAGCCGTCAAAGCCGCCTACCTTAAACTCGTCTGTATCTGTCCACTCTTCAAGCTTAATTTTGATATCTACAAGTCCGTCGCGGTATACGGTAGCATATTTGGTGTCGTAGTCAAAAACAATAGTCAAATTTACATACCTGTCGTATTCTGTAAAGAAATATTCACCGCCTGTACGGATATTGTGATTCTTCCATTCATCACTTGTTCCGTACACATTAGGTGATGCATAATCCACCCCAGCTACAGTAAGAACAAGCCTCGGTCTGTCAGTTGTATCGTTATCCGCATAGCGTGTTGGCAAATTCTTAACAGAAAGCTCAATATCACCAAGGTCCATTATCTTTCCTGTGTAATCTCCGTCAAGATAAACATCAGCCGACGCTGTAAAGGTACTAAAAGCAATATCATCCAATCCGCCGACATAATGTGCCATATTCTTTTCCGAAACAAAAACACCGCCCACGTCTTCTAAATCATCTATTGCAATATCATCTTCGTCAAAATTAACCTCTTCTGCGGGAAGCTCTACCTCGCCCATAATGCGTGTGGGGTAACCTGCGGGATAAACCGAGTTCACCATCCAGAAGTCATAGTCGCCGTTCATCCACATAATTCGTAAATCCTTGCCTTCGCTATTGGGAATAGCCCAGGGACGAACATTATTCTTCTGCGAATTTTCAGTAATCTGTTCAACAGATAAAACCTCTGTGCCGTCTTCGCTCATTGTATACTTAAAAATTTCCCAAACCTTACCGAACAAGCCTTCAACGGGCTTTGAGCAGTACATAACGTTGGGGTTGTCAACATCAATGCTCATACCGCCACTGTAGCAGTATTCTGTGTTTGAGGGGTGATACTTACCGCCTGCATCGGTTAAGAAGGTTTTAACCCATTTACTTCCGTCCCACTTTACATAGTAATACTTGTGGTTGTTTTTACTGGAGTCAATACGTACATTCGCAATAACGGGATTACCATCCTCTGCTACTGCCACCTGCCATAACCAGTTACGGACAGAGCCTGTTCTGTCAACAATGTGAGACTGACTTGAATGGTCAACAATAAGGGGACCATTTGCGATTGTACGCATAAGATTGCCGTTAATGTCGTGCACAGTCATTTCCTTAATATCAATCTGGTTAAAGTAAAGCCAGTTGTCACTTACATTGTCGGGGTGAGTAGATGTGTAGGACATATAAATCTTGTCCTTGCCGTTTGTTGCATATTTTGCATAGGGGCGTACATTATTACCAGTATTTGTGCTTCTCACAATCTGATAAGGACCAAAGTCAAATTCCATATCACCGTTTTCATCGGGAAGTGTTAACTTTGCAATTGTGGGATGCCATTCAATACCTCTCCAGCAAAGATAAATATGCTCAGGGTCATCAGAGAGGATAAAAGGCGAAGGATATGTTGTGTTTGCACTTGTCTCTAAGCATTTCTCCTCGCCAAAGGTTGTAATATCACCGGGCTTTTCACTCACTCTGTACCAGAAGCACGCCTCGTCTGTATGGCGTGAATAGAACACAACAATTCTTCCATCAGGCACCATAACAAAGGTGGGGTTGTTGTGGTCGTCGGGCTGAATATTGGTTCTTATTAAAACCTCGTCAACCTTATCTGTCAGATTGTTTATCTGTGTGGCTTTAATATTGCCGTGAACATCGATATAGCCTATAATGGTCACGTCAATAGTGCCCTCTTCGTTTGTGAAGTTAATGGCTCTGGGATCACCAAACCAGCACCATGCACCCTCGTCCTCGATTTCATAGCCATAAAAGCTTGTTACGTCTGTCTGCTTTTCATATACAAGTACAATCTCGCCTGAGCCGTCTGACGCTACGTTTACGCTGAGCACGGAGCGTTCTGCGGAATACTTATATACATCAGAGCCCTTTACAATTGTAGCCTTAGGTGCCTGATTATACGTATACGTATCCCCTGCAACCTGACCGCCAATCACACTTACCTCTTCGTCAGCAATGCTTTCGCCGTCGTAGTACACAGTTTTTATTTTAACAGTCGTAACATCACCTGTCTTAATTGTAAGAACGGGAGGTGTAGAGGTGTTTGTATCATAAATTCTGATACCGCCCAGAGGTGCAGCCAGGCGGAAGGTAACCTCTGTTTTTTCTTCCTTCACAGCTTCCTTTACGTATTCTGCAAGAGTAAGGCTGGAAAGCGTAATTGTCTGTCCGCTTGCAACCTCGCCCTGAGAATTGCCTGCACTTATACTATCTGTCAGACCAAGCAAAGGAAGAGCACTGAAGGTGCCGAATTTACTTGTAGCATCGCTTGTGCTCCATGTGCCGTCAACACTGTTGCCGTAAACTGAAAGACGTGCACCACCTGATGTCTGCTTAACGTTTTTAACAGTCATGGAAAGGGTTACATTTGCAATTTTTTCTGCATCAATACCCTCCGGCAATTCAAATGCAATAAGTGCATGTCTTGCACTGCCAAAGCCCGTACCTGAAAGGGAGCTTTGTGTCACCTTTGTGCCGTCAAGGTCAGTAAAGCTATCAGCACCCTCCCAACCCGATGCACCGGTGGAAACAAGCACGTTATCACCGTCTGTATATTTCCATTCACTACCGCTTGAGTTAAAATATGCCATTCTTACCGCAGTAATCGTATCTGTTTCTGCCATTGAAACGACCGGCATCATACCAATTACCATACAAAGAACAACTAAAACAGCCGTAAACTTTTTCATTTCTTCTTCTCCTTTTACGGGCGTGCAATGCACGCCCCTACAAAAATATCTGTAATTATTCCAAAACCGCACCACGGTTACCGCTTGTTACCATTCTTGCATAACGAGCAAGATAGCCCGTTGTAACCTTAGGCTCACGGGGCTTCCATTCAGCCTTTCTCTTTGCAAGCTCTTCATCGCTCACCTTAAGGTTAAGTGTGCACTTATCAATATCAATCTGTATAATGTCTCCCTCCTGAACCAATGCAATAGGTCCGCCAACTGCCGCCTCGGGTGATACGTGACCTATAGATGCACCTCTCGATGCACCGGAGAAGCGACCATCTGTAATAAGAGCAACGGTTGAGCCCAAGCCCATGCCTGCAATAGCACTTGTGGGATTAAGCATTTCTCTCATACCGGGGCCACCCTTGGGACCTTCGTAACGGATAACAACAACGTCACCTGCTACTATCTTACCGCCCTTGATTGCTTCAATAGCATCCTCTTCGCATTCAAACACTCTTGCAGGGCCTTCGTGCTGCATCATTTCACTAACAACTGCACTTCTCTTTACAACGCTGCCGTCGGGAGCAAGGTTACCCTTTAATACTGCCAATCCGCCCGTTGTACTGTAGGGGTTATCCATTGTGCGGATAACCTGAGGGTTCTTGTTAACATGACCCTTAACAGCCTCGCCAATTGTTTTGCCCGTTACTGTCATACAGTTCTCGTTGATAAGGCCCTTTTCACAAAGCTGGTTAATAACAGCGTATACACCGCCTGCTTCGTTCAGGTCCTCCATATATGTGGGGCCTGCAGGAGCAAGGTGGCAAAGGTTAGGTGTTCTTGCACTCACCTCGTTTGCAAGCTCAATGTCAAAATCAAAGCCAATTTCGTGAGCAATTGCAGGAATATGTAACATACTGTTTGTGGAACAGCCCAATGCCATATCAACTGTTAAAGCGTTCATAATAGCTTCCTTTGTGATAATGTCACGGGGACGGATATTCTTTCTGTACATTTCCATTACAGCCATACCTGCCCTCTTTGCAAGTTTCAGTCTTTCGGAATATACTGCAGGGATTGTGCCGTTACCGGGAAGACCCATACCAAGTGCTTCTGTTAAGCAGTTCATACTGTTTGCTGTGTACATACCCGAGCAGCTGCCGCATGTGGGGCATGCATTGCATTCAAAGTCCTTAACGTCCTCCTCTGTCATTGTGCCTGCAGCGTAGCTACCTACAGCCTCAAACATGGAGGAAAGGCTTGTCTTGTGACCCTTAACGTGACCTGCAAGCATAGGACCGCCCGATACAAACACAGTAGGCACGTTTACTCTTGCAGCCGCCATAAGTAAACCGGGCACGTTCTTGTCGCAGTTAGGTATCATAACAAGTGCATCAAACTGATGTGCAGTTGCCATACATTCGGTGGAATCTGCAATAAGGTCACGGGTAACAAGTGAATACTTCATACCAATATGACCCATTGCAATACCGTCACAAACTGCAATTGCAGGGAACATAATAGGTGTACCGCCTGCTGCCGCAACGCCTAATTTTACAGCCTGGGCAATTTTGTCAAGGTTCATATGACCGGGCACTATTTCATTGTATGAGCAAACAATACCAACCAAAGGCTTGCTGAGTTCTTCCTCTGTCAAGCCCAAAGCATTAAATAAGCTTCTGTGGGGTGCCTGCTGCATACCCAATTTTACGTTATCACTTTTCATTTGTCTTTGCATCTCCTTAAACCCTTTCAGGGTACAATATAATAGATTAATTATACCACCTATCCCCTTTTCCGTCAATAAAAAAAGTGCATCATTCACCGCTTTTCAGGGTGTTTGGTGCAAACAAAAAACGGAGCACCTTTTCCGATGCTCCGCAACATATTTAATTATTCCCCTGCAACAAACAGTACACCAAGTGTACCGGGACCGCAATGGCTCGTAACAACACAGCCCGCCTGAGTAATAAGTATTTCATTAAAATAATTCATTTCCTCAAGATAAGCCTTAACATTAGCTATTATCTCCTCATCACAGCCTGAATGTGTAATAAAAACTCTGTCACACTTTGCCTTTTCAAGCTCAGGACGTAAATCCTCTACGTAATGCATTATAGTCTTATTCATTCTGCCACGATACTTTTTGCCCGGCTGCATTTTACCGTCAACAACCGAAATATACGGATGCAGACCAAGTGTTCCGCCAACCATTGCCGCAAGACCACTGCAACGGCCTCCACGGTGAAGATATGTAAGGGTATCCACAACAAAGCTTGCACGTACCCTGCTCTGCATTGCAGAAACAGCCTCCACAATTTCCTTTGCACCCATTCCCTCATCTGCCATAATTGCCGCTTCTATTATCTGCAGGCCTATACCCGTCGACAGATTTTTGGAATCCACAACAAAAACCCTGTCCTCAGATCCAAGGCTTCTTGCTGCCATGCGCATAACATTTACGCAAGAGGACATTGTTTCCGAAATACAGAAGCAAATCACATCCTTGCCGCCTGCAAGGTGCTTCTCAAGGCACTCCTCTGCTTCAAAGGGTGACAATGTTGAGGTTTTGGGAGTCTGCTTTGTTTCATCAGACCAGGCGTATATATCCTCTGCAGTTATATCAACCCCGTCAGAGTACTGCTCCTCACCAAGATTGATATGCAAAGGGAAGGTTTCAATCTGATACCTTTCCTTCAATTCCTTCGATAAATCACAGGTACTGTCAGAAATAATAGTAACTTTTCTCATAATTTTCATAACCTTTCCTTGCTTGTTGAATTCTATAACAGAAATTATATCACAAAACAGCAGCTTTGTACATATTTTTTTGCTTTTTTACACCAGCTTTTGCAGGGGGTAGGAAAAATTGTTCAGAATTGACAAACCGAAGGCAACTGCAGTGTCCGCCCTGCGGTTGCCCCAAGCCCGACTGCGTACATAAGTACGCCGAGTGGTGAGGTTTGTCGATAGCAAAAAGGCATATAATATGAGAAAAACATCGCTTCCGCGATGTTTTTCAACTTTACAAGAATATTTGCATTATCAAATAACTTCTTGTTGCCTTTATTTACGCCTTTTTGCGGTCTGGACTATTTTTACAGCCCCTGTTATTAATACTTAGGTCTCTTTACGTAGTGAGTATGAAGTAATTCATGGCTCTTATGACCGCAGGGTTCACCGAGGAACTCCTTGTACAATTCCTGAACATAGGGGTTCTCGTGGCTC
Organism: Clostridia bacterium; assembly: GCA_017440585.1. Taxonomy (GTDB): domain Bacteria; phylum Bacillota; class Clostridia; order UMGS1883; family UMGS1883; genus RGIG1927. The sequence continues at coordinate 3,686 of JAFSGW010000032.1, read as the reverse complement.
TTACGGATGGGAAGGCTCTCATCTTCATCATAGATAGCCTTTGCACGGATAGCCGCAATGTCCTTTTCCATTCTTTCACGGTTGGAAATAATGGGCTGACCGCCACCTGTGATACAACCGTTGGGGCAAGCCATAATTTCGATAAAGTCAACCTCTACCTCGCCTGCCTTGATGGAATCAAGAAGCTTCTTTGCATTAGCAAGACCGTGAGCAATAGCAGCACGAACTGTAATGTCGCCTGCAGGAACGTTAGCAAACTTAACGCCGTCAAAGCCACGTACAGCTTCAAATTCAACCTTTTCAAGGCTCTTGCCGGAAAGGATTTCAGCAACTGTACGAAGAGCTGCTTCCATAACGCCGCCTGTTACACCGAAGATAACAGCCGCACCTGTAGCTGCATCACCAAACGGTGTGTCGAACACTTCATCGGGAAGCTTAGCGTACTGAATACCTGCTTCACGGATCATAGCTGCCAGTTCTCTTGTTGTAAGAACTGCATCAACATCCTGAAGACCGTTCACGCTAAGCTCATCTCTCTGAGCTTCAAACTTCTTTGCTGTACAGGGCATGATAGATACAACATAGATATCTTCAGGCTTGATACCCTGCTTTTCAGCGTAATAGCTCTTAATAATAGCACCAAACATTTCGTGAGGAGACTTACATGAGCTTAAGTTATCCAAAAATTCGGGATAGTTGTGTTCACAGAACTTAATCCAGCCGGGAGAACAGGAGGTAATCATGGGAAGCTTACCGCCGTTCTTAATTCTGTTAAGAAGCTCTGTGCCTTCTTCCATAATTGTAACGTCTGCACCGAAGTTTGTATCAAATACCTTGTCAAAGCCAAGTCGACGAAGAGCTGCAACCATCTTACCTGTTGTAGCAACGCCTTCGATACCGAATTCTTCACCAAGTGCTGCACGAACAGCAGGAGCTGTCTGTACAACAACGTGCTTGCCGGATGCAAGAGCTGCCCATACGTCATCCTTAGCGTCCTTTTCCTTAAGGGCACCAACGGGACAAGCCGCAATACACTGACCGCAGTTTACACAGTCAACCTCGCCAAGGCTCATTTCAAATGCACAACCAATCTGTGTTGTGAAGCCACGGCCGATGGGGCTGATAACGCCAACTGCCTGAATGTTGTGACATACGTTAACGCATCTACGACAAAGAATACACTTGTTGTTGTCACGAACAATAGAGGGAGAAAGGTCATCAATTTCATATTCGCATCTTTCACCAAGATAAGGAATATCGCCAACGCCCAGATCATCAGCAAGTGCCTGAAGCTCACACTTCTGATTTCTCGTACATGTTAAGCACTTTCTGTCGTGGTTAGAAAGAAGGAGCTCTAAAACAGCCTTTCTTGCACTTCTTACCTTAGGTGTATTTGTAAATACTTCAATACCTTCAGCTACGGGGTATACACAAGCTGCCTGCAAAGCTCTGCCGCCCTTTATTTCAACAAGGCACATTCTGCAGGAACCTGTTTTGCTTAAATCCTTCAAAAAGCAGAGAGTGGGAATTTCAATTCCTACCTGTCTTGCCGCTTCAAGGACAGTAGTACCGGCAGGAACAGTAACGTCCTGACCGTTAATTTTTAAATTTACCATATTCATAATTCACACTTCTCCTTTCTTACTTCTTTACGATTGCGCCGAACTTACATGTTTCCATACAAACGCCGCACTTGATACACTTACTTGTATCGATGGTATAAGGACTCTTGATTTCGCCACTGATTGCGCCAACGGGGCACTTACGTGCACAAGCGGAGCAACCCTTACACTTGTCGGGTTCAATCACATAGTTTGTGAGAGCCTTACATACGCCTGCAGGACACTTCTTGTCAACAACGTGAGCAATATATTCGTCACGGAAGTACTTAAGTGTGGAAAGGACGGGGTTGGGAGCTGTCTGACCAAGACCGCAGAGGGAAGCTTCCTTAATGTGGTAGCAAAGCTGTTCCATCTTGTCAATGTCTTCAAGTGTGCCCTGACCCTTTGTAATCTTGTCTAAAATTTCAAGTAATCTCTTTGTACCTACACGGCAGGGTGTACACTTACCGCAGGATTCGTCAACTGTAAATTCAAGGAAGAACTTAGCAATGTCAACCATACAGTTGTCTTCGTCCATAACGATAAGACCGCCGGAGCCCATCATGGAGCCGATAGCCATAAGAGAGTCGTAATCAATAGGTGTATCAATCAAGGATGCAGGAATGCAGCCGCCGGAGGGACCACCTGTCTGTGCAGCCTTGAACTTCTTGCCATTGGGGATACCGCCACCGATTTCTTCGATGATTTCTCGGAGTGTTGTACCCATGGGAACTTCAACAAGACCTGTGTTGTTGATCTTACCGCCAAGAGCGAATACCTTAGTACCCTTACTCTTTTCTGTACCCATGCTCTGGAACCACTCGGCACCGTTAAGTATAATCTTGGGAATGTTAGCGTATGTTTCAACGTTATTTAATACTGTAGGTCTGCCGAAAAGACCCTTTACTGCAGGGAACGGAGGACGGGGTCTGGGTTCGCCTCTGTGACCTTCAATAGAAGTCATAAGAGCAGTTTCTTCACCGCAAACGAAAGCACCGGCACCAAGACGTACCTCAACGTTGAAGTTGAAGCCTGTACCGAAAATGTCCTTACCTAAAAGACCGTATTCGTTAGCCTGCTTTATTGCAATCTGCAGTCTCTTAACTGCGATGGGGTATTCTGCACGGATATAAATGTAACCCTGGTCAGCACCGATAGCATAGCCTGCAATAGCCATAGCTTCCAATATTGTATGGGGGTCACTTTCAAGAATACTTCTGTCCATGAATGCACCCGGGTCACCTTCGTCGGCGTTACAGCAAACATACTTCTGACCTTCGATGTTTCTGGGAACAAGGCTCCACTTAACACCTGTGGGGAAACCGCCGCCGCCACGGCCACGGAGACCGGATGCCTTAACTTCATTAATAACATCATCGGGAGTCATTTCTGTAAGCACCTTACCAAGTGCCTGGTAAGCATCCATACCGATAGCTTCTTCAATGTGCTCGGGGCTTATTACGCCACCGTTATGAAGAGCAATTCTGTGCTGCTTCTTGTAGAAGTTTGTTTCGTTAAGGCTCTTTAATGTATCACCGTCAAGTGTTTCGGGATAAACAAGCTCTTTCACAACCTCGCCCTTTACAAGGTGAGAAGCAACAATCTTTTCAACATCTTCAGCCTGAACACGGCTGTAGAAAGTACCTTCGGGGTACACAATAACAATGGGACCAAGTGCACAAAGACCAAAGCAGCCTGTCTTAACCATGTTAACCTGGTCCTTAACGCCATACTTTTCAAGCTGAGCGTCAAATTCCTTAAGAAGTGTTTCGCTGCCTGAGGATGTACAACCTGTACCGCCACATACCAAAACATCGTACTTGTAACCTGCATTGCCCTCTTCCTTAAGACGCATTGCAAGTGTAGGTCTGATTTTATCTCTTAACTGATTAAGTTCTTCTAAAGTTCTCATTTATTACACCTCCCAAAATCACATATACTTGTCAAGAATTCCCTGAACATCGTCAACAGTAAGTCTGCCATAAACGTCTTCGTTAACTGTTACAACAGGCGCAAGACCGCATGCACCTACACAACGTGTAGCTGTGAGAGAAAACTTGCCGTCGGGAGTACATTCACCAACGT
>JAFSGW010000031.1 GCA_017440585.1 Clostridia bacterium | reverse complement strand
TTTTCATTTTCTCCTTAAAATTTAAATATTTGTTTTTTAGTGAGCAGTTAAAGTTTCCTTTGACTGTCACAATAGTATTTTGTGCCGACTGTTTTCTATATAATCATGTAATTTTTAGTTAAGTTTCAAAAATCAAGCATTTTAAAATAAAGGACGAAGAGATAAATTCCACTTAAAGTTTTGATTTTATTTTTTTATTGAAAAGGGTAGGAGTGGGAGTATAATTAAGCTGATATATAAGAATTTAACGGAGAAATGTTATGAGATTGAAGAATATTTTGATTGTTGTTAAAGATATAGAAAAATCGAGAAAGCGATGCATAAAACATTGGTTAGAGAATCTACATAAACAATTAATAGAATCTCCAAATATTAGCGATGAAAATACTGCGTGCGAATTTACACAGTCTAAAGATGGGAAAAAATAGCTCGAATGATTATTGGACTGAATATACCCCCAACGAAAAAAGCATCTGTAAGGCTTTCTTACAGATGCTTTTTTCGTGCTCTTTAAATCCATTTAAATGAGTATGGATTGCTTCGCCGAAATTACTCTTTAAAAAACTCTGAAAGGGCTGTGGTGACCGAGTTGGAGAGGGTTTTAAAATTTGAAGTTCTGGGACAGTTTTAGGGCAATTTATTTTATGGTAAAACAGTTGAACTATTTGAAAATATGTGATACAATTGCAGAAAATGGGGTAGTTTTACCCTTTTTATGGGTTTATGCTTTCGGAAACGGAGGATATGATATGAATAATGCAGCTGAGATTGTGACCATCGTGTCTTCACTTACTGCGGCAATATTTGCTGTAACTACATATTTGAACGGGGTTAAGCATGACAGACGACAGGCGACGCTTGATGCATATAATTTGCTTCAGGAGCAGGCTCTGGATTATCTGGCAAAATACAGCGTAGATGAAATAAAAGAAATTTCAAAGCATTACAGCACTGAAGAATATAAAATAGTAAGTTCTTATATTGCACGAATTGAGCATTTTTGTGTTGGAGTTAATCTTAGGATATATGATAAGAAAACGGTGTATGAGCTTGCGGGCGGTTTTTTAGATGAAGCAATATATAAAAAAATAGCACCGATGATAGAAAAGAAAAATTTTGGCAACAATGATTTTTACAAGAACACGCATAAGGTGATTTGTGAGATGCAGGTTAAAAGGAAAGGATGCGGTGGAAAGTGAAACGAGTTGTTTCAATAGCGATTGCACTGATGTTGTTGGTGACGGTTTCTCATGCGGCAGAGGTAACTGTTACAATACCTGAGCAGAAGGAGCTTTTGGACGGAAAATACATAGTAAGTGTTGATATTTCGGAAAATACGGGCTTTGCATCACTGCAGCTTGAACTGTTCTACAACGAAAACACACTTACCTGTGAAAAGGTTATTGCAGGTGAAGTTGTAAAAGGTATGCTTGCAGACTTTAATCCGAAAGCCACAGGCGAGAGGACAAGTGCAATATTGTCAGTTGCAGGTATAAGTAATACAACAGAGAACGGGAACCTTGCAACCTTTGTTTTTGAAAAGCCGAAGAAGGGCAACCCCGAGATAGAATTTGTGCTTGTTGAAATGATGAGTGCAGACGGGAAAAAGGTTGACTGTAAAATTAAAGTTACAGATAACTACGGAGATTTTGAAGAAGAAAAGGATAGCCAAACGGGCGGAAACGTATGGAAGCCGTCCGCGGGAGGTAATAAAAAGCCCGGTGAAATTGTAATTCACGAGGATGAATTAAAGATTGAGGTTACGTTCAAGGATGTTTCGGGGCATTGGGCGAGTGAATATATAACCCAGGCAGTTAAGCTTGGTATAGTTTCGGGAATGCCCGACGGAACGTTTGCCCCCGATAGGGAAATGACAAGAGCAGAAGCAGCTACAATCCTTTGGAACATGGCTAAAAAGCCAAGTGCAGAGGTTGAGCTTGATTTTACGGATGTTCAAAAAACAGATTGGTACTATAAGGCGGTTGCATGGGCGTTTGAAAAGGGATATATAAAAGGCGTATCCGATAATGAGTTTGACCCGAGCGGAAAGATTCCCCGTGAGCAGGCGATGACAATTCTGTACAGGTATGCAGGAGAGGGGAAAACAACAGAAGCTTTAGAAAAGTTTGAGGATAAGGAAAAAGTTTCGGAGTTTGCTTTATCTGCCATGTGTTGGGCAGTTCAGAATAATATTGTTGAGGGTGTGTCTGAGACGGAAATTGCACCAAGGATGAGTGTTACGAGGGCACAGATGGCAACTATTATGGTAAGATATCTGAAACAGTAAGAAATAAAGGAGGAGAAGACTATGAAAAGAAAATTGAGCGTTTTACTGGTGTTATGCTTGCTTTTGAACATGGTAATGCCTGTATTTGCAATGGAAAATACTGAAGAGACGACTCTTTCGGACGAAGTGGCAGTTGAGGCAGTTACGGAGCTTGCAAGTGAGGAAGCTGCCGAGCTTGAGGAAGCTACCGAGGTTGAAACAGGTGTGACGGAAAGTGCTTCGGAAGCGGCTTCTGAAAGCGTTACTGAGGAGGAAGAAGCTTTAGCAGAAGAGGTTACTGAGAACGTGATCGAGGCAGAAGCTCCGTCGGAAGAGGTTATTGAAAATACAAATGAGGAAGCTACTGAGACAGAAAGCGAAGATGCCGTTGAGACAGAGCTTTCCGACGACGAAACATATATGCTTAATATAGTGCTCTTTGCAATGAAAGAGAACGCGACTTTGAAAAGCATTAAAGACGAGCTTGAAGAATTGGACATAAGCCGTGTTGTACCTCTTTTTGTGGACGAAGACGGTAATGCAAAGCCTATCGGTAAGAAAAACGAGGTATGGTACAGAGCGTATACCCTTAATGATGTTTATGAAACAGTAGATGCACTTACCGAGCTTAAGGGTGTTACATACGCAGAACCCGAATATATTTATACGTCGGACTATCACGGGATGCCTGATGAATTTGATAAGAACCGTGACTGGCCTCACCACAAGCATCTGCATAAGGGTGATGATGAGTTCTGGTGGGAAACAGAATACAACCATGACTATGCCCCCGGCTATGGCACAATTGTGGCTGTTATTGATACAGGTGTTGACTACACCCATGAGGACCTTGCATCCAACATGTGGATAAACACAGCCGAGCTGGACGGTACAGAGGGTGTTGACGATGACTTAAACGGCTATATTGACGATATTTACGGTGTTGACACAACAGCGTCAGGCAAAAAGGCGGGCAACCCCATGGACGATAACGGCCATGGTACACACGTCGCAGGTATTATCGGTATGAGCGCAAACGGAATGGGCGGTATAGGCCTTGCATATGGCACGAAAATTATGGCAATCAAGGCAGGTCAGTCGACAGGTACATTGGCATCGAGCCATATTGCAAAGGCTATAAATTACGCTCATATGATGGGCGCAGACGTTATCAACATGTCATTTGGTGGTTCGGGTAGGTCATATCTGGTGGAAACTGCACTTGAGGATGCGTTTTCCGACTGTGTGCTTGTAGCGAGTGCAGGTAATGACGGTATTCCTACAACAGACGCACCTGATGCTTTGTATCCTAAAAGAGCAGATCAGTATCCTGCAGGATATTCTTATGTTTTAGGTGTTATGGCAACAGAGAAGAATAGCAACCTTGCATCCTTCTCTAACTGGGATTATAAACCTAATGAAAATGCTGAATATGAATTAACTGCACCCGGTGTGGATATTTATTCAACCCTTCCGGATAACCGCTATGCGGAATGGTCAGGTACAAGTATGGCGGCACCTTTCGTTTCCGCAACTGCAGCTATTATAAGAAGCCATTACGACGATAAAGATACATATTCATCACGGTTTATTATGGGACAGATTTCATCTGCCACAACGGAGAAAACTGCTTTCACAGCACCGGAAAAAGAATATTATGAATATCCGGCACTAAATGTCTATGACAGTATTTATTATTTGCCAAAGCCAAACCTTTCTGTTAAGGATATGTTCTTAATGGACAATAAGGAAAATGGCGAAATAAACGATGGGGATGCAATCATAGATGCAGGCGAAGTTATTGACCTTGGTATTTTAGTTCGCAACCAATGGGGGCAGACAGGTGATATAACAGTCAAGGCAAATGCAATCTCTAACGGTGGCGTTGCAAACCCCTGGATTGAGTTTATAACAGATGAAGTGACACTTCAGAGCGCAGGCACATTCCAGGAGGTTGACAACGGATTTATCTATGACGACAGTCTGCTTACAGGTGTAGATAACCCGATTAGGTTTAAGGTGTCAAGTGAAATTCCTAATGATACACAGATTAAAATCAACATCACTGTTACCACAACCAACGGTATTGATAAAAATGATAATGCAACATATACTGTTGCAACTGAATATGTTTTTAGTGTTCAGGCAGGTCGCGGTATCAGCGGAACTTTAGCTGAAGATACAACCCTTACTAATGATTACCTTTGGATTATCGAAAACTCATTATATATTCCCGAAGGGATTACTTTAACAATTGAACCCGGTACACAGGTGCAATTTTATTCTTCTGATTACGAAGATGCTTATGGCGGAAAGACTAGGCCGTATATCAACTGCGATGGTGTACTTAACGCAATAGGAACAGAAGAAGAACCGATTGAAATGTTCCCCGGTAGCGGCTTTGAAAACTATGTTGTTAAAATTTACGGAAAAGGTATTGAAACCCTCAAATACTGCAATATTATTAACCCTAAGTTTGGAGAAAGCAATACAGAAGCAATTTGGGAAATAGATCATTGCATTTTAACACAGAATTACCTTAAGGTTTATGAGCGTGACCACGACTATGGTTCCCCTAATGCGGTCTTTAGTTGTTACGTCAATAAACTTACAAACTCGTTGTTAAGAAATATAAGGCGAGACGAACTTAACTGCCGATATGTATATACTGAAGAGGTTTCAAACAATGTTCACGAAGATTGTGTTATGTGTTACCGTGGTATTGGTTCGGATGGTAGTATTCATGCAAAAAACAATGTGTTTATAACAAGCAATAACAGAATCGATTTTCCTGAATCACCCTTAAGTAATTCTTTAATACTGGGTAATATTTATTACGATCAGAATTCTGAAAACAAATATATTACCATAAAATTATCAGATTATGATTATAGATTTGAGAACGAATTTTTCGAAGCATATCGCATCTTTGCCAGATCGTTAGGTGGGGATTGGGCGGTTATCAATGACGATTCCGAGGCGATGGCGTTGAAGTCTATGGGGGTTGCAGGTGTTGTCGGAGCTATGTTTAATCCGGGAACAGGTCAATATGAGTGGATTGATGGCACCGATTATTTGATTGACACAAGTTCAATGAATTTTAGTGTTTCGTCAAGTTATCGCTTTGTAAATTTTATTTCGGGTAAATTTTACAATATGAGTTCTATAGGCTATAATTATTTTAAAATTATAGAGGTTCCAGCTGATATATCCGATGAGGAAATCACAACTGCTATTGCAAATTTTGACTATAACGAAGCAATGAAAGAGTATTGGAATTCGACGTTTATAAATAATGCAGTTCTTAATCCTGTGTTAAATAATAATCCAAATACTTGGACAGTATTAACTGCTAATTATCATGATATACAGTTGGCAGCACATTATGTATCGGGAAACTACTGGGGAACAGAAAACAAAACCCTTATCAATAAAATGATAACGGATGCTGACGATTATGCAGGTACATATCAGGATATTGTTACTGACCCGATATTGACACTTGAGAGCGAAAGCTTACAGGATATTTACCCCTTTGTGACAAAGGTTTATTTAACTGATGGTGACGGAAATATTGTTTCAAATGTTCAGCCGGGCGAAACGTATGATGTTCATGTTCACTTTAACCGTGATATGGACATGGGAACACAGCCGAGCGTGAGCTATGGCGGTGCAACGCCTTATACAGACTACATGGTAGAGGGTGACTTTGTATCAGAGCGTGAATGGGTTGGAACAATAAGAATATCACCCGTTATGACAAGCGGCACAATGTGTTGGAGAACAAAGGGCGGTTGTGCGGCAGATGACAACTGGCTTGTTTGCGGCGAGGATGTGCTTCGTTTCAGTTTTAATGTTTCCACAACAGGGGTTCTGGCAATGTTACTCAATGCCGAAGGCGGTGCAAACAAGGTTGAGCTCAGCTGGGCGCAGAACGATTACGAAACCTTGGCAGGATACAATATTTACCGCTCAACTGAACAAATATCGGGCTTCAGCAAAATTAATGTTTCCGTTGTGACGGACACAGAATACACAGATACAGATGTTGAGCCTGGCGTTATGTATTATTATTACTTTAAGGTTGTAAATACCGACGGTAATGAAGAAGCAAGTGCTTCCAACACGGCAAGTGCGGCACCGATTGACAACATATTCCCCGTGCTCAAGCATTCACCTGTAACAAGCGCAAAGGCAGGAAGCCAGGTGACACTTTCGGCAACTGCAACGGATAATATCGGTGTAACGGAGGTTAAGCTTTATTACAAGACTGGCAATGGCAAATTTAAAGAAAAGGCAATGACCGAGGGTGCAACAGAGAATCTTTATGTTGCGGTTATACCTGCGAATGCAGTAACAAAGGCGGGCGTAAGCTATTATGTAACAGCCGAGGATGCTGACGGAAATGTTTCCTACAGTGGTACTAAGGAATTGCCCAATGTGATAAATGTAAATGCTGATGCATATATTTCGGGTATTACTCCGTCAAAGATAGCAACTTCGGGCGGAAAAACAGTTTCCGTTTTGGGCGGTAACTTTACAGAAGACATGACAGTCAAGGTTGGCGGCGAAGTAATAGAGGATATTTCGTTTGTGGATTCGGGTCAGATTAACTTTGTTGCACCTGCAAAGGCAAGCGGAAGTTATGCGCTGACACTCACAACAACAGAGGGCAAGGTAGTTGCATCGCCCACGCCGCTTTCATACACGGATGCATCGTCTATGGCACAGATACCCACATCTATGACAATGGTTTCGGGTGTGGAATATAAGATGCCTTTGCACATAACTGCAAGCGGTGAAATAATTTCGCTCCATGCAGAGCTTGATTTGCCAAGTTCCGACTTTACAAAAGTTACAGTGGAAAAGGCAAATGCAGATGGAAGCTTTAACCTTGACTATACATATTCAGGCGGAGTGTTAAAAATCGGATGCATAGGAACAAGTGATATCAATTCGTCTGAGGGCGCTATTGTAAATATTGTTGTAACGCCGAAGGTTACAGAGGACAAGCAGTACGATATTACACTTCACGATGTTTATTTCAACGATGTTGAAGTAAACACTGTAATCAGCGGTAATGTGCATATTAAGCCGAGCTTTGTGATAAATGCACTTGTTAAGTATTACAAAGGAACAGACAACTTTGTTGACGGTGTAACGATTTCGGTGGCAGGGGTAAGTGCTCTTACTGATACAAGCGGTAAGGCAGAGCTTACTGTGGCAGAAAGAAATGTAACTATAACTGCAAGCAGAACAATGCCAAAATATTCGATTACAGCTTATGATGCATCGTTGGTATTGCAGAGTGCAATCGGTAAAATTACACTTGATGATAATCAGAAGCTTGCTGCAGATGTTGACGGCAACGGCAAGGTAAGCGAATATGATGCGGCGCTTATTCTGCAGAAGGCAGTAAGAAAAATTGATGCGTTCCCGATTGGCTCTTCCTGGGTATTTGTACCGAGCTTTGCAGACAAAACATTGTCTGCAACAAGTGCAACAAAGGTTGAATTTGTTGCGATTTCGCTCGGTGATGTTGACGGAAGCTACATGGGTGAAGAAGAATGAAAAAGTATATTGCAATAATAATTTCAATTATTTTAGCTTTTGGTGGCATCAGAGCTTGGGCAGAAGAAGGGTATAGCTACGGCATATCGTTGTGTTATGATGGGGATGCTTATTCGGTAGACTATGTGTTCGATGTGCCTGAAGATGTGGATATATTATCTGTTTCGATAGCAGATGCAAATTGCTTTTATGACTGGAACTATATAAAGTCCGAAGCAAGGCTTTACATAAGCCTTGCTTCGGGAAATATAATCCCAAAAGGGAAAGTAATTGCAACGGTAGAGATATCTGAGGAACGAACATTTTTAGTACCGATTTCGATAAAGGTCAACGGAAGCACCAAGGACAAGGTGTATGCGTACCATACAGATGTGCCTATGAGCTACGTTCCGCCTACCTGCGAAGATACGGGCTTGACATGGGGAAGATACTGCTCAAATTGCGGAATAGTGCTTGATGAACAGGAAATTATCCCAGCCAACGGACATACAGAAGTTATTGACAAGGCTGTGGAGCCTACTTGTGAAGAGACAGGCTTGACAGAGGGTAAGCACTGCTCTGTGTGCGATAAAGTGCTTATTGCACAGGATGTGGTTGACGCTTTAGGACATACAGAAGTTATTGACAAGGCTGTTGTACCTACCTGTGAAGATACGGGCTTGACAGAGGGTAAGCACTGCTCTGTATGCGACAAGGTGCTTATTGCACAGAACGTGGTTGACGCTTTAGGACACACGGAAGTGATTGACGAGGCAGTTCCTCCCACCTGCGATAAGACGGGCTTGACAGAGGGTGTACATTGTTCAGTGTGCGACAAGATTCTTGTAGTCCGTGAGAGGATACCCGCTACGGGACACACTGAGGTTGTTGAC